>JANXWZ010000198.1 GCA_025350865.1 Rhodanobacteraceae bacterium
CCGGTAGTAGATCGCCGGCGTCACGATCAAGCTAAGCCCGACTGAGATTACCAGGCCACCGATAACTGAGATAGCCAGCGGTTGCAGCATCTCCGAACCCGCGCCCAGGGCAAAGGCCAGCGGCAGCATCCCGCACATCGCTGCGACGGCGGTCATCACAATCGGACGCAGCCGGCGTTGCGCTGCTTGCATCATCGCGTCAAGCGCGCCGGCACCGTTGGCGCGTGCACGCTCATCGGCATCCAGCAGCAGGATGCCGTTCTTGGCGACGATGCCGATGACCATGATGAGGCCCATGTAGCTGGCCACGTTCAAGCCGGTTCTAGTGATGAACAGAGCGAACACAACGCCGGTAATCGAGAGTACCGAACTGGTCAAAATTGCCAACGGCGCGGAGAAGTTGCGGAACTCAAACAGCAGCACACCGAAGACGAGCCCAAGCGCCAACAGCAGCACGCGGCTCAGTTCGGAGAACGCCTTCTGTTGCTCCTCGTAGGTTCCGCCGTACTCGACCGTTACGCTGGCGGGAAGATTCAGATCGTCCACGGCCTTCTTCACCTTGACGATCGCACCGCCCAGGTCTGAGCCTTCCAGCCGTCCGCTTACCAGCAGAACCTGCTTCAGGTTTTCGCGGCGGATCTCATTTTGCGGCGGCAGTTCAATCACGTCGGCCATTGCGCCCAGCGTTCCCGTCTTGCCGGACGAGGAGTTAAACACCGTGTTTTGAATATCGTCGAGCGAAGAGCGGTGTTCGTCGGACATCCGAATGCGAACCGTGTAGGGTCGACCGTCGATAATCATCGGATCCGTCATCGCCAGTCCATCCATCAGAGACGTCGCATCTTCGGCCAGTTCCTGCGGCGTAAAGCCCATACGACTCGCGACGGAGGGGTTCACCTTGAACATGGTCGCCGGCCCGCTGAGCGTGTTATCAACTCCATTTTGCGTGTCGACAATGCCCGGAATAGCTTTGATCGCATCCTGAACTTTCGGCCCGAGTTCGTGGAGCAGCTTGGCATCATTCGAGAAGAGCTTGATCTGGATCGGCTCGGGCGAGTTGGACAGGTCGTTGACCATGTCTTCAAGCACCTGCACGAATTCAATATCGAGTTCAGGCTCTTCGTCCTTGATCTTGTCGCGAACGTCCGCAATGATCTCGTCCATGGGCCGCTTGCGGTCCTTCTTCAGGCGGACGGAGATGTCACCGGTGTTGGCCTCCGTAACGGCGGCAAGGCCAAGCTGAAGGCCCGTCCGGCGGGAGGTGATCAGGACCTCCGGAATGTTGTGCAGAATCTTGTCGACGTTGTCGAGCGCCGCGCCCGTCTGGTCAAGCGAGCTGCCGGCAGGCATGATGTAGTCGATGATGAACGCGCCCTCGTCCATCTCCGGCAGAAGGTTGGACCCAAGCTGCGTAAAAGCAAAGTACCCAGCGGCGA
Source organism: Rhodanobacteraceae bacterium (assembly GCA_025350865.1). GTDB lineage: Bacteria > Acidobacteriota > Terriglobia > Terriglobales > Acidobacteriaceae > Edaphobacter. Next base: position 1,437 of record JANXWZ010000198.1, read on the forward strand.
GCAACACAACCGCAATTGCCCCGATGGCCCACGGCTTCTCGATCGTCCACGATAAAGCACGACCGTGGACATGGAGGATGCGCGTCATCATCGGGCCGCTCTCGTGCTCATGCGCCTTGCCGCTCGCAGCCTTGCGCAACAGCGAGAGCGAGAGTGCGGGGGTGAAGGTCAGCGCCAGCATCAACGACGTCAGCAGCGATGCCGTCATGGTGACAGCGAGCGCGCGGAAGAAGGTTCCGGTAACGCCCGTAACCGCGATCAGCGGAAGAAAGACGACGACCGGTGTGATCGTGGATCCGACCAGCGGGATCATGATCTCTTTTAGCGCGGAGCGGACTGCCTCGGCCCGGCTTTGACCGGAGTCGCGATGGACGACGATGTTCTCTACCACCACGATCGCATCGTCAATCACCAAACCGATCGCCGCCGCCAGACCGCCAAGCGTCATCAGGTTGAAGCTCTGGCCGATGGCCCAGAGAAACAGAATCGTGATCGCGACAGTGACCGGGATGACGAGTCCGGCGATCAGTGACGAGGTAAGATCGCGCAGGAACAGGAACAGGATCAGGCAGGCGAGCAGCAGGCCGATCAGGATCGCATCGCGCACGCTGGCGATGCTCTCATGCACCAACTCCGACTGGTCGTAGAAGGGGATCAGGTGCACGCCGGACGGCAGAATTTTGGCGAGCTTCTCCACCTCAACCGCCAGGCCCGCAGCTACCGTGACCGTATTGCTTGTCGGCTGGCGAGCGATGTTCAGCAGCACAGCGGGCTTGCCGTTGGCCTGGACCATCGTGTACTTCGGCATCGCCGCCGGTCCCACGGTTCCCACGTCCGCGATGCGAACCGGAGCGCCGCCGGCCGTGGTCTTCACGACCAGATCGCCCAGCTCCTCCGCCGAGTGAGCCTGCGCGCTCACCAGCGCCAGTACGAGGTCGTGGTCCGCGTTGTAGAGGCCCGGCGAATCGATGATGTTGCTGTTCTGCACCGCCGTCTGCAGGTCCAGAACAGTCACCCCGGCGGCCTGCATCTTCGCGGGATCCGGAACGATGTGGAACTCGGGCACCTGACCACCCTGAACGATGACGGTGCTCACGCCGTTGACGCGGTTTAGCGGCGGCTTCAGCTCGTAGGTGGCAAGCTGCCACAGGGCCGATTGCGAGATGCCCGTTACCTTTTCGTCGGCGACCAGCGCGTAGGCAACGATCGGGAAGGTCGCGAAGGTCAGCCGATTGGTCGTCAGCTTGGCCGTCACGGGCAACTCGGACTGAACCTTCGACAACGCGGCCTCAGTCAGCTGCAACGTCAGCGCCATATCGACGTTCCAGGCGAAGAACAGACTCACTTCCGCCGACCCACGACTGGTCGTGCTGCGCACGGTCAGCAGGCCCGGAACCGAGTTCATCGCGTCCTCGATCGGCTTCGTAATCGTGACCTGCATCTGTTCCACGGGCATCACGCCGTTCTCGATGCCGATGACGATGCGGGGAAAGTTGGTGTCTGGAAAGACGGCGATTGGAACCTGAAACGCAGCGTAGACTCCCGCCAGCGTCAGCATCGCCAGTAAGAAGAAGATCGGCTTGGCCGCCTTCGTCAGCCAGAACGCGGAGTCCGATGTCGAGGGCTGGGGAGAGGTCGTCTCGGCGCTCAATCTTTTTCTCCCGCTGCGGGTTTCTTAGCTCCGGCTGCAGGCTTCTCATCGTCATCCGCCTTGCCCTTATCGTCCCCTTCAGGCTTGGCGGCCTCGATCTTCACCTTGGTGCCATCGTCCATACCAAAGGCACCCGCGACAATAATGGTGTCGTCCGCGCTCAGGCCTTCGAGAATTTGTGTCTTTTCCTTGGTGGAAATACCGACGGTGACGTCTTTCTTCTTGGTCTTGCCATCAGCCGTAATTACGATCACCATCTTGCCGCCGCTCTCGGCCGAACGTTGCACCGCCTCGGTCGGGATCAGGAGCGCATCCTTCACCTCGCGGCCTTCGATGACCGCGTGGACCGACGTTCCGGCTTTCAGCTTGCCTTTGGCGTTCGCGACCTTCAACCAGACTTCCACCGTGGTGCTCCCCGGATCGAGCGCGGGGCTGATCAGCGAAACCTTGGCTGACACCGGATCATCGATGCCCGGCACCGTCAGCTTGGCTTCGGCGCCAATTTGAAGCTGCTGTACCAGTGCCTGCGCGACGTGCAGTTTGGCGATCAAGCTGGATGTATCCATCACCGTCAGGATCGGCGTGCCTGCGGCGGCGGTATCGCCCGGGAAGAGCGGACGCTCGGTCACCACACCGCTAATCGGCGAACGGAGGTTCGTGTAGCTCAACATCGCCTGCGCCTGTAGGTACTTGCCCTTTGCGGATTCAAGCGTGCCTTTGGCAGTCTCCAGCGCACCCTCATGACTGGCCTTCTGCAGCGACTCATAATGCTGCTTGGCAATCTCGTAGGCGGCCTGCGCCTGCATCATCGTGCTGCGAGCCGTATCGACATCCCGCCCCGGAATTGCGCCCTGCTTGAAGAGCTGCGTCCGCGCGTCGAAGATGCTCTTGTCCAGGTCGTACGTGGCCTTGGCCTGCTCGGTGTCCAGCCGCGCCTTGGTCTGGTCGTCCGGCACCGTGGACTGCGTGGCGATGGTATAGCTTCCTTTCGCAGCGGTGTAGCTACCTTCGCTATCGACGGCCGCGCCTTCAAGGTCCTGGTTTTCCAGCTTTGCAACCAACTGTCCGGCGAGCACATGGGAACCGCGCTGCACAAAGAACTGCTTGATCGGTGCGCTCACCTTCGATGCGATGGCCGCCTGCGCCACCGGTGTCAGCGTGGCGTCGCCCACGATGTCCTCCGTAATGGAGCCCGTTTCCGGGTGCGCTGCCTCAACGGCGACTGCCGGCTTTTCTTCCTCCGGCGCCGTCTTCTTGCAACCGTGCAGGGCAAACAACAAAGGCAGCGAAAGCAGCAGCAGCGTGGTGCCGCGACGTTTCGAAGGAGCAGCGGTAGTGTGCAAGGCGATAGTCACGGTTAGATCGTCCCGGTAAGAAGCTGTAGATTGGCAAGCGAAAGTTGATAGCGGGTGTTGCCGTCGGCGCGCGCCAGTTCGGCCTGGGTCATCGAGTTCTGCGCGTCCACTACTTCAAGGACCGTGGCCTCGCCGGCCGTGTAGCGGAGCCGGGTCAGTCGCAGGCTCTCTCCCGCCGTGCGAACGCTCAGGTCCAGCGAATCAAGCTGCTGCTGGGCCAGGGTAGCCTCGTCGTAAAACTCCTTGATCGCCGCGATCAAACTGCGCTGCGCAGAGCTCAGGACGGTCTTGGCCGCGTCTCGCAGGATACGCGTCTGGCGAATCCTGTTGGGGGTGGCAAACCAGTCGAAGACCGGGATGTCCAGCGTGGCCGAGGCGGCGTAACCCAGATTGCGGGGTGCGTCGTCGTAGTGTCCCGCGATACCGTCCGGCGATATGCGGCCATTTAGCGCAAACTGCGGGGCGTCGATACCGTAGAGAAAGTTGACCGAAAGGTTGGGCAGGTAGGCACCCTGGGCGCCCGTGATGTCGTAGTTACGGGCTCGCAGACTCTGTAGGGCAGAGCGGATCTCTGGGCTGTTGGCAGTAGCGGAAGCCTCCACTTCGGCGCGCGTCGAGAGCGGCTTGCCGGTCGGTGGGACGACTGAATACGGCGTCAAAGGATCGGGGAACAGGAGCACTCCCAGGTCGATGCGAGCTTTGGCAGCCGCCAGGGTAGCGTCCGCAAGATCCCGCTGACGCTGCTGCTGGGCCAGGGTAGCCTCGTCGTAAAACTCCTTGATCGCCGCGATCAAACTG
>JANXWZ010000229.1 GCA_025350865.1 Rhodanobacteraceae bacterium
CGCCGGTGACCCAGGAGCGTACCGCGATGCGACAACTTACGCCAGCGGAGAGCGTGAGCGTCAGCCTGCAGGATGAAAGACCCGACACGATGTTCTTTCGCGGCAAGCGGTACGCCGTGGAGCATGCCTACGGGCCATGGCTTGTCAGTGGCGACTGGTGGAGTGCCGTTCGCTGGAATCTCCAGCAGTGGGATCTGATCGCACGCTCCGGCGAGAGCCTGTTGTGTTGCTGTGTGATCCGCGACAGGCAACGTGGGCAGTGGCTGATGGCAGGTCTGTATGACTGAGTATGTCGAACTTCATGCTGCCAGCGCGTTTAGCTTTCTGGAAGGTGCGTCGCAGCCCGAAGAGTTAATCAAGCGTGCAGCTGAGCTGGAGATGCCGGCGATCGCTCTTCTGGATCGCAACGGCTTTTATGGCTCGGCTCGGTTTCATACCAGCGCCAAAAGGATTGGACCGCGGGCGCACATCGGTGCGGAGTTGTCGGTCACTGGCTTCGGCTCGCGCCTTACGCCACCGCACTGGCTGCCGCATCAGTTCCCTGTTGAACCAGCGAGACTTGCGCTGCTGTGCGAATCGCAAGCGGGATACCAGAACCTCTGCCAGATGATCACGCAGTTCAAGATGCGCGAGAAGAACAAATGCGAGGGCACTGCCACGCTGGAGGACCTGCAGCAGTATTCCTCGGGTGTCGTCTGCCTGACGGGCGGCGATGAGGGGCCGCTTGCTTCTGCTCTCGCCAGCGGCGGAGAACAGGCGGGACGGGAGACAGTGGAGCGTCTGGTACGAATCTTCGGGCAAGAAAATGTCTTCGTCGAAGTCCAGCGCCACTATGAGCGGGAGCAGGAGTGGCGGAACCAGGCGGCGATCCGTATTGCCAGGTCACTTCGTCTTCCTGTGCTGGCTACGAATGGCGTTCGCTATGCCACGGAGTACGACCGCGAAGTTCTCGATGTTTTCACGTCGATCCGGCATCATGTTGAGCTTGATAAAGCTGGACGCCTGCTTTGCTCAAACGGCGAGCGGCATCTGCGGGGAGCACGTGAGATGGCGCGGCTCTTCCATGATGTGCGCGGCGCGGTCGAGAACACCGTGGAACTCTCCGCGCGGCTCCGATTTGAATTGAGCGATCTCGGTTACATGTTTCCGCAGTATCCTGTGCCCGATGGCGAGACGATGGACAGCTTTCTGGAGAAACGCGTCGCGGAAGGCGTAATGCGGCGATATGTCCCCAAGGGTGATCGCGTCCTGCTTGAGAAGGCAAAGAAGCAGGTAGCGCATGAGCTGGCGTTGATTGCGCGGCTTGGTTTTGCGGGCTACTTCCTCATCGTCTGGGACATCATTGAGTTCTGCAAGCATAATGGAATTCTGGTGCAGGGCCGGGGGAGTGCAGCGAATTCCGCCGTCTGTTATGCCCTTGAGATCACCGCGATTGACCCAGTCGGAATGGAGTTGCTCTTCGAGCGTTTCCTGAGCGAGAGCCGCGGCGAGTGGCCCGACATCGACCTTGATCTGCCATCGGAAGACAAGCGCGAGCAGGCCATTCAGTATGTCTACCAGCGATACGGAGAGCTGGGTGCAGCGATGACAGCCAATGTCATCACCTACCGTGGCAAGTCCGCCGCGCGCGAGGTCGGCAAAGCCCTGGGGTTCGATCAGGAATCACTTGGACGGCTATCGAGTCTTGTCACGCAGTGGGAGTGGCGCGGAAAAACCGACACGATGGCGCATTCATTTCAGAATGCGGGCTTCGATATCCAGCACCCGCGCATCGCCAAGTACCTTGAACTTTGTATGCGGATTCAGGACATGCCGCGGCACCTGGGCCAGCACTCCGGCGGCATGGTGATCTGCCAGGGGCAGCTCAACCGTGTCGTGCCGCTGGAGCGAGCCTCAATGCCCGGACGAACGGTCGTGCAGTGGGATAAGGAAGACTGCGCCGACCTTGGCATCATCAAGGTTGATCTGCTTGGGCTTGGAATGATGGCGGTGATCAAGGATTGCCTGGAACTGATTCCGCAACACTATGGTGAGCGTGTGGATCTGGCCCAATTGCCGCAAGACCCCGAGGTCTACCGAACGCTGCAAGTAGCGGATACAGTGGGGATGTTCCAGGTTGAGAGCCGAGCACAGATGGCTTCGCTGCCACGCAATCGTCCCGAGGTGTTCTACGACATTGTTGTTCAGGTGGCGATTATTCGTCCTGGCCCGATTGTGGGGAAGATGATGCATCCGTACATGCGTCGTCGCCAGAAGAAAGAACCGGTGACATACCCGCATCCCTCTCTTGAGCCGGTATTGAAGCGAACACTTGGTGTCCCCCTGTTTCAGGAGCAGTTGCTGCGCATCGCCATGACAGTCGCAAACTTCACGGGCGCCGAAGCTGAGGAGCTGCGACGTGCCGTCGGCATGCGCCGCTCCTGGGAGCGCATGAAGAACCTCGAAGGCAAGCTGAGAGCGGGGATGACCACGAACGGCATCAGCGAGGCCACGCAAGCAACCATCATCGAGAACATCAGCTCGTTTGCGTTGTATGGATTTCCCGAGTCCCACGCGGCGAGCTTTGCGCTTATTGCGTACGCCTCGGCTTACTTCAAGGTGCGGTATCTGGCGGCGTTTACCTGCGCCATTCTGAACAATCAACCGATGGGCTTCTACTCCTCGGCGGTCCTCGTAAAGGATGCTCAACGTCACGGCCTGCGGGTCAAGCCGATCAATATTCAGCTTTCGGAATGGGCTTGCACTATCGAGCATGAGGCCGACGAATCACTATCGCTTCGGCTTGGCCTGGGCTATGCGCGTGGTCTGCGCAAGCAGGCCTCCGATGCCATCGTGAGCGCGCGGCGCGCTGATGGACCGTTCCGCAGTGCGAACGATCTTGCGATGCGTGTCCCGATACTTAACCGCAAAGAATTGACCTTGCTTGCCAGCATAGGGGCGTTGAACAAGCTCGACAGCATTGAGCATCGGCGCGATGCGCTTTGGCAGGTGGAACGCGCCGGCAAGGCAGAGGGGCCGCTGCTGATGCAGAACCGAAGCGCACTGCGAGATGACGCGGAGCCACTGCCGCTCGCGCAACTCGATACAGAGGAGCGCCTGATCGCAGATTATGCCGGCACAGGCCTCACCATTGGAAGGCATCCGATGTACTATCGCAGAGCCGAGCTACGGCAGCAGCGGGTACTGTCTGCTTTGGAGTTGAACGCGGGGCGGGATGGACAGTTCGTCCGGGCGGCGGGGTGCGTAATCTGCCGGCAACGGCCAGGTACCGCGAGAGGCTTCATCTTTATTTCTATGGAAGATGAGACGGGCATCACCAACGTGATCGTGGCGCCTGACCTCTACGAGCAGCAGCGCCTTATCGTTACGCGCAGCAAATTTTTGCTGGTTGAAGGAAAGCTGCAGAATCAGGATGGGGTGGTCCACGTAAAGGCGTCGCGACTGTTTACGCTTTCAGGCGCGGCTCTGGAATTGCAGTCACATGATTTCCATTAGAGCCGAGAGGAAACTATCTGCTAGATTCGGAAGGATATCGAACTTGTACAGAGCTTGAGGTTTGGGGCCACGCATGACCGCAGAACGTTGGGTGGAAGTAAGGGCACTTTTGCAGTGCGCGCTTGAAGTTCCGATGGAACAGCGTTCGCAGCTCATAGAACAACAGGCATCCGATCCGGAACTGGCCGCAGAGGTACGTCGTCTGCTTGCGTTCGAGCAGGAGGGCGATGGCATTTTTTCTGTCGAGAGCTGGAAGCTCGCCGTAGCGGGAATGGGTACCGAGGCAAGTGTTGCAGGGTCCACCCTCGGCAGTTATCGCCTGATCGAAGAGCTGGGCCGCGGGGGCATGGGGGCGGTGTACCTGGCGGAACGCGCCGATGGCGTTTACCAGCAGCAAGTTGCCGTAAAGATTCTGCAGGAGGGCATTTTCACGCCCGCACTAGCGGAACGCTTCGCGCAGGAGCGTCAGCTGCTCGCACGGCTGCAGCATCCGGGCATTGCTCGCCTGCTGGATGGCGGTGTCACCACGTCGGGACGGCCTTATCTTGTGCTGGAATATGTGGCGGGCAAGCCGATCGATATATTTTGCGAGGATCACGACCTGGACGTTAGGGCACGCCTGCAACTGTTTCTCTGCGTGGCGAAAGCCGTACAGGCAGCGCATCAGCAGCTTGTGCTGCATCTGGATCTAAAGCCGGCGAACATCCTTGTGACGACCGAAGGCGAGCCGCGCCTGCTTGATTTCGGCATCGCGCGTCTGCTTCCGGAAGCTGGCAGCGGCGCAGCACAAACGGAAGCTACGATGCGCCTGCTGACCCCACGCTATGCGAGTCCGGAGCAGGCAGCGGGAGCACCGTTGGGCGTGGCGAGCGACGTGTTTTCGCTGGCGACCTTGCTCTACAAGCTGCTGACGGGCCGGTTGCCGTACCCGATTGAAGACGCGAGCCCACTCGACGCCGCGCAGATGCTACGTGACATGCCACCCATGCTCCCGAGTGCCGCTGCGCCGCCGAAGTGGTGCGAGGCACTCTGCGGCGACCTGGACATGATTCTGCTGCAGGCGCTGCGCAAGGAGCCGGAACGGCGCTATCCAACGGTGGCTGCGCTTGCCGAGGATGTGGAGCGGCATCTGCAATCGGAACCGGTGCACGCGCATGCCGACACCATCCGGTACAGGACAGGGAAATTTCTGCGGCGGAATCGAGTAGCGGCGGTCGCCAGTGCACTGGCTGCGGTCGTAGTGGTGGTGAGCGGGGTCGCAGTCGTGCGATCTGCCGTAGTAGCCCGGCGTGAGCGGGCGACGGCGGAGCGGCGGCTGAAAGATATGCGTGCACTTGCGCACTCGTATGTCTTCGACCTGGACCCCAAACTGGAAGCGATTGCCGGAACCGTAGATGTCCGACATTTTGTGCTGGAGAACGCACAGAGATACCTGGAAGCGATGTCGCACGAGGTAAAGGGCGACGAAGATTTACAGCGTGAAACGGCACAGGGATATAGCCGTATCGGGCAAGTACTAGACACACCCAATATGCCCAGCCTGCATGACCCGAAGGCAGCGGAAGCGGCGATGGAGAAAGGAATCGCGCTCGAGAAGTCGCTGGTGGCGAAGCACCCGGGCGACCTGAAGGAGCTGGCGACGTTGTTCCAGCAGATGCGCCATTACGCGCTGGTCAGTGCGGAATACGGCGATCTGGATCGGTCGCGCCAGCAGCTGATGGAAACCTGGGAGGTGGGACAGCCATTATTGAGTGCAGGTCCCGGTCAGCTTCGGTATCAGGATATGGGCAGTGTTGCCAGGAGCATCGCGGGTCTCTACGCGGGCAACGGAGACCAGTGGTGCTTTGGAGATCCGGCTGGCGCGAAGCCCTGGCTGCAACGCTCCAAGGAGATCATGGATGCGGTCGTAAAATTCGATCCGCGACGCGCACAAAAGTTTCAGATGATGCAGGCGCACGAGCTTCAGGCCTACTATGAGGCAAATGTGCTTTTGGGGATCGGCCAGCCGGAACAGGCAGCACCCTTGTTTGAAAAGGCGCTAAAGCTGACGACCGTCGGCGAGCCGAGTATTTATCAGGTTCAATCGCGAAAAGCGTACCGCGAAATTTATGCCGACTATCTGGCGTCGATGCACCAGGGGACGATAGCAGCGCCGTTCGTTCCGGATTTGCTCTCGGACTTTAAAGAGGCTGGGAATGACCGTCTTCTGAACAGTGATGCCGCCTCCGGAATGATGGTCGCCGGCAGGATTCAAATGGAGAACGGCCAGGAGCAGGAAGGTAAGCGCCTGTTCGCGCGGGGGATGCAGCAGATGGAAGAAATCCACAAAAATGATCCGGAAGACGCCAATGTGTCCGGCGTGCTGGCCTGGAATAATCTCCAAGGCGGCGACTTGAAAGCATTTTCCCCCGCGGAAAGAAGAGAGATGTATCTTCGAGCGGAGGAGATCGCTGGGGTCTTTGAAAGGCAGCACCCAAGCGCGTTGAGTGCCGCCATGTTGATCGGCCAATGCGATATGGGTCTGGCCGAGCTGGCCAGAAGTGCGTTGAACAAGGTCGAAGCCAAGTCGAGAGATAAAGCCGCACGAACAGAGTTTCAGAAAGTGCTGGCTGCCTACCCGGATCAACCGAAAGCAAAACACCTGTTGGCAAAGGCTGAAGCGTTTGCAGCGACGGACCTCTAAACTCTGCGCAGCTCGCTGGTGAGCCATATCTTACCTGTGGCCCAATCGCGATGGACGGTTGCCACCGAAACCTTCAGAAATTCAGCGGTCTCATCCACGGTAAGCCCGCCGAAGATTCGCAGTTCGACTACCTTCGCCTGTCGTTCATCGAGGTGCGCCAGCCTGTCGAGTGCGAGATCCAGTTCGCCGAACTCGACTGCCGGTTGACCAGCCGGTTCTGGGGCATCGGAAAGACAGATCAGGGTGGCATCTCCACCTCGCTTGGCCGCACGCCGGGTTTCTTCGTGCTTGCGCAAGACGCGCCGCATCATCTGAGCAGCGACGCCGACGACCTGTCCGCGATTGTTGAAATCGACACTATGTTGCTTCAGAAGCTGGAGATAGATTTCATTGACGAGCGCGGTGGGCTGCAGAGTGTGGCCTACGCGCTCGTTGCTCATGTATGAGGCTGCGAGGCGGTGCAATTCGTCGTAGACCTGCGGCATCAGGGCATCGAGAGACATCCGCTTACTGTTGTTGCCGGGTGCACTCAAGACATGTTTCGAATCGATCCCCATGGGCCCCACTTCCCTCGATCTGTCCGCTTTGATTTGCAATGCCAATAATATTCCCTTCTCGATGAGAGATACACGCCCGATTTCGGACGTTACTAGCAACGACTTTTCCGGAGTTCGGCCCATGTCACGTTCCCTCGCGTTTCCCTCCCCATTCGCTTTCCGTGTTCCTTGCGCGATCAGATTCAAGCTATGCGCAGCGATCGTTGCGACACTCGCCTTTGGTTCTGTAACGATTTGCGGACAAACGGCGACTCCGCCAACGAACGCGACGGACTTCGGTAGTTCGGCGGTCGGTACTGCCGCGGCGCAAACTGCGGTCACTTTCACGGTGGGGTCGGGCGGAACCATGGGAACGCCGCTCGTGCTTACTCAGGGCACGCCGAAACTTGACTTCCAGCTCGGAAGCGGAAGTACGTGCGTCGGCTCCGTAACCGGGGGTAGCTGCACCGTAAATGTCGTCTTCAAGCCAATCGCGCCTGGTCTGCGCCGAGGAGCGGTTCAACTCACGAATTCGAATGGTACCGTCATTGCAACCGCCTTCCTCTTCGGAAATGGAGTTGGACCTCGTGCCGTCTTCACCCCGGGTGTGATTTCGACCGTCGCCGGTTCGTATCAGCCCTGTGCCAACGTTTTGGGTTCCTGCGGCGATGGTGGCCCGGCTACCGCGGCTCTGTTTGACTCGAACGCTGGCATTGCCGTCGATGCCGCAGGAAACATCTTCATCGCGGATCGCTACGACTATCGAATCCGCAAGGTCGACGCGGCCACTGGCCTGGTATCGACTGTCGCCGGCGTTCGGGGGAAGTACTGTGATCCGAGCACCACGCCGCCCGGCTGCTATGACGGTGGACCAGCTACCCAGGCTTTATTGAATGGTCCCAATGGAGTTGCTGTCGACGGAGCCGGCAACTTGTACATTACTGACTCTCGCGACAACGTCATCCGCAAGGTCACCGTCTCGACCGGCTTCATCTCTACTGTCGCGAGCGGGCAGCCGTTCCCATGGGGCATTACTGCGGACCGTGCCGGCGACGTGTATTGGGGCGATGTCAGCGACAACGTGATCCGAAAGTTGACGGTCTCTACCGGCATCGTAACGACAGTTGCCGGAAACGGTACGATGGCCTTCGCTGGAGACGGCGGGCTGGCCACGAGCGCTTCGTTTCAGTTTCCCTACAGCGTTGCCGTCGATGCGGCGGGAAATCTCTACATCACGGATTCGCTCTCGGATCGAATCCGTAAAGTGACTGCCGCCACGGGGATAGTCACAACCATCGTAGGTAGCGGAGCCCAAGGATACAGCGGCGACGGGGGACCGGCCACCAGCGCTGCACTCTTTGGACCCCGTGGGATTGTCGACGACGGAGGGGGCAACCTCTACTTTTCGGACGTCGGCAACAACGTGATCCGGAAAGTTGATGCTGCCGGGATCATCACCACAGTAGCTGGCGGATCTACCTACGGATATAGCGGCGATGGAGGACCTGCTGTCGGAGCAACGCTTCTCAGTCCTTTCGCGGTCGCGGTCGATTCGTCCGGCAACCTGTTCGTCGCGGACACCGGAAACCGTGTCGTGCGCAAAGTAACCGCAACACCGGCATCCGTGGCATTTGCGAGCACTATCGTCGGAGCGACCAGCACCGACAGTCCACGCACTGTGACGGTGAGCAACACAGGCACCGCAGCCCTGAGCTTCAGTGTCCCGGCCTCGGGTATCAATCCTGCGATCACCGCAGGCTACACCCTTGGCTCGAGTAGCACTTGCCCTCAGATCAGCGCCAGCGGCCACACTGCTGCACTTGCCACTGGAACGTCCTGCACGGCGGTGGTCAGCTTCCATCCTGTTGCTGTCAGCGCGACCAACGCAGGCAGCCTGACGCTTACCGATGACAGTCTCAATGTTGTCGCCGCGACCCAATCCGTCGCGCTTAGCGGCATAAGCACCGGCACGACTGGGATCGTGACACCCAACCTCGCTCTGACAGTTCCGACATCCGCCGCACCCGGCGCAACGGTGGGCGGTACCTTGCAGTTTTCCTCGTCTTCGACATCCTCGCCTACAGGAAACGTGACGATCTATGCGGTGGCCTCGGGGAGCACGACGCCAATCGCTCTCAACACCGTAGTTTCGTCTACGGCAACAGGCGGCAATGGCGCAGCGTTCAGCTTCACCGCACCGACCGCTCCCGGGACGTACTCGATCTATGCTTCGTATGCGGGTGATACTAACTTCAACGGCACGTCGTCCTCCAACTCGACGCTGACCGTGCTCAGCCCGGCAAAGGGGACTGCCACTCTGAGTGTTTTTGCTCCAGCCGGCGAGGTATCGGGGACAGCGATCACGGGCACGGTTTCGGCGGTGTTCAGTGGTAACACAGCAACGCCGACTGGGTCAGTCGTGGTGACCGCAGTTCCCACCAGCGGCAACGCAAACCCGAGCGTGGTGCTGGGAACCATCCCGGCGGCCACCCTGGCCACGGCAGGCGCTCCGGGGGTAAGCCTGCCATACACGGCACCGGCGGCAGGGTTCTATAACGTGACCGCGTCGTATGTGGGAGACACGAACTTCAACGCGGCGACGCCGTCGTTTGCGACGATTAATGTGTCTGCGGTGGCCGTGACTGCGACAAGCATGACACTTGGGGTGCCTCTTATCGCGGCAACCGGTGTTCCGTTCAACGTGACCCTATTCCTGGCTCCGGTGGTGACGCGCACGACAGCGATCACAGGTGTCATTAGCCTTACGAGGACCGACTCGTCCGGAATCACAGTGGTTATTACAACCGTGCCCGCGTCGCAGGCGATTGTGACCGGTGGGGTGACGATCCCCGTCAGCATCGCGATCTCCGGGTCTTACACCTTGGGCGCGACCTATGCAGGCGATGCCGTGTACGGGCCGTCCACCGCGACGGTTTCAAACAAGATCTCAATCAATTCGCAGAACGCCACCTTGACCGTGACGGGGCCAGCGAACGGGTTTGTTGGCCTGCCGGTCGTTTATACGGTTATCTTGTCGCAGATTGCGGGTGTTCCGGGCCCGGACATCACCCTGACCAGCACGCTCAACGGCGTAGCGAACCCGGGTTTGACCGTCAATTCGGTGAGCGCCGCTGCCGTGACCGGAACTGTGGCAACGCTCACCTTCACATCGGCGGGCGTGTATACGATCACAGCGAGCTATCCGGGTGGCGGCGGTCTAAGCGGAATTCCGAACCTCCCTGCGACCTCCGCTCCTATCACAACGACGATTATTGTTTCGGGCTCGAAGCCTGCCTTCAATATGACTCTGGACGATAAAAACGCCGCTGATCCAGTCAACACGCCGTTGTTTGTGGCGAACGATAACGCTGTCAATTCGACTGGTCTGACGCTTGCCGCCTCGGGCGGCTACAACACCCCGGTCACGCTGATGTTTTCCAGGGCCGGTCTGCCGAGTACGGTCAACGTTGCTTTGCAGGATGCTTCCGGAAAGACGATCACATCCACGACACCAGTGACAGCTGGAACAAGGATCAAACTCTCCTTCTCGAGCGGTGCACTGGCGACCGCGACGCGGCCGATCCTGGGCGCAACCCGGCTTCCATTGTACTTCGCAGGCGGCCTGTTACTCATCGGGCTGATGGGCCGAAAGGTTCGCAGTCGGGCAATGCTTCGCGGTCTGAGTCTTCTGGGCATTATGTTTGTCGTTGCACTGACTGCAACCACACTGGCTGCCTGCGACGCCACTGATTGCGCGCCAAAAGAGGACGGTGAGGCGACCATGACTGTGACCGCTACACCCACCACTTCGACACAGGGTGCTGCTGCTCAAACCGTGACCGTCTTCGTCAAGTATTCCTATGCTTTAACCCAGTAGCCAGGAGTATTTCTCAACTGATATGGCACCCATCTTCCATCTCGGCCCATACACGTTTTTCAGCTTCGGCCTTGCGATTGGGGTAGGCATCGTCTGCGGCACGCTCGCGATGCAGTCATACTTTCGATCACATGGCGATCAAGTCAACATAGTGCTATTCAACTCCGTGGTTGTGCCCTTCGGTTTTCTATGTGCCAGATTGGACAGCATGGTGTTCGAGAGCGTGCCGGGACGCTGGGGGCCCGGCTTTGCATCGCGTTTCGCACACGGTGGCTTGACCTTCTTCGGCGGTTTTGTCGGTGCGGCCTTGGCCCTTATGTTGCTGATGCGCCTTTACCGATTGCCATGGCTGCGTACGCTTGACGCACTGTTCTGCGTCAGCCTGGCCTACGGCATAGGCCGAATCGGCTGCTTCATGTCGGGCGATGGAGACTATGGCATTCCATCGACGCTCCCTTGGGCAGTCAGCTTTCCGCGAGGCGTAGTGCCTACGCTCGACCGTGTCCACCCCACGATGCTCTATTCCACGGTGTGGGAGTTTGCGTTGTTTGCGGCCCTCTGGCATCTGTCCAGCACGCAGCGCAAAACACCGCTGCGGCCTGGCGTCTTGCTGGGTCTTTATCTGATCGGGACGTCGGTCGGCCGGTTCGTCATCGAGTTTCTGAGTCGAAACCGGACTCTTGCCTTTGGGTTGACAGAGGCTCAAGTCGTGAGCGTTGCCCTTTTCCTGCTAGGCAGCACCATTGTGATTTTCGTCTCGATGAAAGAATGCGAAGTGCCCGCATTACCTGAAGCGGCCTAGCCTGCGTTCGCTTCGATGCGTTGTCGCACGGAGACGACTACGGAGATTCTGGCTCCGCCAGAATGACGGCAATAGTGGTTTAGGCTGTCGGGCAATTATGAAACGGCGCTAGATCGCAGGGCTGGATTCAACGCGGTTCTCGCTGCCTTGGCTTTCCAATGCTTTGGGAGCTAATGATTGGTGCCCACTTGCACCTTCCATCGCTGCACTCTGGCGCAACTCGCTGGAGAGCAGAATGGCTTCTGCAAGATCGCGCATCGATTTGCGGCGTTGGCGACTTTCACGCTGCATCATGCGATACGCGTCTTCCTCGGTAAGCCCGAGGTCGCGCTGCAAGACCGCCTTGGCCCGATCAACGATCTTGCGGGATTCAAGCCGCGTCGTCAGTTCCGAGTTCTCTACTTCGAGGCGGGCGCGCTCAATCTCGGCACCGACCAGCATCCCCAGCGTGGAGAGCAGCTGAATCTGGGTTGGGGTATGAACGTAGCTGTGGCGATGCTGCAGGTTGATGACCCCGACCACGCGGCCCATGCAAACAATGGGCACGGAGAGCAACGCCTCGAACTTGTCTTCCGGAAGGTTTTGAAAGACGTGGAAGCGCGGGTCGTCGGAGGCTTTGGATGCAATCGCCACCGGCTCGTGATGTTGCGCCACCCATCCCGTGACGCCCTCGCCCATGGTGACGCCGATACGGTCGACCATGTCGGCGTGCGGCACTTTGGACGCGCGCAGGACCAGCTTGTCGCCCTCGCGGGTGAAGATGAAGCAGGAGTCGCAGGGAATGATGGAAGTGGCAAAGGCGACGATGCGATCCAGCACCACGTGGAGTGGATCGGCCGAGGCCAGGCGGCTGCCGATCTCATGCAGCATGTCGAGAGGGCCGATGCCGTCGCGGAAACCCGCCATCGTCGGGGTAGACGGGGCGACCTGGCGCACGCCGCGGTCTTCGGCAGAGGGTGTCGGTGGGTCCGGCGCCAGCTTCACTACGGCCTTCATCGCGACGTCGAGTACGAAGCCGGTCGTGCCGGTTGCGTCGAGTTGTGCGGCGCGTTTGGCGTCCAGCACCTTGCCCGCGTACTGCGCTGCCTCGTTGACCATGAAGCCCATCTTGGGACGCGAAGGTTCGAAGTCGGGCTTCAGGCCATAGTGCTCCAGCTCTTCGGTTGTGGTCGGGCCGATGGAGATGACTGCAATGGAGCGGAGCGCACGTTTCAAATCCTGGGCCAATCCCATGCTCTCCGCGATTTGAAACAGATGGATCAGTTGCACCGCCGTCATGAATAGGACGACGTCAATCCTGCCCTCGACCAGGGCCACAACAGCGGCACGCAGCGGAGCGGTATCCTCCGGCAAGCCCCACTGGTAGACCGGGACCTTGGTGACGGTGGCGCAACGCGAGACCAATTCCGAGATCAACTCCGGATTGGTGGCGCCATATTCCTGCACAGCGACACGCATGCTGCCGAGCCGTTCACCATAGGCAGCCTCCAGCGAGGCGAGTACCTCGCGCCACGTGCTAGGCTCGGCGGTGGTGATGGCGACTGGAATCTTGAGTTCGCGCAGGACACTGGAGGGCTTCGCGCCACGGGCCGCGATCTGCACACTGGACAACGCGGTAATGATCGCCGAGGGATCATGGCGCTGGCTCAGGATCGTCAGCATGGCGCGGACGCCGACTCCGGTCATGAAGATGACCAGGTCATAGCCTCCGGCGAGCAGAACTTCGCCAAAATCGAGGCAGGCGACATTGGAGTTGAGCGAGATTTCGCGCATCGCCGGCACGACGATAGCTTCGCCGTTATAGGTGCGGATGAGCTTCTCCACCTCGCGCGCACGACGCGATTCGAGCGAGAGTACCCGGAGTCCGTCGAAACTCGCATGTGGCATGGCAGTCCCTTCGGGTATGGTTCGCTTTTGACTCCGGCAGGTGAGCCGAGGTCTGGATGAGTGCAAATGGGGTTACGGGGTAATGAATCTAAAGCTACCACTGGGCCCAGCCCTCTGACAAACGAACATTCATGATTTCCAGAAAAACGCGGCAGGAAAACCTTGCATCGCGACATGGAACACGCTATGGTGATTTCACTGAGACAAAAAAGCAGCCCTGACCGCTGCCTAAAGTTTCTTCCTCTTCCGGCCCCTGGATGCGCCGGAGCCTCGTCCGTACCAATTAGACGTTTTCGCTCCCCGTCGAGCCTGAGTCACAGCACACTTGTGCCGTTCGATCTCGGCTGCCGCTTGTCCGCTTCCAGCAGACCAACCATCGACCCACATTGAGCTAGCTCAGGTTCAACCATCCGCGCACTCCGCAGAGGTCACCATGGCTCAGGTATCCAATCCGCTTCCCATCACGACAGCCGAGACCTTCTCGGTCGAGCAGCAACAGTATCTGCAGGGCTTCTTTGCCGGGGTCACGCAGCGACTACCGTTCGCAGGACAGCTGCCCGACGGCCGCGTCACGAATGATGCCAGCACTGGATCAGCCAACGCCGCTGCCGCGACCTTGTGGGGTACACCGGTCGACGATCTTTGTGCGGAGGAGTTGTGGAAGGTCGAAAGCAATCCGCTGGATTGCTGGGATGCACTGCTGGCCCATGCGTCGGAAGATCGAGACCCGGATGCCGAACATCGCTTTCGCTTCAAGTATTTCGGGCTGTTCCACGTCGCTCCCGCGCAGGATTCGTTCATGCTGCGGCTACGCGTTCCGGGTGGGATCATCCACTCTCACCAGATGCGCGGGTTGGCGAGGATGGCTGAGCAGTGGGGCTACGGCCGGCTGGACCTGACGACGCGCGCCAACGTACAGATTCGTGAGTTCCGCCCGCGCAGCATCGTCGACGTGCTGAACACGGTGCAGAAGCTGGGCATGACGTCGCGAGGCTCGGGCGCGGACAACATCCGCAATGTAACCGCGTCGCCTATCAGCGGCTTCGATCCCACCGAGTTGATTGACGTTCAACCTTTTGCCGATGCGATGCAGAACTACATCAGCAATAGCCGCGACATGTTTGCGTTGCCGCGCAAGTTCAACATCGCGTTCGACAACGGCGGAGCCATCAGCACGTTGGCGGATACCAACGATATCGGCTTTGTCGCGGTGCGAGTCGGCGAGGGCAAGGCAGTGCCGTCCGGCGTCTACTTCCGCGTGCTGCTCTGCGGCATCACTGGACACAAGCAATTCGCGACCGATTGCGGATTGCTGCTGCGGCCGGATCAGCTGATCGCCGTAGCGGCGGCGATGGTCCGGGTCTTCGTCGAGAACGGCGACCGAACTGATCGGAAGAAGGCTCGGCTGAAGTATCTGGTCGATGGCTGGGGCATCGAACGCTTTCTGGCCGAGACCGAGAAGAAGCTTGCCTTCCCCGTTATCAGCCTTGCCGTGGACCAGTGTGAGCCGCGCAGGCCAATCGACCGCGCAGGTCATCTCGGCCGCCATGCGCAGGTGCAAGCAGGACTCAGCTATCTTGGCGTGGTCGTTCCGGTGGGCCGCCTGCCGGTCGAGCAGGCGCTTGCCGTAGCCGATGTTGCCGAGAGCTTCGGCACAAGCGAGATCAGGCTGACGGTGTGGCAGAATCTGCTGATCCCGAATATTCCAACGGAGCAGCTTGACCGCGCGAAGGCTGCGCTCCAGGCCGCTGGACTCGATTGCACGGCGGGACGCGTGTTGAGTGGCACGGTTGCCTGCACCGGCAGCCAGGGTTGCCGCTTTGCCGCTACCGACACGAAGACCCACGCGCTGGAGCTGGCGCGGTCACTCGATGCTGCGTTTGAAATTCTGCACCCGATCAACCTCCACGTCACCGGCTGCAATAACTCCTGCGCGCAGCACTACATCGGCGACATCGGCCTGATGGGCGTGAAGGTCGGCGGCGAACAGGGCTATCAGGTGAACCTGGGCGGCGGCGCAGACAGCGACCAGGGAATGGCGCGCGAACTGTTTCCAGCGATGCGATACAGCGAAGTCGGGCCGCGCCTGCGCGGCATCGTCGCGGCATACAAGGCGGGTAGCAAGTCCGACGAGAGCTTCCTCAACTTCACTCGGCGCCACAGCGTGGACGAACTTCGCGCGATGTCCATGCAGGACCAGACCAACACGGTGCAGGTATAACCGCGATGACTCCAACCGTTCCCTACATCCCGGACAACGCGCCGTTCTCGCTGGAGCAGCGGGCGTGGCTGAATGGATTTCTTGCGGGC
>JANXWZ010000002.1 GCA_025350865.1 Rhodanobacteraceae bacterium
GCCCAAGGCGGACCACCAGTTGTGCGTTTTCCATGTGATCAAGGACATCAACAAGCTGATCCTTGATGCGGTTCGGCGGATGCGAACGGCGATGGGTCGGCGTGGCAAGGCCGGTCGCAAGAAGAAGCGGGGCCGCAAAGGAGCCAAGTCCAAGGCCGCCGCCGCCCGGAAAGGCATGACGATCAAAGAGAAGGCATCGTTCGTCTTCAAACACCGCTACCTGATCGTGAAGCGTCGGGAGAACCTCACCGAATCGGAGCGTAACGACCTTCGACAGATGCTGGAATACTTGCCGGAACTGGCGACGTTGCGGCGGTTCGCCGACCGGATCTACTGGCTGTTCGACACTCCCAAGGACGTCCACCAGGCGAGTTGCCGCCGGGCCACGATTGTTCGCGACGCGGCGTTCCTATCGGTGCCGGAGTTGGCCAAGGCGATGGACCAACTGCGAGACGAGAAGTTCCCGAAGCTGATGGCCTACCTGCGCAACCCAGTGAGTCGTCGCGTGCGAACCAACAACCATGTGGAGCGGACCAACCGGATGTTCCGGTTGCTGGAGAAAGTGCGTTACAAATGGCGGCAGCGGAAGACGCTGGTGCGATTCGTGGTGTTGACGCTGGACAGGATCTGGAGTGTATGGACTCCAGCCGTCGAAGCGCCAGCGCGCGTCAGGCGTGGCAAGACGCAAGGTCATGCAGGACAACGATCACGTCAAGTCGCCAGATATTGAGGTGGGGATCAGTGAGAAGTGTCGAATTGGCCTTTGGGTTCGCCCTCAAAGTAATGACGGCGAGGACCGCGCAAGCAGCTCAATCAGCGTCAATCCTCCCCGCCGCGAAACCCGGAGCGAAACCCGCTGCGAACTTGGAAGAGTGCGGCACCACGCGATCCGAAAGAAGAGTACGAGCACGATGACGAGCCCGCCGGCGGCGAGCCCGCCGATCCAGTAGTAAGGAACGGAATTTGCCTTTAGGTTCGCCCTCACAGTCAAGTCCGGCAGCCCAAAGAAAGGCATCTCGAATTCGGAAAGTGGAGTCGGTTCAAACGACCAGGCTAGGAAATCGCAGATAGAGTCCCCGTCGAGGTCCGACATCGTAATTTTGCTGGGCAAAAAAAATCCATCACGGGCGGCACCGTACTCAATGCGAGCCGTCTGAACATCGCCAGGAGCAGACCCGTCGAAGCGCTCCTCGAAGGATCGCAATATCCAGCCCGCGCCCGGGTCGAAGACGGCGTCTACCCGGCTCTTGTTCCCCGCTCCCTGCCCGTCTACTATCTCAAAGACGACCTTGATCAGATCACGCCCATCCTTCGTCAGCCGGGTGGCTCCCAAGAGGCGATATTCGGGGTCGGTTAAGAGGTCGGCGATCTCTTCGCCCCAGATCGCATAATTCGACTTCGCGAATCTGCCGAAACGCGTCATGTACTTGGAATAATTGGTCAGGTCGGACCCGTCCCGATCCAATCCCCCGAGAACATAGTTCTTTTGTCCGGGCTGGCGTTGCAATCGAAAGCCAGGGGAGAGGGCGAAGTCGCTAGTGGAGAAGACTTCCTCAAAAAATGACCTGGCATCACCACCCCTATTTTTTGTTCGTACGTGAACTTTCTGGCGACCGTGATCGAGGGCGAACTCTGCCGTCGACGGCGGATCGTTTCGGACCTTAGAACCGACGTTCGAAATCCGGCACGTCCACTTGCTCGTCGAAAATCGCTCCTTCAGCCGTTTTGCCGCCGCCGGGTACTCCTCCCGGAAGCAGGCAGCCGGATTATCACTCGCACGGTTGGTTCTGCGCAGTTTCCCCCTTTTATCGCGCTCGTAAATGTAGAACTTGCTGCAGGTGGTGGTAGCCTCCCCGCCAATAGTCTCGCAGGCGTTCGCCAGGCAACTCTGAAACTTGAGGATGCCCACGATTTTGGTGTCGACGGGACACTGAGCGGTCGCGAGTGCGGCCTGCGCCTGCACGGCCACGAGGCCGCAGGCTCCCAAGCTCAGCGCGAGCGAGAGGACGACGCCGGGAGCGAAATTGGGTCTGAGACGCATGGTGAATCTCCTGGTGGGACGAAGCAAGCACTGGACGACGACCAACGCGACCGTTTCTCAAGCTTCGCGGGCGTCACCGCTTTTCTTCGGATGTGGGTAACTTCTCAAGTAGCCGTTCACACCCTGGAGAGGCTGAGAGCAAGGGGTTTCTGTACGTTTGAAGGGGGGAAACAACTGTTTTGGACTTATCGCCCTCTTCATAGTGCTTAATTGTAGGTTTTCGGGGTGTAAACGGCTACCCAGTTTACCCGAGGTTATTGAGAAGTTACACCCGATGTTGCCGAATACCAGCAGTCCCTGGCAGAATGCTACCTCTTGAGCAGTATCTTGCTCAAAGACTCCGGCAAGTACGATGAGGCTGGCAAGTCCGCCGAGCTCGCTCGAGACATCTGGCAGAGGCTCG
>JANXWZ010000009.1 GCA_025350865.1 Rhodanobacteraceae bacterium
CAAGCTCGTCAACATCGTGGTGAAGTAGTGGCGGCTACAGCAAGCCCAGTCCGAGGCGCCCAATCCTTCGTCCACACCATCACCGTCTGCTGGCACCGCCCGTTGCTGGTCGCGCTGGAGGTCGCCTGGCGCTGGCTCTACGGCATCCCCGCCGTCGCCCTCGTCTACTTCCAACTTAAGGCAATCCTACTTGCCGCGACGGACGGCACCCTCGACCCAGCCCGCCTCGGACTCGACCGCACGCTCCTCAACGATCCAGTCGGCGCCCTCAGTGCAGACCCCCTCGGTGCCGCCGCCAAATTCTCCTCGGCGGTAGCGCTCATCCTCCCCGATCTGACTCACCTCGCCACATGGCTGCTACCGCTGCTCATCGGAACATGGATCATCATCTCCTCCATCGGCCGCACTCTGGTCCTGCGCCGTGCGGACCCCTCGCTGCACTCCCGACCCGTCACCCTCATCCTCCTGCAAAGCATCCGCATGGCGTCCTTCGCGGCCATCTTCTGGGTCTGGTACTCCGGCATCTCGTGGTGCAGCCGCTACGCCATCAAGGACGCCATCGCCGCCGGCACCGAGCCCAACCTCGTCCTCTACTGCGCGATGGTGATCGTGCTTTCGCTCGGGCTCTTCACCTTCTGGGGGTTCCTGAGCTGGTTCCTGTCGGTGGCCCCTTTGCTGGCCATGGTGCGTAATCTCGGTGCTGCGGCAAGCCTCGCCGCGGCTACGCGACTCGGCGAGCTCAAAGGAAAACTAGTCGAGGTCAACCTCGTCATGAGCATCGTCAAGATCGCCCTGATCGTTCTCGCCATGGTCTTCTCCGCCACGCCGCTGCCATTCCAGGACGTCACCACGCCCGGATTCCTCGCGTGGTGGTGGGCCGGAGTCACCCTGCTCTACATCCTCTGGTCGGATTTCTTCCACGTTGCCCGTTTGGTCGCGTATCTCAACCTGTGGCGTGCTTTCGAAGTCAAACCGAGCGAAAAAAAGTCTGCGTAACGGACCAAATCCTGCATCTTACCGAGTGTTGCAGGAGGATCGAAAATGTCATTTGGTTTGTATGCCCTGGGTTACCTGATCGTGATCATCGCAGTCTGCTATATCGCTCACCTCATGCATGTTCCGCAGGCGTGGATTTTCGGAATCGGTCTTCTGCTTGCTGGTCTCGGCATTGTGACCGGCGTCCAAACGACGCGCCAAAAGGACCCGAGCTAGTCGGCATTTAGACTATTGAGGTGGACACCTCAACGATCGTTATTCTCGACTTCGGGTCGCAATATACCCAACTCATCGCACGCCGCATTCGCGAGTTCAACGTCTTCTCCGTTGTTCTACCATGCACCGCGCCCATTGAACGCATCAAGGCACTCGCACCACTAGGGGTAATCCTCTCCGGAGGCCCCTGCTCGGTTTACGACCCGGAAGCCCCGGCCGCCGACCCGGCGATCCTCGCGCTCGGCCTCCCGATTCTGGGCATCTGCTACGGTCTGCAGTTCATGACGCACCATCTTGGCGGCAAGGTCGAAAGCGCCGCCAGCCGCGAGTACGGCCACGCCGAAGTCAACATCATCCGTGAGACCGCCCTCTTCCACGGCCTGCCCGCCTCCATCAACGTCTGGATGTCCCACGGCGACCACGCCGCCGTTCTCGCGCCCGGCTTCGAACTCACCGCGACAACTGAGAATGCTGTAGCTGGAATCGCCGACGAGTCCCGCAAAATGTGGGCCGTCCAGTTCCACCCCGAGGTCGCTCACACCCCGCAGGGCATGGAACTCCTGCGCAACTTCGTGCTCGACATCTGCGGAGCCAAGGCCGACTGGACCCCCGAACACTTCATCCAGACAACCGTCGAGCGCGTCCGCCAGCAGGTCGGCGACGGCCACGCCATCTGCGGGCTTTCCGGCGGCGTTGACTCCTCCGTAGCCGCAGTGCTGGTGGCCAAAGCCATCGGCGACCGCCTCACCTGCATCTTCGTCAACAACGGCGTCCTGCGCAAAGACGAGTTCGCCAAGGTCCAGAAGACGATGCGCGAGCAACTCGGCCTCAACGTAGTCGCCGTCGACGCGAGCGAGCGCTTCCTGAGCAAGTTAGCTGGAGTAACTGACCCCGAAACCAAGCGCAAGGTCATCGGCAACGAGTTCATCGCCGTCTTCGACGACGAAGCCAAGAAGATCTTCGAAGCCGAGGCCGGCCTTAAGGAAATGGGGGGCGAAGAAGTAGCCTGGCTGGTCCAGGGCACACTCTACCCCGACGTCATCGAATCCAGCAGCGTCCACGGCCCGTCCCACACCATCAAGAGCCATCACAACGTCGGTGGCCTGCCCGAGAACATGAAGCTGAAGCTCATCGAGCCCCTCCGCGACCTCTTCAAAGATGAAGTCCGCCGCATCGGTCGCGATCTCCAGATGCCCGACGAGATCATCGACCGCCAGCCATTCCCCGGCCCCGGCCTTGCCGTCCGCATCCTGGGTG
Organism: Rhodanobacteraceae bacterium; assembly: GCA_025350865.1. GTDB lineage: Bacteria > Acidobacteriota > Terriglobia > Terriglobales > Acidobacteriaceae > Edaphobacter. The sequence continues at coordinate 2,470 of JANXWZ010000009.1, forward strand.
AGGTCACCGCCGAGCGCGTTGCCATCCTGCAGGAGGCCGACGAAATCGTAGTCTCCGAAATCAAGACCGCCGGCCTCTACAAGCAGATCTGGCAAAGCTTCGCCGTCTTGCTCCCGGTCAAATCCGTAGGCGTTATGGGTGACCAGCGCACCTACGCCAACACCTGCGCCATCCGCGCCGTGCAATCCGAAGACGGAATGACAGCCGACTGGTCGCCGATCCCCTATGACGTCCTGCGCAAGATATCAAGCCGTATTGTGAGCGAGGTCCGCGGCATCAACCGCGTCGTCTACGACATCACCAGCAAACCACCGGGCACGATCGAGTGGGAGTAGGTCCCTTACCGCGCCGTCACCGACGTCGAACCACCGCCACGAACGAAGTTGATCACCAGATCCACTGTATGTGTATTCGGATCCGCATACGCTTTGAACCATGCGGAATAGTACGTCAGTGCTCGCAAAGCGGTGTTGTGTTGTAAGAAAGTGGCAACATACTCCGGGTTGTAGATATCTCCAGCCTTCATCAAAAACCCCCGGTCGTAATCCGCTTTTGCCGACGGGTCAAGATTGTTGACAGTCGTCTCGTGCAGGCGATATTGCTCTCCCGGTTCGACCTTCACCGCGTACGCCACCTGATGAATGGCCATGTCCACTGTAGGGTCGGCATGGATGATCACGTCCATATACCCCTTGCGGCGGTACGCAGCGTCCAGGGGAGCCAGGGTCTCGAGCAACTCGTGGCGCGACGCAATATCTCCCGAATGCAGCTTGGACGTGGATGCAAAGCTCTCCGCCGACAAAAGGTCTGTGCCGGCGAAGGTAATCCCCGATACCCGGAAGATCGCGCCCGGCACCAGCTTTGCCGAAAAGATAACCGGCACCGCCGTGTTGTCGCCACCCGACGGAGCAGGACTCGCATCCGTCAACATCGCCTGCACATAACCCGCATCCAGTAGCGGCGCCAGTATGAGGTCCGCTGTCGTCTCATTTGCTGGCCCTTCGGTATAGTTTGTCCGGGCAGTTGCGTTTACCGACTTCTGTATCAGCGGCACCAGGTCAGGTGTCACGCCGCGTAGCTTCACATTCGCCACCTGAACCGATGGCCTCGCCACTTTGCAGCCGATCGCGCGACGCGGTTGGCGCAACGTTGGCTCAAAGTCCTCGCAGCTTACCTCCGCCGAAACGGACTTCGCTGCCAGCGCCGCCGTCAGTGCAGCCTTCACCTCTGCCTGGTGCGGGCTGTTATCGAGTAGGTAGCCGTTGTACATGGGTATCTTCGAACGGATGGCAGCCATGATCTCGTCCGAAGTCAGCCATACAAAGTTCTCGAAGCCAACCGGCAGCATGTGGCTCAGCGGTATGGGTTTGTCGTTAAACAGAATTGTCGCGGAGGCAATAGCGCCGTCGATCGTCGCATCCATCGAGTCGAAGTAGCCGGTGTCCACCAGCTTCTGCGCTGCTGTACCCAGGTCCGCTGCGGTCAGCTTCGTTCCTGCGTGGATGCCTGCTGCGGCCTCAAGCTGCTGCTGGGTAAATGTTCCCGGATCGCTGAAGTGAACCTTGGCGGCCGTGTAGGTCTGGGCTTGTAGCGTGGTGACAAGCAGATATGCTGCGAGGGCGGGAAAAGCTCGGAGGGGTCGCATGGACGTCAGCATACCACTGTTGCTTGCAGGCGCCAGCGCTCGCCCTAAGGCTGTTTCGGATCTGGCTTGAGTGACACCGACCGCGTAGCCGTCGTCTGAATCACAATCCGCGTATCCTTCGGGAACGCCACCGCCGCACCCTTCCCGATATACCTTGGATACACGGAGAGCGCCGCGCTGTAGGCACCAATCCCTGTCGCAAAGTTAGGCTGGCGAGCCGCCACACCGACGATCAGTGTGATCAACCCGAGCCCACTCGACGCGCCCGCATTCTTGCCCGCCCTGTGATTGCCGTGGTCGTGGTCCATTGGCCGTGAGGCCAGCAGAATCAGCAGCGCCGGAATGAGGATCTTGTCCTGCGGCTTCGGCTGTACCTCGCCCTCAGAGTTTATATTCAGCCCCTCACCCCCTGCCGAATCGGCACCGGCCAGGGTCGTTCGGACCGTCTGTGCCTCCTCGTCCGGCAGTTTGATCTCGGAAAAGCTGAATCGCAGCACGCCAGCCCGGTCGAAGTGCCGCGCTGGCCGCGCCTGGGTCACGGTCCCGGTCAGAATCGAACCAGTCGGCACCACCACCCTGCCATCCGGGTCCAGCACCGGTTCGGCGACCGTCGCGTGGATTGCCTGGTTCGGCGCGGACGTTTCGGAGCTGATTGCATCAGTCAGATACGCCTGGAGAATCCAGGTCGGCCGTGAGCCAGTGTCCGCAGCCCCCGCATCCGGTGTCAACGTCTTCGTCCGCAGCAGGCGGAATCGGCTTGGTCTTACCTCCGGCTGCACCGGCTGTGCCGCCAACGGCGCAATCGACAGCGGTGAGGTTGTCTCGATGGTCCATGCTGTTCCTTTCTGAATTCGCTCCGGATGATACGGCAACTGGCCGTAGATAAACTGCAGCAACCTGTCGCCCTTATCCGGCCCAATCACGGCCTGGATGATGTTATCCAAATACCCCAGCCCGATCCTCCAATACTGCCCGAAGAACCCGCCCTGCGGCGTAGGCGCACGGACCACGCGATAAATCGGTGCGCCGTCGAATCCGTCCGCCGTCGTCATCGGTGTCAGCGATCCATCGGGCCCAACGATCGAATCGAACCGCACCACTGGCGTATGGAACGGCGTAAAGTCTGCTCGCAACCTCGCACCATTGCGGCGCTTGCGATCCGGCGTCAGCGCTACCACGGTACCGGTCACAGTCGTATGTGCTGGCAACACCAGCTCATTATCCTGATATACGGGATACAGCAGTTCCGCACGAATCGCCTCGCCCACCCGCATCGCGCGATGGCCTGTGAGCTGGACGGGAAGTGGTGTTCCCGCAGGCAACGTCGTGTTGCCTGACTGCTGGCAAACCGAGGTGAGCGGTGAAAGAGCGACGGCCATCCAGCAGCAGAGTCCGAGATTTTTCATTCAGTTCCAGATTAGACGTTGCCGAGGCCAAAGTCCTGTTTCATCGCTTACCGTTCGCAGCCACCGAAACAAAGACGCCGTGGCAATCGCCACGGCGCCTTCCATGCGCTTCGCAGCTCAACCTAACCCAGCTCTTCCAGACTGTTCGCCCCATACTTCAGATACCATGGGCTAGCCGCCTTCAGAGCTTCGTTCACATTCTCAATATTTGAGACGCCCGTCGTCTCCAGCCACTCCCGGAACGCTGTCGCCCCGTGCTTCGCGTAGATCGGCATGCCATCCTTCCAGGTCGCACGCCCGCACAGCACGCCGTTGAACTTCGTGCCCGATTCCGCGCAAAGCTCCAGCGTCTCGATGAACACCGGGTTCGATACCCCCGCCGAAAGGTAGATGAACGGCTTGTGCGTCATCGACTCCGCATCGCGAAAGTGCTGCAGTGCCTCGGCCCGCGTGTACGCCGCCTCGCCCTTGAACGCCCGCGTCCCGGCCACAAACGACATCTCGATCGGCACTTCCACCTTCAGCACATCCACGCTATAGCGCGATTTACCGAACTCGGCCATCGAACCCGACACAACCTCCGGCTTCTTCAGCGCGTAGGCCAGCGACTTCTCGTCCCCGCCATGCGCGTCGTAGCCGACCATTTCCAGGAAGAACGGAATGTCGTGGTACATACACTCGTCGCCGATACGCTCGATCCACGCGTGCTTCAGGTCGTTGACCGCCGTCGTTTCAAAGGGCGAGTAGTACAGCAGAATCTTGATGCAGTCCGCGCCTGCTTCCTTCAGGCGGCGCACGCTCCACACGTCCAGCAGGTCTGGCAAACGGCCCGGCGTTGCCGCGTCATAGCCGGTTTTTTCATACGCCAGCAGGAGTCCGGCATTGTTGCGATGCTTCGCCGCCTCCAGCCCAAACTCCGGGTCCAGCAGGATCGCCGACGCATGCCGCGTCAGAACTTCGGTCACCAGCGTCTTGAACTCGGACAAGTCGCCCGCATTCACGACCCCGCCCCGCTCTTTGGCCAAAGACTTCTGCAGTGAGCCACGCTGATCCATGGCGGTGGCGGCAATAACGCCTCGAGTATTCGATACGGCCTTCAGACCAGCAAGTTTTCCCGGTGTCAGCTTCATGCGCGAATAATCTCCTAACCAGTGTTCGATATGCAACCCAGCGAACCCAGTTTTACACACACGCATGCAGATTTCGCACAAGCGGGCGATTATCGACTACGCGGTCAGCGCCCCAGCCAGCGCCGCTTCCTGAATCACCAGCAACTCCCGAATCCCCGCCTCAGCTACATCCAGCATCGTCGTCAACTCCGCACGACTGTACGATTCTTTCTCAGCTGTAGCCTGAGTCTCGACCAACCCGCCCGAAGCCAGCATCACCACGTTCATATCCACCGTCGCCCGCGAGTCTTCCTCGTAGCAAAGGTCGAGCAGCGTATTGCCGTCGACAATTCCCACCGAAACCGCCGCAATCATCTGCTTCATCGGATTCGCCTTCAACGTCCCTGCCGTAACCAGCTTGCCCAGCGCAATCGCCAGCGCCACAGACGCGCCGGTGATCGCGGCGCAACGCGTCCCGCCATCGGCCTGGATCACGTCGCAGTCAAGAATGATCGTCCGCTCCCCCAGCGCCTTCATGTCCACAACGCCGCGCAGCGATCGGCCGATCAGCCGTTGGATCTCGTGCGTCCGCCCGCCAACCTTGCCCTTTTCCGCCTCACGCGGAGAGCGCGTCAGCGTCGCGCGCGGCAGCATCCCATACTCCGCCGTCACCCAGCCGCGGCCCGAGTTCCGCAGCCAGCCAGGAACCCCCGTCTCCACCGTCGCATTGCAAAGCACGCGCGTGTTCCCGGCCTCGATCAGCACCGAGCCTTCCGGAGTGGTCACATAACCAGTCGTGATGCGTGTTGGACGAAGGGCCGAGGCAGTGCGGGAATCCGGACGAAAGAGCATAGCCCGAGTATATAAGCTGTCCCAAACAGAAAATACCTAACACCGATCAACGCCGATTTAGATCGAATTTCTCATAGCCACACACTCAAACCAACCACCGCCGATTTAGATCGAATTTGTCATAGCCGCACAGTCAAATCCACCTCCGCCGTCATTCTGGCGGAGCCAGAATCTCCGTAGTTGTCTTTCTGTCGACACACCTTCGCAGGATCAAACAGGCCAATTTTAATCGCCTAAATCGGTGTCAATAAGCATTTCATCGTGGCACCAACGTCAACGTATGCGTAGCCGCCGCCTTCACCGCGTCGGCACCGAATGCCAAAGGATACGTAGTCCCCCGCCGCCAGGCTGCAAATTGATCCATAAACCACGGACTCATCGGATTCCCGCTCTGTCCCGCCACAATATTTAGTGTCGAGCGATCCAGATCCGACAGGTCGGCCGTAAATCGCTCCGAAGGTCCGAACGTGCGATCCACCTGCCGTACCGTGGTGTGATCGCCCGATTGCGGCTGTGGCCCCGTCCCCGTCGGAACCCCAATCAAGTCCCGCAGCGCCTCCGACTGATCGAAGATTGGGTGTTCGATATCCACCACATGATGCCCGCCGTACAGCCACGTCGAAAGTTTCGCCGGAGCCTGATCTGTTTGCAATCCTTCCAGAACCGCCGCAGCAAGAAATTGATTCCAGTCGCTAAATCCTGCCGGCAGCCAACGCGGCGGCAGGTGCATCAGAATCTGCTCCAGGGCATAGTCGCTCGAGTGCCAAAGATAAAGCGACCGGACCTGTGCTGGAGTCGCCCCAGGCAGCTTCGAAGCCAGCAGCATCGGCCACAACGCCGCATGAGCCGACGCCACCACCGAAGCTGCAGCCGAGCTATCCAGCATCCGCCCATCGAACTTCCGCAGCAACTCCGCCGCCTGCTTCAGCGCGTCCGTCTCGGCCCGCGTTCGCGCCTTGGCCGTCGCACTGGTCAGCGCATGGTCGATGCCATAGGTCAGCCGTTCCGCCAGCATCCGGTCGAAATCCGAGTAGATGTCCATCTCGATCGCCAGCATGTCCTGCGGCTTCAATCCCTTCTTGTGGATCAGCAAACGCCAGATCCGCTCATTCCTGTACGGAGCCGCCCAGTTCAGATTCATTGGATAGCCGTAGTCGTCCGGCGTCACTCTCGCATTCGCGGTAGCGATCACGCCTCCCGCCGGATCGAAGGCCTGCGGCAATTCGTCGAACGGGATATACCCGTTCCAGTCGCGGTCGCGGCTGGACACCACCGGCACTGCGCTCAGTGGCCCGCCGCGCAGCGGTATCGCCGGAGCCGATGCCTTGATCAGGGTCTGATCGAGAGGGTCGGGATTAGCCCGAATCGTCGGGCTCAGCAGGCTCGACAGCGCATCACCTTGTCCGAACTGCGTGCTCTCCGCCATTGCGGGAACTCCGCGCAACGGAATCTTGCCCATCGCGTGATACCCGATGTGCCCACGATCATCGGCATACACCACGTTCTGAGCCGGCCCGCCAAACCCACGGAACGCCTCCTTGAAGCTCTCCCAGTCCTTTGCCGAATCCACCGCCAGCGTCGGAATCTGCACTGTCGCCGGATCGTAAATCGTCCACCGCAGCGACAGCGTCCGCGGTTTGCCGCCCGGAGCGGTCGCGTCCGCCGTCAGCGCTGTATTCAAAATCGGCGTCACCGCATCCCCATGCTTCGTCGCCAGAACCTCAAACGCAATGTCTTTCTCGCCCTTTACCTTAATCGGCTCTGGCAGATGCAGCACCGGCTGCCAGCTCCCATCGGTCGCCTGAAATTCTTCCTGCGCCCCGGCTCCCCGCGTCGTCTCGATGTACACATCCTGCACATCCGCGCCCAGATTCGTGAACCCCCACGCCACATGGTTGTTATGCCCCACAACAATCAGCGGAACCCCCGGCAGCGCCACACCCGCCGCATGGAACGGCTCGCCGCCCCCTGCCGCCGCCTCCAGATCGGCCTCGTACCAGATTCCCGGCAGCGTGTGCGACAAATGCATATCGTTCGCGAGCAGCGGCTTGCCCGAAGCCGTATGGTCCCCTGAAACGACCCAGTTGTTCGACCCCGGCATCAACGCCAGCGACCCCGCAAACAGCTTCGCCAAATCCGCGCGCAGGCCAACCACCGCAGCCGGATCGAGCCTCGTTTGCGTCTCATCCAGCGGCACATCGGGAATCGGCGGCCCTTCAATCGTTAGGTCAGGAATTGGCATACTCGGCGGATGATCCCGCCACGAGCCCACCGGATACAAATCCTGTTCCAGCTCTGCCCGCCCCTCCGCAGGCAGCCGCGAAACCAGAGACTCCCGAGCCAGCTTCATCGGGAAGACATTCGTCAGGTCCTCGAACATCGCCAGCGTCACCAGCAGGGAATCGCGCGGCGTCCACGCTGCCGGCTTGTACCGCAAAACCCGGAACTCGATCGGCAGATGCGCCGCCTGCTCCGCCATCGACGCATTCACGCCAGTCGCATACTGCTCCAGCACATGCCGTTGCGCCGGTGGAAGCTGCGCCAGCGCGCGATCCGCCGCCGCCCGCACCTGCAGGGTACGCTGCAACCGGTCGTGCCCAACGACTGATTTACCCAGAATCTCCGCTACCTCACCCGCCGCATGACGCCGCAGCAAATCCATCTGGAACAAACGGTCCTGTGCCGTCACATACCCTTGCGCGATCAGAAGGTCGTCCATCGACCCCGCCCGAATATGCGGCACTCCCTGCGCATCCCGCGCCACCGTCACCGGCCCCGACAAACCCGCGATCGCCAGCGTCCCATCCAACTGCGGGAGCGAGTCCCGCGCTGCCGCCCGAACCCAATGCTTCGCGTAGAAATACCCACCCACCCCAACCGCAACCAGCAGCACCAACACCACCGCCGCCACTCCCCACGTGCGCCGCGACGTCATCCATCCCGGCAGCTTTGGACGTGGCGGCTCTCCCGCTTCTTCCGACGAATCACGCCGTGTCCGCAGCAATGGTTCGGCAACAGTCGACTCTGAATGACTCATATCTCCCCAAGTCTAGACGATCCCCTTCGCGAACCTTTGCGCCTTCCTTGGCGCCCTTTGCGTTAAATCTTTTGCCCTTGCCTTTTTGCCCTTGCCCTTGCCCTTTCCCCCTTACCCCTTACCCTATCCCTCAACCACCCCCGCCTGATCCGCCGTCAACGGATACGCCCGCTTCGGCAGCGTAAAGTGAATCACCACCAGCATCAGCAGCAAGGTCGGAACCCCCAGTACGCTCCCCTCCGGTCCAGCCGCTCCTCCCGACATCAGCTTCGACCCCACCGGATGCGACCCCATCAGCCGTCCAATCGCCACCATTCCCGAGTCCGCCGTCCCGTAAAAGTAGCTCTGCGCCCAGTCCCACGACGCGTGCATTCCCACCGCCCACCACAGCGACCCCGTCCGATACAGCGAGAACGCAAACACCACCCCCACCAGCCCAACCTGCAGGATGCCGATCCAGTTCTCGCCGCCATTGCCCAGATGCGCCACCATGAAGAACGCGACCGAGAAGATCAGCGCCGACACCCAGAATCCGATCGCATGGCTGTATTTGTTCGCCGGGTCCGTGGCCCGGGTAATCCCCGCAACGCCGCGCGAAACGGTGTAGAGCAGGTATCCGCGGAACAGAAATTCCTCAAACAGTCCAACGAA
>JANXWZ010000012.1 GCA_025350865.1 Rhodanobacteraceae bacterium
TAAGTACTCCTGTGGAATCAGTCCCGATGAAGTTGCCTTCGATGACGGTACTCGGTGTCGATCCAGTCAAGAGGATTCCGTCGCCTGTGTTCCCCGACACGACATTTCGGGCTGAGAAAGTGATCCCGCCAATCGTGTTGCTATGTGCGCCCGTATCGATCAAGAGGCCGTCGAGTCGATTGCCAACATTTACACCGGTCGTACCATTCATTCGAAGACCAATCACGTTCCCACTGATCACGTTTGCATTCGTATACGTGCCGCTAAGATGAATGCCAGATCCGAATGCGCCACTGATGATGTTGCCCGAGCCGGCGACCGTTCCGCCAATCGTGTTCGACTCAGAATTTAGGACGAAGATATCATCGCCAGTGATGTTGCCTGGGGTGGCCCCGTCAGCCAACAGGCCGAAGATGTTCCCCAGAATGGTCGTGTTACGGGTCCAGTTGCCCCCTTTGTCAATACCGCCGATCGAAAAGATGCGAGCGACTTCAGCCGAAGTCAGAGCACGATTGTAGCTGGCGATCTCGTCGATATTGCCGTCAAACGTTCGATTCGTCTGGCCAGGTCCACCGCCGAAGTAGAACGTGTTTCCTGGGTCTCCAGAAAGCCCCGTACCGACCACTATTGGGGTGTCGGGGAAGGGCTGAGTGTCAACTAGGGCGCCGTCGAGATAGAAATTTACGTTAAAGACGTCGGCAGTGACCGCAACGTGGTGGAAGGTGGTTGTCGCGATCGATATTGGGGGCGAGATCAGGGTCTGGCTGCCGCTGGCTGAGAGGTAGCGGAAACCAATCCGAGTCGAGACGCCGATGTTCGTGAGGAACGTCATCACGTTAGGGCTATCGGGCAGGCCGTTGGCACTGATCAGGTATTCCTGACCTGCGGTTGGTAACGTGGCAGGTTTGATCCAGCCTTCGACCGTCGTGTTATAGGCAAGTGTGAGGTAATTCGTCGAGTCCGCAGAGACGTAACCGGGAGTGGCGCGGGAGAACTGGAAGGCCTGGCCGCCAGCCACACCAGGGCCGAAGGCGACATTTCCGGTTGGCGTGGCAGAGGCCGCGTTGCCCTTGTTGTTGAAATTGCCTTCGCCGCTGAACCACGCATTGTTTCCGGAAGGAGCGTTGATCCCGAAGGTGCTTCCATTCAGATAGACTCCATCGATCGCCGAGGAGATCACATTCCCCTCTCCCGGATTTGTACCACCGATGATCGTGCCGACAGCGGTCTGGCTGATCTCGATGCCAATGTGCGGACCCGTGAGTGCGGCCGTGCCTGCTTTGTTCAGACCGAAATAATTGCCGATAATTCGGTTGTTGTCCGCTCCGAATCCAGCGACAGTGACACCGTCACCACCACCAACGAAGATGTTCCGAGCGGCTGCGGTTGTGCCGCCGACGACAAAGTTTGACGAAAAGTTCAGCTGAAGGCTGGTTGAAGTACCGATCAAGGGAGCTGTGCCGGCGGCGTTGAGCCCGAACAAATTGCCTCGCACCGTCCCGCCGTCGATGTAATAAAATTGGACCGAGTCTGCGAACTGATTCCCCTCTCCAGGGTTGACCCCACCGACCGTAAAGTTGATTCCAGGATTGCTGCCGATCGCCAACCCTTGGCTATGATTGGGTAGGAGGCCGTTGCCATCGGCCGTGGTGCCGACTCGGTTTCCTTGGATCGTCCAGTTGGAGGCGGAGTAGCCGTAAGCTCCAAGGTCATTGTCCGAGATCACATTCCCCGCACCCGCTGCTCCGAGCGTGAAGTTCGTCAGCCCTCCTGAATAAATCCCAAAAATCTGGTTTCCCCGAGCAAGGTTGCCAGTGCGGTCGGTCCCGATATAGTTGTTCAGCACCTGAAGTCCGGCGGGGCCCACCAGATAGAGTCCGTCGCCTGAGCTGCCCGAAATGACGTTTCGTGCCAACGGATTCATACCACCGATGATCGAATTGTCTCCCCCATCGAGGACGGCGATGCCATTGGCATTGGGGACGACCGTGCTTCCGTCCGAACCCAGGCCGATCAGATTTCCGGCCACGGTGTTGAACGCAGCAGTAACATACACACCGTTTCTCGAGTTCCCACTGATCAAGTTGCCCGCGCCGGTGCCGGGACTCGCCGATAGGCCTCCAATCGTGTTGCCAGTGGCGCTAACCGTGATGACGATACCGGTACCATTAGGAACTCCTATCAAGCCGTCTGGGCCGACACCGATATAGTTCCCTGAAATGACGTTGCCAGTCGTACCGTTGCCGCTCAGTAGCACTCCATCGCCGCCGTTTCCACTGATAACATTTCTCGCCCCGCCGATCGTGCCCCCGATGGTGTTGTTCGACGGCCCGTTTGAGATATCGACGCCATCGTAGTTGGGGAGGCCTATCATGCCGGTGGCGTCGGTGCCGATGTAGTTGCCGAGGATCATGTTCCCAGTCGTACCGATGCCGTACAGTCCCACACCATAGCCGGAGTTTCCACTGATGACGTTTCTCGACCCGCCGATCGTGCCCCCGATGGTGTTGTTCGACGACCCGCCTTGGATCAAGACGTCATCGAGGATGTTAGCGATGCCTATCATGCCGGTGGCGTCGGTTCCGATGTAGTTGCCAAGGATCATGTTCCCAGTCGTACCGA
>JANXWZ010000088.1 GCA_025350865.1 Rhodanobacteraceae bacterium
CGAAGCGGAAGCAGCCTCATCCGCATCCAACCCCACATGGCAACTTCCGACCCCATCCTGACCCAACTCCTCGCCCTCCTTCGCGGCGGCCAGGCCCACGCCGGCTTCGAGGCCGCGGTCAAAGACTTTCCCAGCGAAGAACGCGGCAAAGTCCCCGGCAATCACCCCTACTCGCCCTGGCAGATACTCGAACACCTCCGCATCGCGCAGAAGGACATCCTCGACTTTTCCGCCCCGCCGACCGGCGGCTACCAGCACCTGGAGTGGCCCGAAGCCTACTGGCCCACGACCGCCGAGCCGCCAACCCCTCACTCCTGGGACCAGACCATCGCCGCCATCCGCGCCGACCGCGAAAAATTCGAGTCCCTACTCACCAAACCCGGGGTCGACCTATACAAGGCATTCCTCTGGGGCACCGGCCAGAATCTCCTCCGCGAGGCTCTCCTCATCGCCGATCACAACGCGTACCATGTCGGAGAACTCATCGTCCTCCGCCGCCTCCTCGGCAACTGGCATCCCCAATAGTGTCTAGTTGTCATCCTTTGCTTTTGTTGTCATCCTTCGCGAAGCGGAGGATCTGCTTTTGCACTTGCCCCACCCAAACCCATGAACGAACCCCAAACAATCCGCGACCTCCTGCAATCCAAAACGATCGCCGTCGTCGGCATATCCGACGACCCCACCAAGCCCAGCAACTACGTCTCCGCCTACATGCAACGGCTCGGACACACGATCCTCCCCATCAATCCATCCCTCGAAACCGTCCTTGGCGAAAAGGCTTACCCATCCCTCTCGGCCCTCCCGGTCAAGCCCGACCTCGTCAACGTCTTTCGTCTGCCCAAATTCATCCCCGCTATTGTGGATGAGATGATCGCCCTCGGCCTCCCGGCAATCTGGGTCCAGCAGGGAATCGTAAGCCCCGAAGCCGCCGCCACCGCGGAGGCCCACGGCATCAAGGTCGTGATGGACCGTTGCATCATGGTCGAATCCCGCGGTATCTAAATCCCGCGTCCAATCTCCGTCAGCCCGAGCATTTCGCATTTGTCGTACCTGACAGCTAATAGCTGCGAAGCTGATATCTGTCAGATCATTCCGTTCTTCCCATCCGCAACACCGTCGCAGCCATACAATTGACTAACATGACCCATATTCTCCGCACCGTCCTCGCGCTCGCCCTCGCCGCCACCAGCGCCCACGCGCAGCTCAAGGAACTGGGCGACGGTGGCCCCGGCCCCATTAAGGCCCCGCATCTCACCGCCGAGATGGTCTCGCTCTCCCCCAACGTAGCCCCCGGCGGTTCGGTCTACGTCGGCCTCGTCGTGACGCTCGACGATAAATGGCACGTCTACTGGAAAAATGCCGGCGACTCCGGCAATCCGCCCACCATCACCTGGACCCTGCCCAAGGGCGTCACCGCCGGTGAGATGCTCTACCCACCGCCCAGCCGTCTCCCGCTCGGCCCGCTCATGGACTTCGGCTACGACAGTGCCGTCACCTTCCCGCTCTCCATAACCGTCGATCCCATTGTGCCCGCCGGACTCATCCACCTCGACGCGGCTGTCCACTGGCTGGTCTGCCGCGAAGTCTGCATCCCCGGCAAAGCCAAAATGGGTATTGACCTCCACGTCGTCCCGGGCGCCCCGCCCGCTACCCGCGTCGGTCCCATCGGCGACGCTCTCAATCACATCCCCGGCACTCTTCCTGCCGACATGAAATTCGCCGTCCTGGGCGGCAAATCCGACTTCGTCCTCACCCTCACCAGGGGAGCCTCGCAGTCCAAAGCTGAGTTTTACCCATTCGGCCCCGACCTCATCCAGAACGCCGCCGAGCAGGCAATCGAGCCCCAGAAAGACGGCATCCGCCTCCGCATCCCCCGCTACGTCGATTCTGGGACCAGTTCCGATCACCCCAACACCGCGGCTGGCCCACTGCCCGCCACCCTTCACGGCGTCCTCAAGCTTTCCGAAACCGAAGCCTACGACGTGTCCGCCCCCGTAGTCCCGGGAGAAATCGCTGCTGCCGTTCCGCCGCCCTCCGCCCCCGGCGGCTCCGTCACCTTCCTCAGCGCGCTGGGCCTCGCCTTCTTCGGGGGCATCATCCTCAACCTGATGCCCTGCGTCTTCCCGGTCCTCTTCCTCAAAGGCCTCGCCCTCACGCAGTCTTCGGGTGAGGAGCGCAGCCGCCTCCGCAACCACGGCCTCGTCTATACCCTCGGCATCCTCGTCTCCTTCTGGCTCATCGTCGGCGCGCTACTCATCGTCCGAGCCGGCGGCACGCAAGCCGGATGGGGATTCCAGCTCCAGTCCCCGACCTTCCTCACCCTCCTCGCCGCCGGAATCTTCTTCTTCGCCCTTTCCCTAGCCGGGCTGTTTGATATTGGCCTCTCGCTCACCTCAGTAGGCGGCGACCTTGCAAAAAAGGAAGGTTATACCGGCAGCTTCTTCACCGGAGTCCTCGCCACGGTCGTCGCGACTCCGTGTACAGCGCCGCTCATGGGAGCCGCCATCGGGTTCGCCCTTGCCCAGCCCCCGGCAATTACCTTCGGAGTCTTCACTGCGCTCGGCCTCGGCCTGGCCGCGCCCTACATGCTACTCTCGGCGCAACCGGCCTGGACCCGCATCCTCCCGCGCCCCGGCGCATGGATGGAGATCTTCAAGCAGATCACTGCCGCAATCTTCTTCGCCACAGTAATCTGGCTCACCTACGTCTACGGAGCACTCTTCTCCGCTGGACAAGGCATCTACCGAATCGCCCTCCTGCTAGGCTGCTTCCTCGTCCTCGCCATCGCTGGGTGGGTGCTCGGCAAATGGCCCGCTAAATGGTCCTCCAGCATCGCCGCCATCATCATTGCGGTCATTGCCCTCGCGATCCCCCTCTACCAGCCCAAAGACACCACCCTCGTCTGGACCCCCTACTCCCAGCAAGCCCTCGACGCGGCCCGCAAGGACGGCCACGCCGTCTTCATCGATTTCACCGCCGCCTGGTGCCTTTCCTGCCAGGTCAACGAGCGAGCCGTCCTCCGCTCCAACGACGTCCAGCACCAGTTCGCCTCGAAGAAGATCACGCTCCTCAAGGCTGACTGGACCCAGTACGACCCTGAGATCACGCGCGAGTTAGCCAGCCTCAACCGTTCCGGCGTCCCCACCTACGTCATCTACCCGAACGGCCCGACGACCGCGCCAGATGTATTGCCCGAGTTGCTGACGAAGTCGATCGTGCTGGACGCCCTGACCAAGGACACGAAATAGAACCTGTTGTCTTTTTCCTGGTTTAGCAGCTACTCTCATCAGGTCGCCAAACCATACCCGAGGCTCGTCCTATGTCCGCCATCTCCCGCCGCAACATCATCAAGTCCGCCATGGCGGGTGCCGCCATGGCCGCCGCACCGCTTTCTGCGCAAACCCCCGCTCAGCCCATGGCACGTAAGGGGCGCATCCGTCAGTCGGTCTCCCGCTGGTGCTACGCCAAGACCTCCATCGAGGATCTCTGCGCCTTCGGCGTCAAGATCGGCCTCAAGGGTATTGACCTCCTCCAACCCTCCGAGTTTGAAATCCCCGGTCGCTACGGCCTCGTCTCCTCCATGGGTTACGCCGAAGCCGGCACCATCAAGGACGGCCTCAACCGGCTGGAGAACCACGCCGGCATCGAAGCCGGTCTGCGCAAGAACATCGCTGCCGCCGTAAAGGCCGGAGTTCCCAACCTCATTACCTTCTCCGGCAACGCAGCAGGGATGTCGAAAGACGAGGGCCTCAAAAACTGCGTCATCGGCCTCAATCGCCTCAAGAAGATCGTCGAAGACAACGGCATCATCCTGAATATGGAGCTGCTCAACAGCAAGGTCAACCACAAGGACTACATGTGCGACAGCACACCTTGGGGCGTCAAGGTGATGGAGGAGGTCAACTCCCCGAACATCAAGCTGCTCTACGACATCTACCACATGCAGATCATGGAAGGTGACCTCATCCACACCATCCAGACCAACATCCAGTGGCTTGGCCACTTCCACACCGGCGGCGTTCCCGGCCGGCACGAGCTGGACAACACGCAGGAGGTTCAATGGGACGGAGTGATGCGCGGAATCGCAGCTACTCCCTTCAAGGGCTTCGTCGCCCACGAGTTCGTCCCCGCCGCTCCCGACCCGCTCCTGTCCCTCCGCCAGGCCGTAGACCTCTGCGACGTCTAACCCGTCACCACAAACTCCGGGTGCCCCATCTTCGTCGCATCTTCACCGCGACTAAGGTGGGCATCGGCGAAGCCGACCTTTCCAGAGCCGCCCATCCAGGCAAATATCTCAGGCCGACCCGTCCCGCTTCCCACCTTTGATCCGCGCAATCTCCTCCATTCGCGTCGCCAACTGCCTCTCCCGCCCCTGGTCAGTCGGCTTGTAATATCTCCGCCCCGCCAGCGACTTCGGCAGACACTCCATATCCGCCACCCGCCCCTCCACATCATGGGCGTATTGATACCCCTTGCCGTAATCCAGTTCCTTCATCAGCCGTGTCGGAGCGTTCCGCAAATGAACCGGAACCGGCTCCGCAACGGTCTTCTGAATGTCTGCCAGCACCTCGCCATAAGCCGTATAAACCGCATTTGACTTCGGTGCCAGCGCCAGATACACCACCGCCTGAGCCAACGCCAGATCACCCTCCGGACTCCCCAGGAAGTGCATCGCATCCTTCGCCGACAGGCAAAGATTCAGCGCCTCCGGAGCCGCCAAACCAATGTCTTCCACCGCCATCCGAATCACGCGCCGCGCACAGTACATCGGGTCTTCGCCCGCCGCCAGCATTCGCCCCAGCCAGTACAACGCCGCATCCGGATCGCTGTTGCGAACGCTCTTGTGCAGCGCCGAAATCACGTCGTAATGCTGCTCGCCCTTCTTGTCGTAGAGCAGCATCCGGCGCTGCATCGCCTCGCTCGCCAGCGCCTTGTCGATCGTCGCTAGCCCCCGCCCCTCAGCGAGTCTCGCCGCCACCTCGAGCGCATTGAGCGCGGTCCGCGCATCGCCGCTCGCATAAGCCGCCATCGTCGCAAGAGCTTCATCATCCGCCGCAACTCCCGACGCCCCCAGCCCCCGCTCCGTATCCGCCAACGCCCGCCGCAGCAGCGCAACCACTTCCTCCTCCGTCAACGCCACCAGCGTATAAACCCGGCACCGGCTCAGCAGCGCGGCGTTGATCTCAAACGAGGGATTCTCCGTCGTAGCCCCAATCAGCCGGATCGTCCCGC
>JANXWZ010000040.1 GCA_025350865.1 Rhodanobacteraceae bacterium
CCGCCGGAAACTTCGCGGACGAGATTGTTCCGGTTGAAGTCGCCTCCAACGTTCCCGGCCCCAAATCCAAAGTGGTTGCGACGACCAAAACCTTTAGTCAGGACGAAGGCCCGCGCGCTGACACGTCGCTTGAAGCGCTCGCCAAATTGAAGCCGGTCTTCCACGCCAAGGGATCGGTGACGGCAGGAAACTCGTCTCAGACATCGGATGGAGCCGCTGCCGCAGTCGTCATGTCTGCCTCGCGAGCCGCCGCGCTCGGGATTACGCCGATGGCGCGGTTCGTAGCCTTCGCCTACGCCGGCTGCGACCCGGAGGAGATGGGCATCGGCCCGGTCTATGCGATTCCCAAGGCGTTGAAGCTGGCCGGGCTCTCGCTGGATGACATAGATGTGTTCGAGCTGAACGAGGCGTTTGCGTCGCAGTCGCTGGCGGTGTTGAAGGTGCTGGGGATCGATCCGGCGAAGGTGAATCCGAGCGGAGGCGCGATTGCGCTTGGGCATCCGCTTGGCTGCACTGGTGCCAAGCTGACTGCGACGATTCTGCGCGAGATGTCGCGGCGTAAGGCGAGGTATGGGATGGTGACGATGTGTGTGGGTGGCGGGATGGGAGCGGCGGGAATCTTTGAGGCGATGTAGAACGACGACCGCAAAAAAATGATCTCGATAATCCTTTACCGCCCAATCCGAAAAATGCTGGTTCCTACGATGGTTAGGACGCAGGTTGGTGTGTATTTAGAGCGCGGCCCTGTTGAAATTGCCGAGTCGGGTGATGCCACGGGATGCTTAGCTGTGCTTATGAAGGCTCGCAACCGTGGCGTAGGAACCGTTTCCCACCCGACCGCATTTGCTCCAGCAGCGAAGACACCTAGCGTGGTCGCGGCTGGAGCTAAATCATGGACCGAATTCGTCAGAAACGCTGTCCTGTGGCATATCGACGAATCGCCAGAAGGAAGTTTACAGATTTGTCAGTGGTATTCTCCTGCCGGCAAGAACTACTTCGTGCCGAACCTGGAAACTACAGTGTCTTTCGCACCCGAAATTAAAATAGAAATGGTTTTCACCAAGGCAATCGAACTGATGCAAACGGCTGAACGAGAGATTTCTTGAAAAGTTAAACGCAAAATAAGATCGAGGTACTTCCATGGCAACAATGACCACACCCGTCGCTACCGCCCGCATTCCCGGCGGAGCCTTCCTTATCACGACTCCTTCGCCCGACGACTGCTTCTTCACCGAGGACTTCACCGATGAGCATCGCCAGATCGCGCAGACGACGAATGACTTTGCGGTGAAGGAAGTCTTGCCGAATGTCGCTTCGATTGAGGCCAAGGACTTCGGTTTGATTCGAGGGCTCTTCAAAAAGGCGGCCGACCTTGGTCTTTCGGCGGTCGATATTCCCGAGGACTACGGCGGGCTGGGCATGGACAAGATCACTTCCGCCATCGTGGTGGAGAACTTCGGCAACAACGGCAGCTTCGGAACATCTTTCTCCGCACACACTGGCATCGGGACGCTTCCGCTGGTCTGGTACGGAACCGCCGAGCAGAAGGCCAAGTACCTGCCCAAGCTTGCCGACGGCACCTTCGTCGGCGCGTATGCGCTGTCCGAATCCTCCTCCGGCTCCGACGCCCTCAGCGCGAAGACGAAGGCCGTCCTCTCCGAAGATGGCCAGACCTACACGCTGAACGGCGAGAAGATGTGGATCACCAATGGCGGCTTCGCGGATATTTTCACAGTCTTCGCGCAGGCCCTTGTGAAGGAAGGAAAGGATGCTGGCAAGTGGCGGCTCACCGCCTTCCTCATCGAGCGTGGCACGCCGGGCTTTTCCAATGGGCACGAGGAGCACAAGCTTGGCATCCGGGGCAGCAGCACCACGCCGCTGATCCTGAACGACTGCGTCATCCCTGCATCGAACCTGCTCGGCGAGGTCGGCAAGGGCGACAAGATCGCGTTCAACATTTTGAACGTGGGCCGCTACAAGCTGGGCAACGCCGTTCTGGGTGGCTCCAGGACATCGTTCAACAATGGTCTGCGCTACGCCAAGGACCGCAAGGCGTTCGGCAAGTCGATCTCGGAATTTGGCCTGATCCAGGAGAAGCTTGCAAACATGGCGACCGGCATCTTCGTCTCGGAATCGATCTGCTACCGGACGGTCGGGATGGTGAGTAAGTCGCTCGAAGACGTGCCCAAGGACGACCATGTTCAGATTCAGAAGCGCATCGAAGGCTATGCGGTGGAATGCTCGATCGTGAAGGTGGCGGCGTCTGAGATTCTCGACATGGTGGTGGACGAGTCTCTGCAGATTTTCGGCGGCTACGGCTACGTGGAGGAATTTCCGGCGGAGCGCTCGTACCGCGACGCGCGCATTAACCGCATCTTCGAGGGCACCAACGAGATCAACCGGCTCATCATCACCGGCATGCTGATCAAGTCGGCAATGGCCGGGAAGCTGGCGCTAATGCCGGCGATCAAGACCATCATGGACGAGGTCATGGCGGGGCCGTCCGAGAAGGAAGAGCGCGAGGGGCCGCTCGCTGCCGAGCACGATCTGCTGGCCGCTGCCAAGAAGCTGACGCTGTTTGCAGCAGGGGCCGCGGTGCAGAAGTATATGATGACGCTCGCCGACCAACAGGAGGTGATGGGTGCGCTGGCCGACATGATCATCAGCGTGTACACGATGGAGTCGGCGGTTCTGCGGGCGGAAAAGATTGCGGCCGCGAAAGGCAGCGCGGAGATTCCGGTGGCAATGGCGCGAGTCCATGCAGCTACGGCGTTTGACACCGTGGAACGCAGCGCGCGGACTGTGATTGCAGCGGTTGCGGATGGCGATATGGCGCGAACGCAATTCGCAATTCTGCGCCGGCTCGGCAAGCACGAACCTGCGGACGTGATTGCGTTGCGCCGGCAGATTGCCGCATACGTCATTCAGGCGGGGAAATATACCATTTAGGCGGCTGAAACGACGAAAATCGCCTGCACAAAAAATGTGCACCAAGCGGGAGTCCCCCTGACCCGAAAGTAGGGCTCAAGGGTATTGCCAATCGCGATTCCGGGTGCGACCATCCCCATAGTATGAGTGTCGCCGTCGCCTCGATCCGCCGCAGGCTTTCCGTTCGTTTGTCCGCATTTGTGGCTGTGGCCGCGCTGACTTTTTCGGTTGTGGGCGCAGCCGAAGCACAACATTCGACGGCGCGTACGGTCGTTTCGACAGGTCTTCCGGGCGTGAGAGTCTCTGCGGTCGACACGGGACGCGCGCCTTCTTCGCAGCGCATATCGATCACGCTGACGCTGGCCGAGACCGCAGCCCAGACGGCCGCGCTGGATGGGTTTCTGCGCGACGTGAACGACCCTGTATCTCCCAGCTATCACCATTGGTTGACCCCACAACAATTTGCCGCGACCTATGGCGCTTCGGCGGACCAGATTGGCGCCGCGAGTTCTTGGTTGGCGGCGCAGGGCTTGTCCGTCGATAGCATTTCCGCAGGCGGCACACGCATCGCAGCCTCGGGGTTCGAAGCGCAGATTGAAGAGGCGTTTGCGATGCCGATTCACCTCTACCAGGTGAATGGGCAGCTCTATTCTGGCAACGCGGCTGAGCCGTCCCTACCCTCCGAAGCCTCGTCGCTGTTTGCGGGGATTGATGGTCTAGACAACTTCCTGACCGAGCTTGGCACACTTGCGACGGGCAATGCTGTACACGCACGGACATCGATTAACGCGGTGAACGCTGAGTTATCGCTACCCACACTTGCCGCGTGGGTGGACGCGAATGCCACGCCTGTCCTTAGTATCGATGCCACCGCTGCAATCGGAAGTTTTTCGCCATCGCAGGTTGCCGGGCTGAGTGCCTTATTCCGCCAGGCTGCGGCGCAGGGAATTACTGCGATTGTGTACAGGGATTTCGCAACGGATTTGCCGTATGGATTCAGCGAGGTTACGACCGTCGCGGTTCCCGGAGGTCAGGTGGACAGCTCGACACGGCTGGCGGTCAGGCCACTTTGGCAGGTTGCCAAGGGGCTTCCGGCGGACGGTCTTCGGCACGCGCCGGATATCACCGCAAGCAGCCTGACTGACTTTTCCGCTACCGTCGGGTCATTGGCGCGACATACGGCGACTGGTCGCCTGGGCAACATCAATCCGACGCTGTACTCACTGGCTCCAATCGCGGGTCTTTATACCCAGCCGGACAACGCCGACCCTGGGAGTTGGGAACCGGCATCCGGTTTGGGGTTGGTCGATACGGCACAGCTGGCCAAGGCATTTCCGCGCGGCAGTGGACCCACCGGGGTGCAGATTTCGAGCTCGTCCTATAGCCCTGCCCATGGTCAATCCTTCGTCCTCACCGTGACTGCATCCTCCACCACGGGTGGGGCGGCACCCACTGGCACCGTCACATTCACGGCTTCACAAGTGGGATTCAACAGCACGACGGCGACACTAAACGCCTCCGGGATCGCCCAATCGGCGCCCTATGTTCTTCCGGGTGGCACTTACCTGATCACGGCAGCGTACTCCGGCGATGCGACTTACGCGCCGTCCAACAGCACGGTAAACGTGACGGTCCAGCCGGAGGCGGCAGCATTCTCGATCGCCGCACCCGCGACCATTACGCTGGGCGCGACGATCTCGGCCACAGTGACTCTGTCGTCGCCTTCCGGGGTTGGAACTCCGTCGGCCAGTGTTACCGTGACGCCTTCGGGAATCCTCAGCGGGACGACGGTTACGCAGACCGTCTCCGGCACGGGCGGCACCGCGCAGGCAGTCTATACCTTCACTACCAACAAGGCCGGGAGCGTGTCGCTCCAGGCAAGCTGCACCAGTAGCGACCCCAGCTTTACCTGTTTCACGCCGCAAACAGCGACTACCACAGTTCCGCAGGCCACTCCGACGGTTGCGCTGACGATGACGCCGACCAATCCCGCAGCCGGGAATCCTGTGACGCTATCTGCGACCGTAACCGGGGTCGCCGGGATCGGCACGACCGGCAGTGTTCAGTTCTTCGATGGCGCAATCTCGCTTGGGTTTGGCAGCGCCCCGTCTGCGACTTTCAGCGGCAATCTCGCTCCGGGTGCCACTCACGTTATTACTGCGGTCTACCAGGGCGACGCGAACTATCTGAAAGCGACTTCCAACGCGATCAACACTTCCGTCACCACCTCGCCAACCACGACCAAGGTGAACGCGTCCGCCACAACTCTTACCTTTGGGCAGAGCGTCTCGCTGAACATCAGTGTGTCGACGACCACCGTTGTCAACGGAACGCAGCCGAGCGGCACGCTGACCTTTGCCGGTGCCGGATCGACGACGACGGCGGCTGTCTCGGGCGGCAGCGCGAATGTAACCCTGAGCAATCTTGGAGTCGGAACCTGGACGATCGGCACCAGCTATTCGGGCGATACCAACTACTCTCCAAGCACGGGCAATACGGTCACGATTACAGTGACCCAGGCGACGGCGAGCTTGAGCACAAACCTCTCGTCGACCGCCTTCACGACCGGCAGCACGTCAACCCTTACGGTGACGGTCACGCTTCCCGGAACAGCGGTCGTTCCCACCGGCAGCACGTTTATCGCGACGATTGTCGGGCTTAGCGGCGCGACGTACACCGGCACGTTTGCCGTGAATGTTGGGGGCAACACCGGCACCGGAGCGGTGACGATTCCAGCGCCGCCTGCCGGCACCTATACGCTGCAGGTGGTTTGCGGGACGAATGCGAACTTCACCTGCACACCCAACACCTTGTCCATCAGCAGCACTGCTGTCGGCGCGACCGGTACGACCCCGTCCACGACCACGCTTGCCATCAGTCCCATCACTCCGGCTCTGGGCCAGCAGATCACACTGACTGCAACGGTGTCTGCTGTAGCCAGTGCAGTTGCCGTCAATCCGATCGCCGGCATCGTCAATTTCTACGATGGCACAACGCTCCTCGCTTCGGGAGCCATCGCGACGGTGGGTGCGAACGGGGTGGCGACCGCGACGTATACCTTCACGGGCACAACCACTGCCCACTCACTGACTGCAGTCTATGCCGGCAACACGATCTACGCGTCCAGTACATCCACCGCGCTGGCGATCACTCTTTCGGCGGCTGCGGCGACCGTGGTGCTGACGTCGAACGTAACGACGGTGACTGCCGGAAGCAATGTTGTCCTGACCGCGACTGTCTCTGGTTCCACGACGACCGGGGCCGGCGCAACGGGTTCCGTGTCTTTCTACATCTCAGGAGCGGTGCCTACGCTGATCGGCACTGCAACTCTTGGGACGAGTGGCAGCGGAGTCAGCGTTGCGGTGTATTCAACGTCGATCCTGCCGTCGGGCTCTTTGACGATTTATGCGACTTACAACGGGGACACGAATTTCAGTTCTGCAATTTCGAACACCATTACGCTGGGTCTGTCCGACTATGTTCTGGCCTTCATCCCGACATCGCTCACCGTTCAACGCGGGCAGACGGGCACTGCGACCGGTGTTGTGACGCCGATCAACGCGTTCCCCGGATCGATTGTGCTGAGCTGCACAGCGCCTGCGGATACGGCGATCACCTGCGGTTTCAACCCGTCCTATGTGGTCGGTGGCGGCGCTACTACTCTCAGTGTCACGACGACGCTAGCCAAGGGATCCGTTGTCAACGGTTCGGAGCATGCGTCCCTTGGTGTCGCGGGCGGTGTCACGCTGGCGGCGTTGCTCTGCTGGTGCCTTCCGGGGCGCGTTCGCAGGCGGATTCCCGGGCTTCTTCTGGTTTTGCTTGCGTTGGGTCTTACCTTCAACACCGGTTGTTCGGCCAACAACTTCAACGTGATCGCCCCGAACAATACGGGGACTCCGCTGGGAACGACGCTGCTTACCATCACCACCATCGGCACCAATGGATCGAGTACGATCCGTCACAACTACGTCTACCAGGTCACGATTCAGTAGCTTTCGCTGCTCTGCACGTTCGATCAAGCCTTATCGGCTGCGAGTTCCATGAAGAATTCCTGCGCGCTGAAAGGCTTCTCGGTTTGCTCAACGCGAATGTAGTCTCCGTTGGCTAGCAGTGTGCGTGCCTTCACGTTGTCCTTTAGGTAGGCCTGCAGAATCTCGTCGCGGAGCCGCGTCGCCAGCGTCTTATCTGTGACCGGAAACACGACCTCACACCGCTCGTACAGGTTTCGAGTCATCCAATCCGCACTGCCGCAGAACGTCTCCGGGTTACCGCCATTCTCGAAGTCGAAGATGCGGCTGTGTTCGAGGAACTGCCCGACAATCGAGCGGACGTGAATCTTTTCGCTCAGCCCTTTGACCCCGGGACGCAAAGCGCACATGCCGCGAACGATCAGTTCGATGTGCACACCCGCCTGTGACGCGGCGTACAGCGCCTCAATGGTCTTTTCTTCGAGCAGGCCGTTCATCTTGGCGACGATGCGTGCGGGCTTGCCGGCGCGGGCATGTTCGGCCTCACGATCGATCAGGCGCAGCAGCGCGGGAGCCAGTGTCAGCGGCGCGACGAGTAGCGGCTCGTAGGCGTCGGCATCGGCCTCGGACTCCGCCGTGAGATAGTTGAAGACGCGCTGGACGGCGATGGTGATTTCAGGGTTCGTCGTCATCAGGCTGATGTCGGTGTAGAAGCGCGAGGTGATGGGATTGTAGTTGCCGGTGCCGAGATGGGCGTAGCGCCGAACCACGCCGTCGGGGTCGCGGCGCACCAGCAGGGACAGTTTGCAGTGGGTCTTCAGTCCGAAGATGCCATGGAAGACCCCCACGCCCGCATCCTCCAACTCGCGTGCCCAGCGGATGTTCGAGTCTTCGTCAAACCGCGCCATCAACTCGACGACCACCGTCACATCCTTGTTCTGGGCGGCTTCGATCAGGGAACGGAAGATCGTAGAATCCTTGCTGGTCCGGTAGAGCGTCTGCTTCATCGAAATCACGCAGGGGTCGTGTGCGCCGAGTTGAACGAACTGTTCCACGGTCCCATAGCTGTCGAAGGGGTGATGCAGCATCAGGTCCTTGCGCCGAAGCTCTGCGAAGAGATCCTCGACCTTGGCCGTGAGCTTGTGCTCCTTCGCGATGAATGGCGGATACTTGAGCGCGGGAGTCTTTGCCTCGGAGTAAAGATTCATCAGGCGCGAAAGGTTGACGGGGCCCTCCGTCCTAAACACCTGCCATTCATCGAGTTCGAAGTTGGTCCGCAGCCTGTCGACAATCTCGTCCGATGCCGAGCTTTCAATCTCAAGGCGCACAGCATCGCCCTTGCGTCGATTGTGCAACTCTTCACGGACGCTCTCGAGTACGCTGCGCGATTCTTCCTCCTCCATGTAGAGGTTGCTGTTGCGGGTGACGCGGAAGGCCGCCTCGTCGAGCACCTCGTACCCTCGGAACATCTTTTCCACCTGCGACTCGATCAGCTCGTGGAGGAAGATGAAGTCGCACTTTCCCGACTCCGATGGGAGCGCAATCAGGCGCGGAAGACTGCGCGGCACAGTCACCACGCCGAGGAGCTTGCCGGGCTTCAGTCCGGTGGGCCCGCGACGCTTGTGCCGCAGCAGCAGCGCAATGCAAAGGGCCTTGTTGAGGACGCGTGGAAAGGGGTGCGATGGGTCGATTGTTACGGGCGTGAGCAGGGGGTCGACCTCCGCCTCGTAGAATTTTTCGACGTAGGTCCTCGCCGCGTGGCTGAGCTCCTCCCAGCGCAAGACCCGCACACCGGCTTTGCTCAATTCGGGCAGTAGCTGGTCGTTCCAGCACTGGTACTGAGCCTTGACGAACTCGGCCATGACTTTGCTGAGCCGGACCAGCCGCTCCTCCGGCGTGAGTCCACCTTCGTCCGCAACCTGGCCCTGATCGGTGCCGTCCTCAATCCTCTGCAGGATTCCGGCGATCCGAATTTCGACGAACTCATCCAGATTGCTGGCCGTAATAGCGAGAAACTTGACGCGCTCCAGCAGCGGGTTCGTCTCGTCCTGAGCCTCTTCCAGCACACGCTCGTTAAACTTGAGCCAGCTTACGTCGCGACCGAAAAATCGCTCGTCTGCCGCCGTTGCAGTCTCCGGTATCGCCTTGGTGGGGGCTTCCTTACCGGATCTGGCCCACTTCCGAGTCGTCTTATTGGCTGCATCGATCTGCTTCGTCATAGGAGTTATCCGAGCCTAACCCAGCTTTATTACAACCATAAAAAATACCTGTTGACACGGAGTATGCTCGCGTTAGCACTCATGACGACACTATACGAACTCACGGTAATCAACGCGCCAATCGAGCGCTGTTTCGACCTGTCGCGCTCCGTCGAGGTTCACGTCCTGGGCAACGTTCACTTCGGCGAACAGGCCGTGCCTTTGGAGGGAAGCGCCTCCGGGCTGCTCGGCCTGGGTGACCGCGTGACTTGGCAGGCGAGGCATTTTGGCGTTCGGCAGCGATTGACCAGCCAGATCACCGAGTTCGATGCGCCGCACGCGTTCCAGGACACGATGCTCCGCGGCGCATTCGCGTGGATGCAGCACGACCACTTCTTTCGTCAGCTTCCGGGCGGGCCCACCTACATGCGCGATGTGTTTCGCTACGCCGCGCCGCTGCCGCTGCCTGTGCTTGGGCGGATTGCGGAATACTTCGTTCTGGACGGCTACATGAGCAACCTGCTGCGCGAACGGAACGCGATCATCAAGCAGGTTGCGGAATCCGATGACTGGCAGCGGTACGTATAACAACCGATGAGCGATGTCCTGACCCGCACTCCGCCGCCAGCCGATCACCGCATTCCGTATGCTCCGGGCGAGTTTCGCTTCGGCGATCTGCGGCTGCCGAAACTGGTTGCCGGACAACGTGCTCCGGTGCTGGTATTTCTGCAAGGTGGCTGGTGGAAAGCCGAGTATGGCCTGGAATACGGGTGCCACCTATGTGCGGCGATGAAGGCCGACGGCTTCGAAAGCTGGTCGCTGGAGTATCGGCGAGTGGGCAATGCCGGAGGAGGCTGGCCTGGTACGTTTGAAGATGTAGCGGCCGGCTACGACTTCTTGACGACGCTCGCGAAGTCGTACCCGTTGGACCTCTCGCGGGTGGTTGTCGCGGGTCACTCGGCCGGAGGGCACCTGGCTTACTGGCTGGCGGGGCGTCACCATTTGCCGGAGACGGGTCCGCTGAGCAAGTGGCGTGTGGCCCCGTCGATGCGCGGTGTGGTTGCTCTGGCGGGGGCGGTGGATTTGCGGCTGACCATCGATCTTGCAGGCTGGTTTACGTTTGCGCATGACAAGCAGATGGTGCTCGACCTGATGGGCGCAACGCCCGCCGACGCGCCGGATCGCTACCGGGCGGCTAACCCCGGTGAGCTCCTGCCGTTGAACATTCCGCAAATCCTGGTGCAGGGGAGCGATGACGATCAAATCCCGTCGCAGTTGCCCGTACGTTGGGTCGACCGCGCACATCGCATGGGTGAGACGGCGTCGCTGACCATGATCCCGGGGGCGGATCACTTCGATATCGTAGACCCGGAGAGCAAGGCGTGGCCGCCGGTGCGCGAGGCGATTATGAAGGCGGCACGATAAGCGGAGATGGCTGCGACCGTTGTAGCATCGAAGCATCATGATTATCGATGTGGCCACCGCCTCGCCGCGCCAGATTTACAACCTCCTGATTGGCCTCGTAGCCCCCCGTCCGATTGCGTTGGTGACCAGCCATAATGAGCAGGGGCGGCTCAATGCTGCGCCGTTCAGCGCCTACAACTACCTCTGCACGGACCCGCCTGTGGTTGGTATCGGCGTTACGAACCGCCCGGGTACCTTCAGCCCCAAGGACACCGCACAAAACATCCGTCGCACCGGCGAGTTTGTAGTCAATGTGGTCACGGAAGACCTGCTGCAACAGATGAATATCTGCGCGACTGACTTCCCGCAGGAGGTCGACGAACTCCAAATGGCGGGGTTGGAGACAGCGCCTTCAAGCATTGTGAAGGTGCCGAGAATCCGCACGGCACACGCGGCGTTGGAGTGCGTCGAGCACACAACGCTGGAGATTGGAAAGTCGCGCATCATCCTGGGCCGCGTCGTCGCGATGTATGTGGAAGACGAGTTCGTTGACCCGTCGGGGCCGTACATCAAGGCCGAGGAACTGCATGCGGTCGGACGCATGAATGGTCTTGGCTCGTACGTCAAGACTCGCGATGCGTTCCTGACGCAACCGCGCATCAGCTACGGGGAATGGCAAAACGGCAAGCGCTAACGTTTGGATTTATACCGCTCTACCAACTCAACTGCGGCCTGAGGCCAGTGTGGATATTGAAATTGGAAGCTGTGGTTGAGCAGCAGTGTGGGGATGGCACGACGGCTCTTCAGGATTAGCTCGGTCTCTGTGCGCAGGAAGAACGCGCCGATCTCGAGCATCCAGGCGGTGGAGGGAAGACCGATGGGCATGCCCCATGCCTGACGAAGGGCGCGCATGAATTCGCGGTTGGGCAGGGGGTTGGGTGCCGTCAGATTGACTGCGCCTGAAATGTCGTCGTGAGCGAGCAGATAGTCGATTGCCCGACAGTAGTCCAGGTCGTGGATCCAGGATACGAATTGCCTTCCGCTGCCCTGTGTGCCGCCTAGGCCAAATCGAACCAGCCCCAGCAAGACCGAGAAGACGCCGCCAGCGTCCGGACTCATCGTCATCGACGACCGCAGCGCAACCTTGCGTGTTGCCGGGGTCGCAGGAGCGTAGAAGGCCTCTTCCCAGCGGCGGGCGACGTCGATGGAAAAGTTCCAGGTGCCGGGTGCGCCGGGTTCTGAACCGCCAAGTTCACCCGTAAATTCATCCTGTGGACGGTCCAGCGCATGGCGGTAGAAGGTCGAGGTGCTGGCGTTCATCCAGACCCTAGGCGGCTGCTTTGCCTGTTTGATTGCCTGCCCGAGGAGCAACGTTGGGACTACCCGCGTATCGATGATCTGGCGGCGGTTTGCGGGATTGTAGCGACAATTGACGCTTCTGCCGGAGAGATGGATTACGGCGTCAGCGCCTTCCAGCGTTTGGGTCCAACGCGGATCGAGCGTGCGACCGTCCCAACGCACGGACATCCATGGCGCTGGTTTAGGCGACCGTGACAACACGGTTACTTTATGGCCGGAGGCGTGCAGATGGCGTGCCAGGATGGTGCCCACTTGGCCGGAGCCGCCCGGGATGACGATCCGCAAAGGCGTTATGCCAGATACTCCCTGATCCATGGATCCTCCGACCGGACCAACTCCTGTGTGCTGCCGCGAAATACGATTGAACCCTCGTTGAGGATCAGGAAGCGTGTGCTGTCGTCGATGCCGCCGTTGGGAATCGGCTCCATGTGGCCCGTGGCTTTGTTGAACTGGTGTGTCGCAAGCGTGAAGGCGTCCTGAATGCGATGCGTGATCAGCAGGGAAGTGGTGTGCGAGACGTCGCGCTGCTTCACGATCAGTTCGACGATGGTGGTCGAGGTGATGGGATCGAGACCGCCGGTGGGCGAGTCGTACAAGATGAGGTCGGGCGCGGTGATGATCGCTCTGGCGATTGATACGCGACGCCGCATGCCGCCTGAGAGTTCAGAGGGGAACTTGGCGATCGCAGCCGCCAGTTCGACAAACTTTAGCGCCTCCACCACCTTGGTGTGGGCCTCGTCCTCTGGCATGTGTTCCTCGTGCAGCCGGTACGCGACGTTGTCCTCGACGGAAAGGGAATCGAACAGGGCCGACTCCTGAAAGACCATGCCGATGTGCTCGCGGAGGCCAAACATCTGGCGTTCGTCCATGGCGCTGATCTCTTGCCCGAATATCTTGATAGTCCCGGAATCCGGCGACAGCAGACCGTTGGCGAGCTTCATCAGGACGGACTTGCCGCAGCCTGCCGGACCGAGGATGATCATCGTCTGGCCGCGCTCCACCCGGAACGAGATGTCTTTAAGAACGTGCTTGCCCTCAAACCCGATGGAGACATTCGCAAAGTCCACGACGGGTGCATCCGGGTGCAGGTCCTCGATCGGTCTCGCGCTTTTAGCCATGCTATTCAGCTCCCGAAGATGCCGATCATGAGGCGCGTTACGAGGAAATCAACGACGATGATGAAGACTGACGACACGACGACCGCCTCGGTGGTGGCCTTGCCGACGCCCTGCGTGCCGCCCGTAGTCTTAAGGCCGAAGTAGCAGCCGACCGTCGCGATGATGAAGCCAGAGAATAGTGGCTTGGTCATGCCAGCGACAACGTCTCCGTAAAGGAGTTTGTCGTAAGAGTCGGCGATGTAGGAACTCCAAGGGAGGCCGATCAGCGTGGTGCTGACAAGTGCTCCCCCGGCAATCCCCACGGCGTCCGAAATAATCGTCAAAAAGAACAGCATGAAGACCGTGGCAAACAGACGAGGCGCAACCAGTTTGCGGATTGGGTCAGTCCCCAGGGCGCGCATCGCGTCGATCTGCTCGGTCACCTTCATAGAGCCGAGTTCAGACGCCATGCCGGAGGCGTTGCGCCCTGAAACCATCAGCCCGGTGAGGACCGGTCCGAGTTCCTTGACCATGGAGAGCGCGACGAGGCCGCCGGTCTTATTGACTGCGCCGAATTCCTTGAGGGCGGTGGCGGATTGCAGGGCGAGTACGCAGCCGGTGAAGAATCCTGTCAGAATGACGATCGGCATCGACCCGACGCCAATGGAATCCATCTGGCTCCAGATTTCGGACCAGTAGCGAGGTGCGGTGAACAGGTTCGCGACTGCGCGGCCAGCCAGCAGGGAATAGTCCTGAACGCCCGCAACCTGCTTTTTCGCGAAGCTCTCGATGTTGAGGAAAGGCATCTGTCTTATGGCTCACTCTATCAGATGCGACCCTGTGTCGATGGATGCGCCGGACGGGATGCGGGGTCCTCGGTGCTCGTCGATGGCGGGTGGAAGATGAGAAGATAGAACAGATGAACGAACGCACCATGAACGCGGCAGTGCTGTACGGCAAGGAAGACCTTCGGCTGGAACGAACGGAAGTCCCCGCAGCCGGCCCGGGCGAGATCGTGGTTCGAGTGGTGGCAGCACTCACCTGCGGGACCGATCTGAAGGTCTATCGCCGCGGCTACCACGCCCGTATGCTGAACCCGCCTATCCCCTTTGGCCACGAACTGGCCGGGCTGGTGAGCGAGCTCGGTGCCGGCGTCACCAAATTCAAGGTTGGCGATCGTGTGGTGCCGCTCAATTCGGCCCCTTGCGACATATGCTATTTTTGCCACAAGAATCAGCAGAATCTGTGCGAGGACCTGCTCTTCAATAATGGGGCGTACGCGGATTACATTCTGATTCCGGAGCGCATCGTGGAGAAGAATACGTTGCTGGTCCCGGAAGCCGTACCGCTGGAACATGCGGCGCTGACCGAGCCGCTGGCCTGCGTGATTCGCGGTCTGGAAGAGAGCGGTGCAAGGCCGGCTGACTCCATGATCGTCATCGGCGCCGGGCCAATTGGACTGATGTTTATCCACGCGGCGGCCCTGGCCGGGGTGGAGGTAATCGCGGTCGTCAAGCGCGCGGATCAGGTCGCGGCTGCGAAGCTGTTTGGTGCGGCGCAGGTTCTGCAGTTATCGCCGGAACAGACTGCCGACGAGATTGTTGCGGCTGCGCGTGGGATGACTCCGCAGGCGCGGGGAGCCGATGTCGTGATCGAAGCTGTCGCCACGCCAGCGACGTGGGAGCAGGCTGTGGCCATGGTGCGCAAAGGGGGCACGGTCAATTTCTTTGGTGGACCTCCCAGCGGGACGATTGTGGCGCTCGATACCAACCGCCTGCACTACGGCGATATCACCCTGAAGGCCAGCTTCCACCACACGCCCGCGACGTCGCGGACTGCGTTTGAGCTGATCGCGGACGGCCGGTTCAAGGCTGCGGAATACCTTACGGGTCGGGCGAAGCTGCAGGCGTTGCCCGAGGTCTTCCATCGGATGCTCACCCGCTCGTCAGCAGCCGGGACGCCGGACATCAAGACGGTCGTTGAAATGAGCGCGGCATGACGAGCACGGGAGTATCGACTTCCCTGGCTGGGGCTCCGGCGGAGTACTTGTTGCCAGCCGTTCGACCGACGCTGGCGGAGGCGCAGGCCTGGTGCCGGCATCTTGCGACGAGCCACTATGAGAATTTTCATGTCGCGACCTGGTTCCTGCCGAAGCGCGCTCGACCCCACTTTGAGAGCGTCTACGCCTTCAGTCGTGCGGCCGACGACCTGGGTGACGAGGTAGCGGATCGCGAGACGGCAACCCGTCTGCTTGGTGAGTGGCGGACGATGTTGCGGCAGTGCTACGAGCAGCCGGGGGAATCGATGCATCCGGTCTTCGTCGCGCTGCACCAAACGATCGTTGAGACGGATGTGCCGCGGCAGTTATTCGACGATCTAGTCTCGGCGTTTGAGATGGATCAGCGGGTGACGATGCACCAGTCGCTCGACGACCTGATCGGATACTCGCGGCTGTCGGCGAACCCGGTAGGGCGGCTTGTGCTTTGGGTCTCGGGCTATCGGGATGAGCGGCGCGGTCTGCTCTCGGACAAGGTATGCACGGCACTGCAACTGGCAAACTTCTGGCAGGATGTAGTCGAAGACTGGGAGCGGGGGCGTCGTTACATTCCGGCGGATCAGATGTTTCGATTTGGCGTCACGGATGAGATGATCGCCGAGAAGCGCTTCACCCCGGAGTTTAAAACGATGATGTTGTTCCTGGTCGATCACGCCGGAACCATGCTCCGGGAGGGCGGGCAGATTGCCAACGAGGTTGACGCAGAGCTAGCCGTCACGCTGCGGCTTTTCGAGCAGGGTGGACGGGCCGCTCTGGACGGCATCATCGCCCAGGATTACAACGTGCTGAAGCAGCGGCCGTCTGTCTCGAAGACCACGAAGGTGCGGCTTCTGGGCGGCGCCTTGTTGGGCAAGGTTGCATCGATCTTCGCGCCGCGAGGTATGCGCGCATGAGCGTGGAAACTCTGGAAGCGGCTTATGCCGAGTGCCGCGCGATTGCCAAGCGCGAGGCGAAAAATTTCTACTATGCTTTCCGCGTACTGCCCCAGCGCAAGATGAACGCGATGTGCGCCGTCTACGCCTTCATGCGTAAAGCGGACGACATTTCAGACGACGAATCGCTCTCCATCGAAACGCGCCGGGAACTCATGGCTGGATGGCTGAATGCATGGCGGACGGCGAAGCTGCAGGCTGAACCCGAGGACAAGGTCTTCCAGGCCCTGTCCGATGCGCAGCTGAAATTCGGCATCTCCGACGCTCTGCTCGAAGACCTCGTACGGGGAACCACCATGGATCTCTACCTTGGCGAAGGCGCCGGCAGTACGGTCGATCTTGGCGATGGCCTGCAAGGATACAAGACGTTCGAAGATTTGTACCGGTACTGTTACCTGGTTGCATCGGTGGTCGGGTTGGTCTGCATTCGCATCTTTGGTTACACCGATCCCGCCGCAGAGTTGATGGCCGAAAAGACCGGAGCCGCGTTCCAGATCACAAACATTCTGCGTGACATCAAGGAAGACGCCGATCGCAAGCGAATCTATCTTCCGCAGGATATGTTGCGCGAGTTCAACGTCAGCAACGGCGACATCCTGGCGCTGGCATCCGGTCGCGCCATGAAGCCGAGTGAGCAGGCGATGTTGATGGCGCTTTCGGTACAGGCGTGGAAGTATTACGAGTCGGGCCGCGAGTTGATCGCGCTGCTGGACGCGGATAGTCGGGCCTGCATGTGGGTGATGATCGAAATCTACAGCGGTTTGCTGGGCAAGATCGATCAACGCCAGGGCGACGTCTTCTCCGAGCGCATCAGCGTTCCAACGGGGCAAAAGATCCTTGCCTTGGTGCGCGGCGCAGCTATGTCGATGAGGGCTCGCGGAAGATGAACAGCGCGGGGCGTTCGGTAGTCGTCGTTGGCGGTGGAGTCGCGGGCCTGAACGCTGCTGACGCGCTGTCTCGTTCGGATGCGAAGGTGACGGTGTTGGAGCGGCGTCCGTATGTGGGTGGCAGAGCCTACTCGTATCTGCACCCGGCACTGGACGAGGTGGTGGACTCGCAGCACGTGGTGGTTGGCTGCTGTACAAACCTGATCGCGTTCTGCGACGCAGTTGGATTGAGTGACAAGATTCGATGGTACGACCGGCAGACGTTTCTTGAACCCGCAACCGGGCCATCCGGAACTCGTGCGAGCACGATCGGTCCCGGCTCGCTGCCTGCGCCTATGCAGTATGCCGAAAGCTTTTTAAAAGCCTCAATGTTGAAGTTTACTGACAAGCTTTCCATCGCCCGAGGACTTCGCGAGTTTATCGCCGGGTTTCCTGCTTTGGACGACGAAAGCGCCGCCCAGTGGTATCGCCGGACAAAGCAGAGTGCCGGGGCGATCCGGCATTTCTGGGAACCGATTCTGTTGGCCACGTTGAACGATAGCGCTGAGAATTGCTCGCTGAAGTACGCGGGCAAGGTGTTCCATGAACTCTTCTTGAAAAGCTCTGCTGGCGGACGTCTCGGGATACCCACCGTGCCTCTCAGCGATTTTTACGCCGCTGGTGCGGACATGATTCGCGCGCATGGCGGCATTGTGGAATTGCGGGCTGGCGTCGAGCACCTGGTCCAGCAGAACGACGGCCGCTGGCTGCTGAAGTGCGCCGACGCAGAATATCTTGCAGACGATGTGATTCTGGCCTTGCCGTATGAGCAGACGCAGCGACTGGTCGCAGGAGTGAGCCTGGTATCGGCTAACGGCGAAGCTATACGCAGCGGGCTTGCCGATAGCATGAGCCACTTTCAGCACTCGCCATTTATCTCGATCCTGCTGTGGTACGACCGTCAGATTACGGATCTCGACCATGCGTGGCTGCTGGATTCGACCATTCAATGGTTCTTTCACAAGTCTCGAATCCGCGGTTATCCGGAGCAGCAGGGCAGCTATGTTGAGTTGGTGATAGCGGGTTCGAAGACGGAGCTGCCGATGAGCCGCGCAGACATCCTTGAGCCGGCGCTCGCAGAGTTGAAGCGATTCTTCCCGGAAGCCGGCCGAGCTCGACTGCTCAAGAGCGGCATCCTCAAAGAGGCACGCGCCACGTTCTCGGTCACACCGGGGCTCGATCAGTTTCGACCCGATCAGCAGACCGAAATACCGGGGCTCTACCTTGCCGGGGACTGGACTAGAACAGGCTGGCCCTCGACTATGGAAGGCGCGGCTCGCAGCGGACGATTGGCGGCGGGGTCGGTGCTCGGTGAGCGAACACGGTTTCTTGCTCCGGATTTGCCACCGGATGGCCTGATGCGCTGGGTGGCAAAAAACGCATAGGCGAATTCGCTAAACAAAAGTTTCATTGCCCCGCAACTAATCGGCTATACATCGGTTGAACGTATCGTGTAGCGTACAGCACAGAAGCTGGGATCGGTGGGGCCGGCAACATATGTCCACGACGTTCTTCAGCGGGAGGTTCTCGTGGTCCGCACTGCCTTTTTCGCTCCTCCTCGTTGGGTGTCCCGCAGTTGGCTGGCCGCTTCGTTAGCCTCGTTTCTGATTCTACTGGCCGGTTGCGGCTCAGGAGGGAGCGTCTCCTCCGGCGTCACGGGGACCGGTGCGGTAACAGTGGTCGTCAACGGTCCAGCCCAGACGCGGCTTGGCACGACAACCCAGTTTGGGGCCACGGTTTCGAACTCAGTCAACCAGAATGTGACTTGGCAGGTAAACGGGATTACGGGCGGCTCGACCGCGACCGGCACGATCTCGACCGCAGGTCTCTACACCGCGTCCACGAACATTCCGTCGCAGAATCCGATCACCATTTCGGCAATCAGCCAGGCCTCTCCAGCAATCTCCGGCGTTCTCTCCGAGTCCATCTGGAATCCGGTTCCGGTCGTCTCGGGCGTCACGCCGATCGAGGCTGGAACCACCTCGAGCTTCCAGATCAACGTTGCCGGAAGCGGCTTCGTGCAAGGCGCGGCCATCACAGTTAGCGGGGCGGCGATCCCCACGACCTACGTTTCATCGACCAGCCTGCAGGCCAGTTATACCGTACCGACTACGTCCACATTGGCAGTTTCAGTCGTCAATCCAAACCCCGGCTCGTCGGTATCGCCTTCCGCAAACGTACAATTCACCATCTATGTGGCGTCGGTCGCAGCCGCGAGCAGGCTGCTGGACCAGGCGACCTTCGGACCCACGCTGGCCGACATTCAGCACGTCCAGACCGTTGGGATGAACGCTTACATTACCGAGCAGCTTGCTACCCCGACAACGATTCTGCCTGACGTTTCGGTGCCCCCGCCAACGGTCTGCGCGTCGAATACGATCAGCTGCGAGCAGTCCGAATGGTGGCAGACCGTCCTCACCGGTCCCGATCAACTTCGGCAGCGGATCGCTCTGGCGCTGAGCGAAATCATGGTGATCTCAACCAACTCCGTCAATTCGGCAGCGGTGATTACCTACCAGAACATGCTCGCCAATGACGCCTTTGGCAACTTCCAGACGCTGATGAACGACGTCACACTTTCAACCGGCATGGGCGCTTATCTGAACATGATCAACAGCCTCAAGCCGGGCAATGGACAGATCGCGAACGAGAACTACGCCCGCGAAGAAATGCAGTTGTTTTCGATCGGGCTGAACATGCTAAATCAGGATGGCACACCGCAGCTGGATGCCTCCGGCAACATGATCCCGACCTACACCGAAGCTCAGGTGCAGGCGTTTGCGCGCCTCTTCACTGGCTGGACCTTCCAACCTGTAGGCGGCGGAACGCCTCCGAAGTTTCCGGCCTCAGCAACCAACTACTACATGCCTATGGCTGCGGTGCAAAGCGGTCACGACCAGACAGCCAAAACCCTCCTGAACGGCGTCACGCTTCCGGCAGGGCAGACGGCGGAGACCGACCTGGCACAGGGACTTGCCAATCTGTTCGCTCATCCCAATGTCGGCCCGTTCATCTGCCGCCAACTAATTCAACATCTGGTGACCAGCAATCCGAGTCCTGCGTACGTCAGCCGGATCTCAGCGGCATTTGCCAACAATGGCAAAGGCGTTCGCGGCGATATGGCGGCGGTTGTACGGGCGATCCTGTTGGATACAGAGGCGCGAGCTGGCGACACCGACCCGAACTTCGACGGTGGGCATTTGCGCGAGCCCATGCTATATCTGACGAATGCCATGCGTGGTCTGGGTTTCGTCAACAACGACGTAAACAATTACTACGGCAACCTGAGCAACTTCTCCGGCAATCTCGGTGAGAGGCCGTACTCGTCGGGTAGCGTCTTCAACTTCTTTCCGCCGAGCTACGTCATTCCCGGCACGTCAACAAATGCTCCCGAATTTGCGCTGGAGAATACGGCGACCGCGGTGCTGCGCCTGACGCAGGCGAACAGCATCGTCTACAACCAGATCACCGGGATGACCGGGAACCTGAGCGCCACCGGGCCGTTAGGTGTAATGGCAGCGAATCCCGGCAATCTGGTCGATTTCCTCGGCCAGATCTTCATGCACGGACAAATGCCCACGAATATGCGGACGACCATCGTCAACCACATTTCGACGCTCACCGACATGGGACAGCGCGTACGGGTGGCTGTTTACCTGATCATTACTTCGTCGCAGTACAAGGTCATCCACTAGACAAGGCTTCAAGGGAGTTGCACATGGGTACGAATCGGCGGAGTTTCATCAAGTATGCATCATTGGCGGCGGCAGGCAATGCTGCGGGACTCAGGCCGTTCGGCATGCTGAACTCGCTTGCGCAAACCACCTCGAACTACAAGGCGCTGGTGTGCGTCTTTCTGTTCGGCGGCAATGACGCGAACAACACGCTCATCCAGTTCGATACTGCGGGCTATACGAACTACTCGACGGTGCGCGGACCGCTTGCAATTCCTCAGGCGCAGTTGTTGCAGCTTGGGCTGACGCCGAATTTTGCTTTAAACCCAAACCTGCCTGAGATTCAATCGCTATACGCAAGCAAGAATGTTGCGCTGGTGGCCAATGTGGGCACGCTGCTGCAGCCTACGACCCGCGCACAATATCTGGCGGGATCTAGCCTGCCGACCAATCTTTTCTCACACTCCGACCAGCAGCTGGAGTGGCAAAATGCGGCGCAATCCGGAGCGACCGCCACCGGCTGGGCTGGACGCATCGCCGACCTGATCAGCGGGCAGTACAACCCCGGCGCACAGATTCCAATGATCACTTCGGTAGCTGGCGATACGCTGTTCTGCAATGGCGCGGTCAGCACGCCGGTATCCGTAAGCCCAGGGAATCTGGGCGGGGCGACCTGCTCCGAGGGCACTGCGGAGTGCAACGCGCAGCAGACGACGGCGCAGGCGCTGTTGAACTTCAGCTCCGGTGTCTCGTTGATCACGGAGGACAACAACATAACCTCCAACGCGTATTCCTACGCCAAGACGCTTACCGCAGCAGTGCAGTCGGTATCGCCGTTGCAGACTGTGTTTCCGGCGAACAATTCGCTGGCGTCGCAGTTGAAACAGATCGCCCAGATTATTCAGGTGCGGGCTGCGCTGGGCGTCTCGCGCCAGATCTTCTTTTGCAGCGTTGGCAACTTCGATACGCACGCTGGACAGTTGACGCTGCAGGGTGCGCTGCTGGCGAGCGTCTCCGCTGCCATGAATTCCTTCTACCAGGCGACGCAGGAGCTTGGTGTGCAGGACAACGTGACCAGCTTCACAATGTCGGACTTCAGCCGGACCTTCCAGCCCAACTCCAACACGGGTACGGACCATGCCTGGGGATCGCACCACATTGTGATGGGCGGCGCGGTAAAGGGTGGCAATATCTACGGCAAGTTCCCGACGCTCGCGCTCGCAGGACCAGACGACTCCGGCACCAACGGGCGCTGGGTTCCGACGACCGCTACGGTGCAGTACGCGTCGACGCTGGCGCAGTGGTTTGGGGTGAGCGTAGCTCAACTGCCGCAAGTGTTCCCGAATATCGGGGCGTTCAGTACGAACAATCTGGGGTTCGTGTAACGCAATACTCATTTGCCGATCAGGAACACTCCGAGGCAGACGAAGACCACGGCGAGCCAACGGCGCTTATCCACATTCTCGTGCAGGAAGAGCTTGGCCGCAACCGCGTTGCCGACGTACGTGAAGCTGGCGATTCCGGGCATAGCCAAGGTGAAGTCGACCAGCGACAGGGTATAAAGCATGGCGAAGAAGTTGAGCGCCATGCAGGCGGCCCCCGCCAGAAAGATAGGACTGGAGAGGACGGCTCGGATGGCTCCAGCCATACCGGAATGTTCGCGGATAATATCGAGGTCGCCGAGCTTCTGCATCGCTCCCGCGATGAGGACTTCGCCGGCGATCGCGAGCGCGGAGACGACGGCGATCGAGACCCAGGTGAGGAGGACCGAGTGAGTGTGATTCACAGGCCTACTCCGGGATCGACGCGGGTGAGTTCGAGTGTCTCGCCGCGCTCTGTCCGGGCGGGACCGTTGGCGACGAAGCCGACAGCGCAGGTGAGGAGGAGGATCCCAAGCCAGCGCGAGAACGAAAGATGCTCGTGTAACCAGAAGCGGCCGATGAGCGCGACCATCACGTTGCCAAAGGCGGTGGCGGGCATGACGAAGGTAAGGTCTGCCCAGGAGAGCGCCGTCATATAGCTGGCGAAGAAACCAATCAGCAGGACGATTCCGACGACGATGTTGAGGTTAGCGAGGGCGCTGAGGAGGATGGCAGGGTGATGAAGATCGACGGGCCCCATCTGGCTCATGCCATGGGACAGAAGAGCGTCGCCGAAGGAGGCGGTGACCATGACGGTGAGCAGGATGAGGTACTGCTGGGGAGCGAGGCGATGCTTCATCTGACGTCTATTCTAACGGGTTAGAAGGATACGTCGGCGGGCTGCGTCACCCTCAGCACTGATTGCGCCTGCGTGCGCTGCTTCCAGGCGAGGCGGATGGCTTCGATCTTTGCTTCGTTCTCTCGTGTCGCCGGGTAATCGATCACGAGGAGCTTACTGCGCTCGCGGCCGGGCGCGCTCTGCTGCTTACCCTGCCACTGGCCGTAAACGTCGATCACGGACAGGCCGGAAGGGAAGCGAGGCGTCACTTCCTTGTCGAGGAAGTCGCGCCATGCCGCCTCCGAGGTTCCTTTGTCAGCGGCGTCGGCTGGTCCGAGGCCGAAGTAGAGGCGTGTGTCGACCCAGTTCGTTGTGCTGCTTGGATGGTTAGCGTCGCCCTTCAGGGTCGCTGTCGCCGGAGACTGCTGTGCGTAGGCCGAGTGCAGCTGTCGGGCACCAAAGAGGCCCAGAGCGACGGACAAGGCAACGATCAGGTAATACCGCAGCGGCTTCATTGTGAGCCTAGGCGTCGGCTGTTGTCGGATCGATGATGGTGCGGACGACCGCAACCGAATCCGCCGGGAACTGGCCGAGGCGGGCGTGTTCACGGACCGTGGCTTCATCGGGCGAGATATAGATGCAGTAGATTTTGTTGTCGGTCACGAAGGATTCGAGCCACTGGATCTGCGGACCGATGGTGCTGAGGGCGGTGCAGGAGACCTTGGAGATGGCGGTCAGCTGCTCGGGAGTCAGTTCGCCTGCTCCAGGGAGGGTGCGTTCGATCACATATTTGGGCATGAAAAACTCCTTGAGCGTTTTAGGGAGGATAGCAGCCGGAAGGGGCAGGGACAAGAAGAATGACCGCGTTAAGTGAGAAACCCCATGGTCGGCGATGAAGCTGCCGAACATGGGGCACCCAGTTCAGGTTGCAATTATGCGTTCATGCTGACGGATTCCTGCGCCTTCAGTGCGTTCTCTTCCTTCATCTTGCGCGAGGCCTTGTTGCGCTTGGCGCGGAGAGACATGAAGGACTTGGCCTCCACGTAGAGGCGCGGCACGTCGCGGTTGACGATTGCCTTCCAGACGACGCGGAACGCAGCCTTGGGGCGGAAGTAGTATTCGTCGTAGAACTTGTGCACCATCTCCATGACGTACTCGACCGGAAGGCCGGGGTACTCGATATGCGCCATCTGATGGCCCATATCGTCTTCCATCTTCTGGTTGGTGATAAAGCCGTTCTTTTCGGCGAAGTCGTAAAACTCCGTACCCGGGTAGGCATGTGCAATCGAAACCTGGATGGTTTCGCAGTCGAGTGCCTTGGCGAAGTCAATGGTGTTGCGGATGGACTGCTTCGTCTCGCCGGGCAGACCGAGGATGAAGTCGGCGTGGATGATGAGGCCGAGGTCGTGGCAATCCTTCACGAAGTCGCGTGCGCGTTCGACGGTCGCACCCTTCTTGATGTTCTTCAGGATTTGCGGATCGCCGGATTCAAAGCCGACGATGAGCAGGCGGCAGCCCGCATCTTTCATGGCCTTGAGGGTGTCGCGGTCCGTGGTGACGCGCGATGTACAGGACCAGGTGAGGCCGAGCGGCTTCAGCTTTCCGCACAACTCGATGGTGCGGCCCTTCTGGATGTTGAAGGTATCGTCGTCGAAGAAGAACTCTTTGACGTGGGGAAAGAGCTTCTTGGCGTGCGCCATTTCGGCGGCAACGTCGTCGGTGGAGCGCTTGCGCCAGGCGTGGCCCGAGAGTGTCTGCGGCCACAGGCAGAACGTGCATTGCGCCGGGCAGCCGCGCGTGCTGTAAAGCGAGACGTAAGGATGCAGCAGGAACGGCACGTTATAGCGCGTAACGTCCATGTCGCGGGCGTAGATGTCGGTAACCCAGGGCATGTCGGGAGCGTCGAGCTTCTCGACCTGCGGACGATCCGGGTTGTGGATGTGCGTGCCGTCTTCGCCGCGATAGCTGATGCCGAGGATTTCGTTCAGCGGCTTATAGTTGGCGAACTCCACCACCGAGAAGTCGAACTCGCGGCGGCAGACGAAGTCGATCGCGCTGCACTCGTTCAGAGCGCGGTCGGGATCGGTGGTGACGGGAGGTCCGACGAAGGTGATCTTGATCGTCGGATTTGCTGCCTTGATGGCCTGAGCGAGGGCGTGATCGCCAGCCCAGCCTACCGTCGAGGTGAACAGCACCAGGAACTCGTAGCTCTTGGCGATTTCGATCGTTTCAGCCGCGCTGACGTGGTGCGGCGGAGCGTCGAGGAGCTTGGAACCCTCGAGCAGGCCGGCGGGGTAAGCGAGCCAGACGGGGTACCAGTAGGAC
This sequence comes from Rhodanobacteraceae bacterium, assembly GCA_025350865.1. Lineage (GTDB taxonomy): Bacteria > Acidobacteriota > Terriglobia > Terriglobales > Acidobacteriaceae > Edaphobacter. The sequence goes on from JANXWZ010000040.1 coordinate 25,067, forward strand.
TCGATCTCGCGGACTGCGGGCCAACGGGAACTTGCGCCACCATCGAAATTTTCAAACGATGGCGGATTCAGGAGCAGGGTCTTCAGCGGCTTGTTCATGAGTAACTCAAGTTTACCATTCCGGTGTACATTAAGGGCTTGCGATTGCCGATAGTACCTGGCTCGGAACCTCCGAGGGCCAGACTGCCATCAGGGTTTAGGTTGGGCCGCCGTGGGCGTCGTCGTATTGAGACCCGTAAGCAGAACCCATTGCTCCAGACGCCCCGTCTGGCGGAGTAGCGATACCTCCGCCTGATGGAGTTGGAAGGCATTGTCGATCACCGCGAGATATTTTTCGCGCTCAGCGATCCGGGAGTTCTGCTCGTCCTTGGGAGTCATGGGTTGCGCTGCGGCGCTGGCAGACTGTAGTTGCAACTGGACTATCTCAAGCTGCTGCTGGGCCAGATCCTGATCCAGCGAAGCAACTTCTGCCTGGGCTTCGAGCGTTTCGATGCTATGGGTAAGACGGCTTTGCGCGTCGAGAACGCCCATCTGCGCAAACTCCGCGTCGTGCAATGCCTTGTTGGCATCCGCCATGGATTCAACGGCTTTGGACTTCCGCAGACGATCCAGAATGGGGATGTCAATCCTGACTCCGAAGGCCTCATCGTCGGCGGAGAGGCCTCCGTAGGTGTTCTGAAGGGACTTGAAGGTGTTCGTAAAAGTTGCATAGCGGTTGAACTGCGCTACAAAAGTGATTTGTGGGCGGTACAGGAAGCGTGAGTCGCCGATCGCCTGAAGCTTTTTCGCATTGGCGTTGGCAAAGGCGGAGGCGACGGCTGCATTGGCGTATGGACCACCGCTTGCAGTCGATGCTGGCGACACAGGCGTCTTTGGGAATCCGCCTTCCGCACGCAGGGAATTAGGTGAAACTCCGATGAGGCGGGCGAGCCGCTCGCGGTCAGTGGCAGTGTCGTCGGAAGCGTGCAGCACAGCCAAACGCAGACGAGCATCTGCCAGCTTGGCGCTCGTGAGGTCGATACGGGAGTCCTGACCAGCGTCGAATCGGTCCTGCACAATCTGCAACAGGTGCGCCGAGTAGGCGGCTTGTTGGCGAAGAACCTCCTCGCGCTGCTGGTCGTGATCGACGGCGATGAATGCGAGTGCAGCCTCCTCGGCCACATTCTCGCGCATGTCGGCAAGGGCTTTCAGAGCAGCATCGACACCGGAATCCGCCGACCGGATGTAGGAGCGCTGGGACGCGCTGTAGACCAGCGATGACGCGTTGAGAATAAACAGTGTGGGCGGATAAGGGCTGTATCCGTAGGCCTGTCCAAGGGCAGCACCGGCGGACACAGTCGGTATATAGACGTCCTTGGCTTCGCCCAGGATGGCACGAGCTTTGGCAACGTCCGCTTGAGACGACTTCACGCGCGGGCTGTTACGGATCGCAAGGTCGATCGCGGAGGTAAGCGAGACCTGGGCAGACAGCCCCCCCGCGCCACAGAGAAGCGCGACCGCTGCGAGGGACGAGAGCCACCGCAGTCGCGGCGAAAACGCCCGCCGATAAAGGGAGCTTATCTTCATTCGACTCGCTTAACTTCGAGTCCATTGGTGAGTTCAGTGACGCTGGACTTCGCGCTAAGGACGATGGTGTCGTTGGCTGTGAGACCGCTGACGACTTCGACGTTGGTAAGGTTGACGACGCCGGTAACGATGTTGGTCTGCGCGAGGCGGCCATTGATGATGCGATAAACGTAGTTCCGGGCTCCGTCGGTATGGAGCGCCTCGCGTGGAATGCTGAGCACGTTCGCTCGCTGGGTCTCGGTGACCTTGACCGTGACGTTGGTGTTGGGGATCAGGTCGGGCGTCGGGTCGTCGATGGTGATCAGGGCGATGCCGACGCTGCGGGTGTTGTAAGCGAAAATCGTGGTCGGGGTTAGCGAGATGTGTCCGTGCCACACCTGGTCGCGCTTGGCATCCCAGACTATGGTGACGGCCTGGCTGATCGCGAGCTTGCCGATCTCGGGCTCGTCGAAGTAGGCGCGAACCTGAAGTCGCTTCAGGTCGGCTACGTTGAGAATGTCATCCCCGGAGCCGACGAAATCGTACTGGTTGACCGGAATGCTGTAGACGCTGCCGGCGATCGGCGAGTGGATGTCGACGTTAGCGAGATTGCTTTGCGCGGAGGCGACAGCTGCCTGGGCCTCGGCAATGCGCGTCTGCGCGTTGTGCAGATCGTCTGCGTTGTAGCGACCGCTCATATGGCTGCGGGCAGTTTGGAGGGCCAAATCGGTAGAGTCGAGCTTTTGCTTTGCAGCTGAAACTTCAGATTGGGAGGCGGCGCCCTTCTTGAACAAGGCTTCCTTCGTCGCGAGGTCCGTCGTGGCCTGCTGCTGGTCCATGGTCGCCGTGGCGAGTTCGGACTTGAAGCGGTTTGTCTCATCGACTGAGCCCCCGTTGTGCAGGTCGCGCTGCATGATGCGGTTGTTTTCGAGCACGGCCTCCGCAGTGGCCAGCCGGGCTCTCGCGTCGGAGTCGTCCATCTTTACCAGCAGGGTTCCCTTAGAGACGTTCTGCCCAACCTCGACAAAGACTTGCTTGATAACTCCGGGGAGCGGAGCATGCACCTGAAACTCCTCCACAGGTTCGACTTTACCGTTGGTGGAGACGGTGCTGGCGAGCGTCTGGTAGGTGACGGGAACCACGCGAACCTCCACTTGCACCCGGGTGAGGGAGCGCACGGCGAAGACGACGATTGCGATTGCCACGATGCCCGAAACCCAGAGCAGAACGGTAGTTGCGCGACTTTGCCCAGCTTTAGCCATAGTGTTGAAAGGTTAGTATATAAGACGCGAAAGGGTGCAATTGGAAGCAGAATATTTTGCGACACCTGAGATCAAAGAGAACATCACATCAGGCTTCTCGCACTTCAAGGTCGACCAGCTCCAGCTCAAGACCGCCGTACATGGGATGTTGGTTCTCCCGCAGGCGATACGCAAGGTTAACGATTGAACCTGCGGCAAGACCCTCATCGGCAGATCGTTCAGCCCAGCTCCGTTGGCCATTCCGCGACCATCCCATCGCGTTGAGAGGTTTGCCGCTGCCGACGTCGACCGACAGGCAGACATGCTTCTCCTTGATGATGCGCGGCGGCGCGGAGAGGCGAAGGCCGCACGAGACCAGCACCGGCTCAGGATTGCCCATACCAAACGGCGCACAGCGATCAAGCCAGCGAAGCATGTCGAGCGTAATTTCGGCGGCGTCGAGTTCGAGGTCGCAGCGAAGCCTGGGGACCAGCGTCGCGCCGATAAGCAGGGTTGACGATCGCAACCGCATCCGTTCGCGCAGTTCGGCAAGGCGGTCAGTTGGGAGCGAGAAACCGACCGCGTGCGCGTGACCGCCGAACCGGGTGAAGAGCGCATTATTGCCTGCACCGTGGACAGCGGTCAGAGCGTCCAGCAAGTGGAAGCCGTCAATGGACCGGCCCGATCCATGGGATTGGCCCTCCTCCGACGTCAGAACAAGCGCAGGCCGGAAGGTACGCTCGACCACGCGTGACGCCAGGATGCCGATTACCCCGCGGTGCCACTCGGGGTGGTCAAGAACGATGCATTCTGCCGGATAGTCCCCGGCTGCGCTGCGCAAGCTAAGCAGCTGCAGCTCGATGGCGTCCAGCGCCGCAGCTTCGGCGGCGCGCCGATCCTGGTTGAGCGCGTCCAGCTTCTCTGCCAGCATGTTTGCGTGTTCGGGGTCGCGGGTCAAAAAGAGGTCCACGACATCGGAGGCGATGTCCATGCGGCCGGCTGCGTTGATGCGCGGCGCCAGGCGGAAGCCGACCTCGGATGCGGTGGGAGCCTTGTCGAGGGCCAGCTTGGCGACTTGCATCAGGGCTCGGAGCCCGGGCTGCACGGGGTTGGCGAGTTCGCGCAGGCCAAGCCATACGATAGCCCGGTTTTCGCCGGTGAGGTCGACTGAGTCGGCGATCGTTGCGATGGCGACGAGCTTGAGAAAGCTGGGGACGATCACCTTCCGAAGACGCTGTTGTTGGGTTTCGGTGATTGCGTTGGCTGCAAGCAGTGCATGTGCCAGCTTGAACGCGACCCCGGCTCCGCACAGGCTTTTGTTGGGGTACGGGCAGCCGTGCTGGGCAGGATTAACGACGGCGACAGCTTCCGGGACCCCTTCAACTCCGTCCGGAAGATGGTGGTCGGTGACGATCAGGTCGATGCCGAGCGCCTTGGCTTCGGTTGCGGCGGAGAAGGCCCGGATGCCGGTATCCACTGAGATGACCAGGCGCACGCCGGCTTCGGCGGCCTCGGCGAGACGCACGTTTTGAATGCCGTAACCCTCGCGGAGGCGATGGGGGACGTGGAAGGTGACTTGTGCGGGTTTGGCAGGTGTTGCGATGCGCTCGATTGCGGTTTTAAGCAGAACCGTTGCGGTGGTTCCGTCCACGTCGTAGTCGCCGTAAATAAGGATAGGCTCGCCGGATTTAACGGCTCGCTGGATACGGGCAACGGCGGCGGACATGCCGAGCATCAGCAGGGGATCGTGCAGGTCGTCGAGGGTCGGCGCAAGGAAGCGGTGAGGGTCGGTAACTCCGCGGGCGGCGAGCAGACGGGCAATCGGGTCGGGGCAGCCTAGTTCAGTCTGGATGGCTGCTGCCGCCGCTGGATGTTGCCCAGGCAAAAGCCAATTGGTGTTCGACATCGACGGTTACTCGTCGCGATCGTCCAGCACCAGGCCGCCGATGTCGGTGGCGGCTTCCATCAGGTCCTGGAAACGGTCGTACCAGTCCGTGCTGATTTCAAACAGAAACATGACACCCTGGTGGGCGAAACCAAGTTGCAGGTAGCCGGTCTTGCCAACGTGCTTGATCAGCGATTCGGCGTCGTCGAGGTCGATGTCTTCTTCCTCGGGGAAGGCGTGGTCGCGGAGCTGCTCCAGCAGGATGGCGACGTCGGATTTCTCGAGGACAACCTCGCTCATCGTCACGAACGGCGCGCTCGCCGCCTTGGCGTGTTCGACGAAATCCTTCCAACCATCTGGGTTGTCTTCTTCGAAGAGAACGGTCGGAACCTCTTCGGTGACGTAGCCCGGCAACCGGCGCATTCCGTGCCCGGCGATGAAGGCTACCATGTCGTCTTTGAGGGAATGGAGGTTGTCAGGTTGCATCGCTACGATTGTCTCACCAGTTGGGTTGGATGTGCGGATAACGTGGTACGAGACGTGCCAGATTGCCCATTTCGCGGTGCTATACTCAGGTTCATAAGATCATGATTTTTTCCAAGGATTACGTCGGATATCTGGCGCGGCAGACGGTCAAGCACCTGGTGGCCGCGAAGATGATCCACACAGACAAGCCGGAAGTGGTGAACGAGCGGGTGACCGCTGGTTTGATCGATGAGTTGTCGCTGGAGGACCGGATCAACGATGAGGTTCGAGCGATTCTTGAGGCGATTCAGGAGGACATGCGGAAGGGTGGCGTGAGCTATCCGGAGATGTTCAAGAAGATCAAGGTAAAACTGGTGAACCAGTACAAGGCGGTGCTATGAGAGTGACTGCCGATAAGCTGAACAAGCTCGCGCACACTGTTGCCGACACCCTGGCGGAGATCCCCGAGGTCGACTTTCTGGAGGATCGCAATACGATTCGTCAGGAAGCCCGGAAGATCCTAACCAAGCTGTTGACCGACGAGATGAAGCTGGATGCGGGAGCGCGGTTCAAGATCGCCTCGCAACGGAAGATCATCGTTGAGGGTTCTCAGGAATGGGACATTTTGTACCGCAAGTATTACAACGATGAAGTCAAAAAGCTGGGTTTGTAACGGCTGTCGGCGTTTGATATACTAAGCGGGTCGTGGCGGTTGAGGCTTCGGCCTTCTGCCCGGCTTATATGGCGTTATGGTGTAACTGGTTAACACGTCGCCCTCTCAAGGCGAAGAGTCCGGGTTCGAGCCCCGGTAACGCTACCAAAATCTCCCTTATAATCAATGACTTACGAGGTCATATCCAATCGCACTTGGACTTCTGTGCAAAACTTCTCAAAAAGATTTCAAAATCTTTTGCAGAAATGCCTTCCGATCCATGCGACCTGTCCTCTGTACCCCCCCCACCCCCCTTAGGAACTCCACCGACGAGCGTCGGGGGCACCCCCGTCTATCCTGAGTCAGAAATGAGATTCGGGTAAGCCCTCATAACGTCGTCAGCTATCGTGTGAGGATGAAAGTTCCCGCGTTCTACAAACACATGATGGACCTCGTGGATTCCATCGATGATTGTGAAACTAAGCGTCGCACGTTGCCATGCTTGACGTTGCTCTACGCCGGAATGGATGTAATGGCTTCCCTTGATTCCATTCCGGGGGAAGGTGTTCGAGGAGGCTTCGTTCGATGGGCAAATACGTTTTTGCTGACGGAACGTTCTTTTGAATGTTCGGCCTTGGACCTGTATGCCGCCCGCTGCGGCGTCGTCCATACTTTTACCCCGGAATCTGACCTGCACCGACAGGGGAAAGCCCGCAAAATTCACTACGCCTGGGGAACTGCGGAAGTTGACAAGCTCTCAAGGGCAACCCAAGCATTGGGTCACGACTACGCAAGTGTTCATCTGAGCGATCTAGTCAACGCATTCAGAGACGCAGTTGCGGAACATCTGAAAGTGATCGAGAGGGATCGGACAAAGCGAGAGCGGTTTGAGTCGATGTCTGGTCTTTGGTTCTCAGACCTGAGCAAGAGCATCATGGACGATTTCATAGAACTAACGGAGCGAAATGCGGGCGCATGAGCGTATTTCGTATTGGCCCCTATCGTGGCTTGCAGGTCACAGGCCGGTTGGTGCGAGCAGGTCGGTGATCGTCATATCGAACGCATTTGCCACTGCTTGAAGCGTTCGTAAGCAAATCTCTTTCCGTCCGTTCTCCAAGTCAGAGATGTAGATGACGTTCAATCCGGCGTGTGCTGCCAGGTCAATCTGTCTCCATTGCCGCGCCTTCCGCACTTCGCGGATGCGCTCACCGAGCAGGATGCAGATGTCGCTTGCCATCCCGCAATCATCGGGTTAGCTTTGGATGAGAGTTTCGTCTATAGACGAGATTTATTACAGAACCTTGATTGGGAGATCAACATGACCATGAAGCATATCGTTTGGTGAGTTTTCGTCGGCATGTGGATGTTCTACATCAGCGGGGTAATCGTCACCGCGATCGTAATCGCGATGCTTCATGCGACGGGTGATCTTCACTAGCGTAGTCAAACAGAAATCAACCAAGCGGCTGAAGATCGAGCGATGTGAATTGACTCTAAAGTTTCGTCTTACATTCGCTATAGAATGTGGAAATGACTGGGTCGAAAGAGAATACCGCGCTGATGGCTATTTGGGTTGAAAGCATCCACGAAAGAGCTTCCGCAAGAAGGATGGCTCGGACCATGGCGACGGCACCAACTTCCACGGGCAGACGCGGTCCAACGAGACCCATCAGTCGACCACCGATCCGGAGGCGAAGCTCTATAAAAAGAGCTATGGCAAGGAGTCCAG
>JANXWZ010000093.1 GCA_025350865.1 Rhodanobacteraceae bacterium
GTGGGCGTTAATCGCTTTGCCAGTGAAGCTGCCGGGGTTGCCGTGCCGATTCAACGGATCGACCCGGCTTTGGAGCAGCGGCAGGTGGAGCGGGTGCGGGCGGTACGGGCTCGCCGGGACAAGGCACGGTGGGAAGCGGGCCTGCGGGCGGTCACTGATGCGGCGCGAAACGGGGAGAACCTGATGCCGAGAATTCTGGAGGCGGTGGAGTGCGACGGGACCGTGGGGGAGATCGCGGATGCGATACGGGGGGTGTTTGGGGAGTATCGAGAGACGGTGGTGGTCTAGCGATGAGGTCCGCTTCAAGAGCTCCCGGAACATATCGGATCGTTCATCAATAAGCCAAACGGAATCTGATCCTCGCCCGTGTTGTAGAGGCATCGCTAAGCTAGCATGGTGGGATGCCAGTGCCGAACTTTCAAAGGTTTATGATCCCCATTCTCGAAGCCGCGGCCGACGGCCAACTCCACAAGCCGTTAGACTTCGAGAACTATGCCGCCGACAAGCTTGGATTGACAACTGAAGACCGGGCACTCATGCTGACTAGCGGCGGCATGACCGTTCTCCGGGACCGGACTGGTTGGGCGTATTACCACCTTTTCCGAGCTGGGCTTCTGGATCGCCCATCGCGGGCGACGTACCAGATTTCAGCTCGCGGAGTCGAGACGTTGGCGAATAACCCCGATGGAATCGACCAGAAATATCTTCGCCGCTTTCCCGAATATGTCGTGTACCTTGCTCCAAAGGTGAAGGAAGACGGCACCCATCAAGGAACAGCCAGCTCTGAGATTGAGCAAACACCGAAAGGACAGATCAAGGATGCCTTTGCGTTACTCCAAAAACAACTCGCATTGGAGCTTCTGGAGCAGATCGCAACGCAATCGCCTACATTCTTCGAAAATTTGGTCGTGAAGCTATTGATCAGGATGGGCTACGGCGGCTCTCAAGAAGAAGCAGCCCGAGTCGTTGGGCGATCAGGCGATGGCGGGATCGACGGCATCATCAAGGAGGACCGATTAGGACTCGACACGATTTACGTTCAGGCAAAGCGCTGGAAAGGGATCGTGGGAACCCCGGAGATTCGCAACTTCGTCGGGAGTCTTGCCGGCGGTGAGGCGCACAAGGGAGTCTTCATTACCACATCGGGATTTCAGCCGGGAGTTCACGATTACCTGCGTGGCGTGAAGAATAAAATCGTTCTGATTGATGGAGAACAACTCGCCGCCCTATGTATCGAATTCGGCATCGGCGTGGTTGTGGAAGAGACTATCAGCATCAAAAAGATTGACCTAGACTTCTTCGACGAATCGTAAGGTTTCAGGCCCAGGGCAAAACTCTACCTCGGCCGATAAAGCCGTAAAACAACACAACACTTACGGTACCCCCGAACCTGTGCGGCTGATCAAGACTGTGCTTTGCAACGTCAAACGCTTGACTCACGCGAGTCAAACCGTCTGGGCGAAGTTACCTGCAAGGTTCGATTTGCGGTGGGACGGAAATCTGGGGGAGCCTTATTGCATGGCACAGTGGCAAGACCAGACGACAGGAAGAGTGGCGGCCCCCTGCCATAGGATGAGGCGATGACGATTGCGAAGTACAGGGTCATGTTGTTCTCGATTGCGTGGATTGGGCTGGCCGGTTTGAACTTACATGCACAGGCCCCAGCGGTCGAGATTCCGCCGGTTCATGCGACCGCGCTGACGGGCGACAAGGTGGACCTGCCCTCGGGCTTGAATGGCCGAGTGGGCATACTGGTGCTGGGATTTTCGCAGGGATCTCGCGACGCGGTGGCGGCGTGGGGCAAGCGGCTGGCAGGGGAGTTCAAGGCGTCGACGACGGTGCTCTACTACGAGATGCCGATGCTGGAATCCGTGCCGGGGCTGCTGCGCGGCTACGTGACTCGGAAGATCGGGGAGTCGATTCCGGATGCTGGCAAGAGCCGCTTCGTGCCGGTGTTGGATCACGAGAAAGATTGGAAGAAGCTGACCGGGTACAAGGGCGGCGATGACGCTTATGTCGTCGTCGTGGAGCCTTCAGGCGCGGTGCGTTGGAAGCTGCAGGGACCCGCTGCGGATGGGAGTTTTGCGGAGTTGAAGCGGCGGGTGGAGGCGGGGCATTAGGGCGTCTTGATTCCGCTGTCCTCGTTGCCTCCAACCCAATCATCGCGATACAGCCGCTATGAATGGGGCACAGTTTAGTTCCTCTATGAGCAGCTACCAGTGGCGGGTTCCGGGTGCGCCTTTGAAGGGGCCGCGAAGGTCGGAAGTGATCCATCCGCCGTAGAAATCGCCCGGCTGCGGGACGATCTGCTCGTCGTCGACCCAGCACTCCATGCCCTGGTCGGCGAGTTTGCCGGCGTAAAAGGCCATGTGTCCGGCGATCGCAGCGTATTGCGGCGAAGGTTTGTCATAGCTCCAGGCGACATCGGTTATGGTGACGGCGCGATCCAGGAGGCAGAAGGCGAGGGTCCAATAGCTTGCATTGCCCTTGAACTCGCAGAAAGAGGGTTGCGAGAGCGAGCGGTACAAGAGTTCCATGTTTACCTGCGCGGGCGGAATGTAGTAGACGGGCGGATGGCTGGTTTCGAGGATTCGCAACGCGCTGGTGGTGTCTGCAATGGTGTGGCCGGCACCGAGAATGCGGATACGGCGCGCGGTGGCTTCGAGGCGCGGGGGACGGGGGTAATCCCATACGAATTCGGCTGCTTGGGCCTGTTTGTTCATGACGTCAATGCCTCTCCTCCATTGAACGGTAGACTTCGATTTGGCGAAAGAACCTGGCGGAGGTTATGTGCATCCTGCGGAAAAACGACTGAATGAAATGAATCGGCTGGGCGATATGCTGCATTTTCCTGTAATCGTGAACGCGGGAGCCAGCCTGAACGTGTTGCTCACGCTGGTGGCGACATGGTGGGTTGCGCCGCGGTATCCGTTTCTTGAAGGGCCGTGGATCGGCGTGGTGCTGGCGGCCAACCTGCTGCCCGTCGCGCTGCTGCGGATGATGATGGGCCCGAACACCGAATATCCGAGGCTGCGCGAGATGAACTTTTTTCGCGATCAGCACAAGTTTTCAGATTGGGTGTATCTGGCGGCGTCTGCAGATATGGCGTTCTGGGTGCTGCTGGGGTGGACGATCGCGACGCTGGCCCGGACGAACCTGAACCTGGGCGGGCTGCTGGCGGTGGCGGGCATTGCCACCTTCTCCCCAGTGCTGTGGAGACTTGTGCGCCGGTAGCGGAGGCCTGATGACCCGAATCGGGATTTCTGGCACCGAATTTGCGCGAGCCGGGATGCTAACCTTAAGACTCGAGGATTGACCATGGCAGATACAACTGGTGTCGAGGCCTTTTCGGAGCTTCGGCGAACAGCCTTGAATGCGAAGCATCGCGCGCACAAGGCGAAGATGGTGGATTTTGGCGGCTGGGACATGCCGGTCGAATATGGTGGACTGATCTCCGAACACATGGCTGTGCGGACGGCGGTTGGCCTGTTCGACGTGTCGCATATGGGCGATATTCAGCTGCGCGGGCCGGGATCGCTGGCTGCGGTGCAGAAGCTGTTGATGAACGATGCCAGCAAGCTGCAGGTTGGGCAGGCGCACTACTCCGCGATGCTGTACGAGAATGGAACGTTTGTCGACGATGTGGTGCTGCACAAGTTGAGCGATAACGACTACCTGATCGTGATCAACGCCGGAACCCGCGAGAAGGACGTGCAGTGGGTTCGGAAGCAGATTGGGCATATGCCGGGTGTCCACATCAACGACTTTTCGGATTACTACACGCAGCTTGCGATCCAGGGGCCGAAGGCCGAGGCGACGTTGCAGAAGTTGACCGATACGGACCTGAGCGGCATCAAGAACTACTGGTTTACGTGGGGCAAGGTTTGCGGGCTGTACAACGTGATGATCGCGCGCACGGGTTACACCGGCGAGGATGGCTTCGAAATTTACATTCCTTCGGACCAGCCGACGAGCGACCGCGTTTGGGGTGAGGTGCTGGACGCCGGGGCGGAGTTTGGGATTGTGCCCTGTGGGCTGGGGGCGCGGAATACGCTGCGGCTGGAAGCTGCGATGGCGCTGTATGGACACGAGATTTCAGACTCGATCAACGTGTTTGAGGCTGGGCTGGGACGCTACTGCAAACTGGATAAGGGCACGGACTTTGTCGGCAGCGCGGCACTCGCGGCAATCGTAGCAGCGGGCGGACCGGCACGAAAATTGGTTGGGCTGGAAATGGTGGAACGCGGCATTGGACGCGACGGATATCCGGTGTGCGCGCTGACGGGAGAGAAGATCGGGGAAATTACGAGCGGCTCGCCGGCACCGTTTTTGAAGAAGAATATTGCGCTGGCGTATATACCGGTGGCGTACACAGCAGTCGACACCGAGGTGGCCGTGGAGATTCGCGGTGGGCTGGTGAAGGCTAAGGTCGTGCCGTTGCCGTTCTATAAAAAGCCGAAGAAGATGGCGGTTGCTTAACCGGTTTCGTACAAGAGATCAGGAATAGACTTGATAAGGAGACTTACATGGCGTATCCGGCTGGATATAAGTACACCAAAACGCACGAATGGCTGAAAGTGGATGGCGCAACGGCGTCGGTGGGAATTACGGACTACGCACAGCACTCGTTGGGCGATATTGTTTTCGTCGAACTGCCCAAGGTGGGCGACAAGGTTGAGGCCGGCAAGCTGTTCGGGTCCGTCGAGAGCGTAAAGGCTGTGAGCGATTTGTATGCGCCGGTCACGGGTACCGTAACTGAGATCAATGAGGCGCTTAATGCGACCCCGGAGACGATCAACTCGGATGCCAATGAGACGTGGATGTTCAAGATTGAGCTGGCGGATGCGGGCGAGTTGACGAGTCTCGAGTCGCTGATCGATGCGGAGGGGTACGAGACTTTTGTAAACGAGGAGACAGGACACTAGCGATTGGCTGTCCGCCATCAAGCCGTAGCTGTTGACGTACGCCGCAGGCCTGGTGCTTGGGTTGATTTTGATGGTTCGCGGCGGCTTAGGCGGCATCTATTACTCGGACCGGTTTAGTAGGAAGAAGAACTCCAAGTCGGTGCGGGTGGGGAGAGTTCTTTATGTCTTTGTTGGATTTTTTCTAATTTCGGTTGAGCTTCTTTATTTTCTTTACGGAATTGATTGGTTTCATAAGTCGCTGATTCGTTGAAAGGTATAGTTGCCATGCGTTATTTGCCGAAAAGTCCCGGAGATCGTCAGGCCATGCTGGCCGAGATTGGCGTTGCGTCGATCGATGATCTATTTGCTACGATTCCCGCCGAGTATCAGTTCAAGACAGACCTCGATGTTCCAAGGCAGCATGGTGAGTCGGAGATTATCGACCGCTTCCGCGCGTACGCGGCGAACAATGCGAATGGGTATACGAGCTTTTTGGGCGCGGGCGTTTACAAGCACTACAAGCCGGTGATTATTGACTCGCTGGTGCAGCGCGGCGAGTTTCTGACCAGCTATACGCCGTACCAGCCGGAGATCTCGCAAGGCACTCTACAGGCGATGTTCGAGTTCCAGACGATGATTTGCGAACTGACGGGCATGGAGATTGCGAACGCTTCGATGTATGACGGAAGCACAGGCGCGGCGGAGGCGATCATGATGGCGGTTCGGGTAACCGGGCGCAATGCGGCAGTGATCGCGCGCACGGTGCATCCGGAGTATCGCGAGGTGATCCAAACTTACGCGACGCATCAGGAGATCCCGCTGAGCGAGGTTAGCTATGCGTCGAATGGGCGTGTGAATATGGCTGCGCTGGACGCAGCGATTACAGACGATACAGCTTGCGTGCTGATTCAGTCGCCGAACTTTTTTGGGACGATCGAAGACGTAGCGGCGATCGCGGAACTTGCGCATAGCAAGGGCGCGCTGCTGGTTGTTTCGATTGCTGAGGCGATTTCTTTGGGTATCGTTGCGCCGCCGAAAGAAGCCGACATTGTGTCGCTCGAAGCGCAGAGCTTTGGCGTTTCGCTGAGCTACGGTGGCCCGTACTGTGGCGTAATCGCCTGCAAGGAGAAGTTCCTGCGGCAGATGCCGGGGCGGCTTATCGGAGAGACGAAGGATGTCAACGGCAAGCGTGGATTTGTCCTTACGTTGTCCACACGCGAGCAACATATTCGGCGCGAGAAGGCTACTTCGAATATCTGCACAAATCAGGCGCTAGTTGCGTTGATGACTACTATTTTTCTCACAGTCTATGGCAAGGAAGGGATGAAGGAGCTGGGCGAGCACAATCTTGCGAAGGCTTCCTATCTGGCTTCGGTGATGGAGAGTAAAGGCAAGATTCTTTTCGATGGTGCACCGCGTTTCCATGAGTTTGTCATTGATCTGCCGCAAGGTGCTGAGGCAGCCAATGCAGGGCTGTTGGAGAAGAAAATTATTGGTGGGTTGCCGTTGAGCCAGTGGTATCCGGAGCTTGGGCCGGGGGCTTCGCTCTGGTGTGCCACGGAAGTGACGACCCGCGTGGCTATGGATGCTGCAGCGGCTGGACTGTAGGGCAAAGCGTACGCAAAGGTAGCAGAGGTTTGTATGGATGTTAGTGGGTTGGTTGGCGAGGAACTGAAGTCGGTTTGCTTTGTGGAGGACTACCTGGAGCTTGGCTTCGGGGAGGCCAAGGTTACTTATTATGCCTGGCCGCATGTTTTATTGCCGGATTTTTCGGTTGCGTTTGGTGAGCCGGAGTATCGGAACGCAGTTTGCGCGCAGATTGGCGAGCAGGTAAGTGACGCGATGCTTGAAGAGGGTTCGGCCATTACGATTGAGTTGGCGAATGGCGTGGTGTTTGGGCTTAGTTTGCGAGAAGAAGATATTGATGCGCCGGTCTCGGGGAGTTATTCGGAGACTGGGTTGGCAGAGGATGCGGAGGAGTTTTAGTCCGCTGAGTACGAACTACGGAGATTCTGGCTGCGCCAGAATTACGGCAAGTTTTAGTTTGAGGATTGAGGTTTGCAAATGGCTGAGGAAAAGTTCGTAGGGACGCCGCGCAAGGTAAGGACGCATGTCAACCAGAACGAAGGGTTGGTCTTTGAGAAGAGCTCGCCGGGTAAGAAAGCTTACCGGATGGCGGAGCTTGACGTGCCTGCTGTCGACGCGAAGAAGCTGCTTGGGCCTTCGGTGCGTACCGATCTCGGGGTGATGCCGGAGCTGAGCGAGATTGAGATCATTCGCCACTTCACGCGGCTCTCGACGTGGAACTATGCCATCGACCTCGGCATGTATCCGCTGGGCTCGTGCACGATGAAATACAACGGGCGCGTCAACGAGGCGGTTGCGCGTCTGGAAGGGATTGCCGAGGCGCATCCGTATCAGCCCACTTCCCTTTCGCAGGGCTGTCTGCAGATTATGAAGACTCTCGAAGAGTCGCTCATCGAGATCTGCGGCATGGACGCGATTACGCTGCAGCCGGCGGCCGGCGCGCATGGTGAGTTCACCGGCATCCTGATGGTGCGGGCGTACCACGAGTCCAAGGGCAATGCGCGCAAGAAGATCATCGTGCCAGACTCGGCGCACGGGACTAACCCCGCTACCGCTGCAGTCGTGGGATATCAGGTCGCGAATCTGAAGTCGAACGCGCTTGGCATGGTCGATCTTGAAGAGCTGGAGCGGATGGTCGATGAAGACACCGCCGCGCTGATGCTTACCAATCCCTCGACCATCGGTGTGTTCGAGTCGGACATTCACAAGATCGCCGACATTCTTCATGCCAAGGGCGCTCTGCTCTATATGGATGGCGCGAATATGAATGCGCTGGTGGGCAAGACGCGGCCGGGCGACTTCGGTGTCGACGTGATGCACCTGAACCTCCATAAGACGTTCTCGACGCCGCATGGAGGCGGTGGTCCGGGGTCCGGGCCGGTGGCATGCAAAAAGATTCTGGAGCCGTTTTTGCCGAAGCCCGTTGTGGTTACAAATACTGACGGAAGCCTCGGTTTGAGCTTCGACCGGCCGCAGAGCGTGGGTCGTGTGCGGATGTTCTATGGCAACTTCGGGATGTTTGTGCGGGCACTTGCTTACATCATGGCGAATGGGCCGGACGGGCTGCGCCAGACGACCGAGGATGCGGTTCTGAACGCGAACTACATTCGCGCGAAGCTGTCGGATACGTTTGAACTGCCGTTCAAATCACCTAGTCTGCACGAAGTTGTGTTCAGCGACAAGCTACAGGCGAAGAATGGCGTGAAGACGGGCGACATGGGTAAGCGGCTGATCGATTACGGCTTCCACGCGTATACGGTGAGCTTCCCCATGGTGGTGAGTGGCGCGATGATGATTGAGCCGACGGAGAGCGAGAGCCGCGAGGAGCTCGACCTGTTGATCGATGCGCTGAAGCAGATTGCACGGGAGGCAGCGGAGAATCCTGAGGTGGTGAAGACGGCTCCGCATACGACGCGCGTTGGACGCATGGATGAGACCGCGGCGGCAAGGAAGCCGGTGCTGCGCTGGAAGGGTCCAGCTGAAGATGTGGTGTTGGATTCTGCTGCTAAGGAGTGGTAAGCGACTCAAACTGATGCACATCGAGGGGCCGCCTCATCACGAGGCGGCCACTTTTCTTTCCGACTGCGCTGCTACGGCGTTGTTACCTTCACCGACTCGTCCATGTTCTCCCAACGGATGTGCAGTTCGGCCGAGTCCTTCTTGATGTCTTCAAACGAGATGCTCATCACTTCCTGCGCACTGGGCAGTGTGTGAGACTTTAGCTCGACACGGCCAAGATCCTTTTCCTGGTGATACTCGGTTCCCCACTGGCCGGTCTCTTTGCTGATGATCAGCATCCACTTGGTCGGCGACGGCATGGTGTAAATCGTGTAGCTTCCGGCGGGAACGAGGAGGGAACCGATGTGCAGCGGGATCGGGGTAGTCAGCGCGGTGGCGTCATTTGCACCGGTCCGCCACACGGTATTCCAGGGGACGATCTCCGGCCCGCCAAGATGGCGCTTACGCAGCGACGGGGCGTGGTACTTGATCGTGATGGTTTGGCCGCCGAGCGTTACATTTGCGGTTGCGGGGGGACTCGGCATCGGTTGCTGGGAGCCGTTGGCGGGCATGCTCATGCCGGGTGCCTGGCATAGGGAAGTTGCGGCGAGGAGGGCGGTACATGCGGCGGTCGAGATGGTGCGAAGGAACATTCGTGACTCGCTTTCTGGTGTTTTACGAAGCTGCTGGTGTGATGCTGGACTGTGGTTGGACGTATGTCAACGGCTTCGGTTAACTCCAATTTGGCGTGGTGGTAAGAATGGCGCAAGGCGCCCGCCGCCCCGCTGGATTGAGCGGGAGCTTCGGACGCCCTGAGCTTCATGAATTATCAGTCGGTTAGGGTAATCACCCCTCTGTCCGATCAGTGCCGGTACAGAGGAAGGTCGCCGCTAATCAGCATACGGACCCGATAGATACTTGTGGATGCAGTGATGTAGGCGGTTTTCCCATCGTCGCCCCATGCGAGATTGGCTGCCGTCTCGGGAAGCTTAATCTGACCAATCACTTTGCCGCTCGGCGCCACGATGCGCATGCCGCCGGGTCCGGAAGTCCAGATGTTCCCGAGGGAGTCCACTTTCATTCCGTCGGGGACGGAGCTGGTCGGGCCGTCGGGGTACTCGATCAATTTGGTGCCCGCGCTCAGCGTCCCCTGGGGACCAACTTTGTACTGCATCACAAACATGTGAGGGCCGGAATTTGAAATATAGAGGGTCTTGCCATCAGGCGAGAACGCAATGCCGTTTGGCAAAGGCAAATCGCGGATGGCCGCGGTGAGTTTGCCGTTCGAGTAGCGCAATACGCCATTGAAGGGAAGTTCCTTGGCGGGGTCGGCATTTTGGTTCGGGAGCCCGAATGGAGGGTCAGTGAACCACAGGGCGCCATCCGACGCAAACACAAGATCGTTCGGACTGTTGAGCCGCTTGCCTTCAAATTTATCGAGGAGCGGATGGATGGCGAGATGGCTGTCCAGCCGGACGATGCGCCGCAGGCCATGCTGCAACATCAGCACGGAACCATCCTTATCGGAGGCCATTGCGTTCGATCCGGAATAGGAACTCGCCGGTGGATTTTGCAAACCGCCAGCGTGGTCAATTAAGAGCTCTGTCTTACCGTCCGGGCCGACGGCATACATTTTGTTGCCGACAAGGTCAGAGAACCATAGTCTTCCGTCCCGCCACATGGGCCCCTCGTTAAACACGAAGCCCGATGCGACCCGCTCCGGCCTCGTGTTGGGCGCGATGACGGCATCAAGGGCTGGGTCCAGCCGGACGATTTCAGTCGTTGCGGCCGTCGACGGCGCCGGCTGATCAGTGCGGGGTGTCACAGGCGTCTTGGAACATCCAGACAACAGGAGCGCGGCTACGGCGGCTATCAAGAGTTGGGTGGGCGCAGGGGTGTGTGTCATTGGCTGTCCGTGAGAAGTGTTAGATAGCCCTTGTCAACGACGGCCTTCTCGACCATCGGCCAGACTTGTTGATGGATAGCCGAATGAATCCAGATCTGGCGCTTCTCTTCGCTTTCATAAGTCAGTTGGAACCTGTAGTTGACTCCCTGAGGAGGCGGCGGTCCACCCTGGACGATCTTTCTCAGCTTCAATATCTTCACGTCGATATAGCCATCGAACTTCTCAGCAGCAGGCTTGAAATGCCGATGGAACGCATCCAACATCTCTTTTTCACGGGCAGGGTCGACGGCTAGATCGCAATAAAGAACGATTGGGTTTGCTGACTTAGCCGGCTTTGTCTGCGCGGCCCAACCAACTACAGCCTGACCACTTCCGAGGAAAGCACCAAATTTTATTAATGAGCGACGGTTCATCTTTTCTCCAGTGTTGAGCTAATTTCTTTTGACCATATTATTCCAGCTACCGTCGACGTTGTGAGACGGCAGCGATGTACGCTTCCTTTGCAGCCAGATCGCGTGCAACCCCGATCACCATTAGCTCCAAGGGCACACTGCTGTGGTTTGCAATCGCCTTGGCTTCCCCTAGTTTTACAGGTATCGCATCTCCAGGTCGTATCGGCGCGGTTTTCCCGTCCACTGTGACTTCGCCCTCTCCTTCAAGGACATAGAAAAACGAGCTCATGTCCGCAGCGACATCGGAGCCGATCGAAGCCCCGGCCGGAATCATGAGGTGATCAACAAAGCTCCAGGAGGTCGAGAAGATACTAGGGTCGAGGACGCGGCGATACATCACGGTTCCTGTCCCTCCCATCATCTTGTCGACCGGCTTCAACTTGGACCGGTCCAAATGCATCGTAATGAATGTCGGCGCTTTGTCGAGTGCCGCGCCGACTCTTGCGTCTTCAAGATCGAAGTTGTCATAGACCTTAGTCAAACCGACATTGATGTTCATCCATTGCACGGGCTTGTCGGTCGGATTGTAGATCCCATGGGAGTGGCCCAGACGAGCGGGGGCACCTGAGCGGGCCTGCAGCAACGAGGTTCGGCCATCAACGGTAAACTCCGCTTCACCATCGAGGATGACGAACATTTCCTCGCAGCGATTATGAAAGTGGGCGCCGATCCCACTATGCGGCTGGATCACTCCGCGATGCAGAAACAACAGATTGGTACCTAACGAGTCCGGCCCCAATAGGGGCCCGAAATCCATCGTTCCTGCCCCTTCGTGCACGGCGGTAAGATGGCGAAATTTCGAGGCGTCGGTGTGCACCACGGTCTGAGCTGAGACGGCGCAGGACACGAGTAGCAGTACGAGCCCAATTCCTCTCGTCACAGCAACTACCGGTGTACGGAGGGTCTTGTTAGTTTTTCTCACTGGTTCTCCTCTGTAATGCGATGCTATCGGCTTCGGTCATAACGATCGCTTTGCTACCCGACAGTGTTGCGCAACACCCCAATGCCGTCGATTGTAATCTGTATCTCATCATGGATACGGAGCGAGAATTCATCCGGGGGCACAACCCCCGTCCCAGTTGCCAAGAAGCAGCCATGCGGGAAGCTCTGGCTCCGAAACAGATAATCTACCAACGTCTACAATTCCCTTTTCAACTCCGTCAGATTCGTGCTTCCACTGAAGGCGGATTTCCCTTCGCGGAGGATTTCTAACTTGATGGACGTAGCGGGGGATATGGATTCCTTTTGAATGAGAATGCAGGGACCCAGGGCGCAGCTGCGATCGTAGACCTTGGCCTGCGGCAGATACAAGGGATTCTCACCTTCAATGTCTCGGGAGCTCATGTCGTTGCCGATGGTATAGCCGATAATTTCGGCTTTCGGGCTAATGAGCAGCGCAAGTTCCGGCTCGGGCACTGACCAGGTTGCATCCTGACGTATGGCGACCGCTTTATCTGGACCAACAACGTTGCGGGCCGCCGATTTGAAGAACAACTCTGGTCTTTCCGCCGAGTAGACGCGATCGTAAAAATCCCCGCCCCCTTGCGATTCCTCTATCCGCGCACTACGACTCCGATAGTAAGTAACACCTGCAGCCCAGACGTCCTGGTCTTCTATCGGCGCCTGAAGCTCCCCAAGGCATACGCCCGTCAGCGGAGGCTCACAGTGTGCGACTCCCATGAGTGTTTTGTGAATGTCGGAGTCGCAAACGAGCTCATTAAACGAGACACCATTGACTGGGTAGAAATGCTCTTCGTGCTCGGCTACTAATCCATTTGCGGTTCGATACAGCTTCATCTCTGCCCACCTGACCAGTACCAGTTCTGCATAATGTGCGTTATCGCGGAGAGCTATTCAGTAATTCTTCAATCTGCGCTTTGGGTACCGGCAGATGATCCTCATTCTGTTTGAGCCAGCCCCTGTAGTCGGCCTCGATCTCAGGAGTCCAGCGTGTGTCGATCTGACCGGCGGTGTACTTCTGTTCCTTCAGCCGCAGATGGCCGAACATATCCCGGAGGTGGGTCTGCTCTGAATCTTTGACCACCTTTTCCGCCAGTTGGGGCGGGATAAACATGACGCCGCCATTCCGGCCAAGGATGACATCACCCGGCATCGCGGTCGCACGTCCAATGCGGACAGGTCCGTTAATGCTGACCATTGTCGAGTTCAGCAGTTTGCCGGTGCGTAACGAACCATAGTGATGCGAGGGGTCGTATGAGCGCACGAAGGAGATGAAGTTGGGCAATTCTTCCAGACCGTTGATATCCCGGACCGCGCCGTCGTAAACGATACCGTTGCCCGACTTTGCATAGATTGCATTGCCGACGTTGTCTCCGATGGAGGGTCCGCCTTCCTTCAATTGGAAGTGGTCAGCAACATAGACGTCACGGGGCTGCAACATATCAACTGGCCACGCGTTCATATCGCCTTTTCGTTTATCTTTGACGCCCTGCTGCTCAATGACCTTTTGAATATCAGGTCTCCCCGGCATCCATACAGCGGTCAATGCTCTTCCGACGAGCACTTTGTCTCCGTGGATGGACACCCAGCCATCTTCATACTGGTTCATAAAGTTGGCCTGCTGCAGGGTTGCCCACGCCTCTTCGAGGGTAACGTTCTTCATGCGGTCGAGGATATTGTCAGACACCTTTGGACGCCCATCGGCGAAGCGCTCGCCCGTCCAGTCGGGCGTGTACTTGATCACATCCTCGCGTGTAAAAAACTCCTGCTGCGCACTCAGGCCTGGAGCCATGCCGACCATCGCGGCACCGCATACTACGCCGCAGATCATGTGCCTCAACGTCCGCTTCATCATCGCCATGCACTCCTTCTGTGCGACCTTACATGTTCGGTTCAAACCACGGCGTTCCCTTGATCTGCGCTTTTCTGGCTGCGACTTCGTCCATCTCCACACCGATTCCCGGCTTGTCAGTCACGGTGATGTAGCCCTTCTGGATGATCTCGCCCTCTTTCACGAATGTGGTCCACAAATCCATGTGGTTGATCCAGTGCCACTCACATACGAGGAAATTGGGGACGGACGCACACACGTGGGCCGAAGCCATCTGCCCAATGGGCGAAACCACACAATGGGGCGCGAACGGAATGTAGTAAGCCTGCGCCATATTCGCAATCTTCTTGGCTTCGGAAAGGCCGCCCACCTTCTGAATATCGGGCATGATGATGTCCGCCGCCTGCTTCTGAAGCAGCTCGGTGTATCCCCAGCGCAGGTAAAGATTTTCGCCGCAACAGATCGGCGTGGACGTCGAGTGACGAATGTCTACCATCGCGTCAATATCCTCTGGCGGCACAGGCTCCTCCAACCACAGGAGTCGGAAGGGTTCGAGCGCCTTCGCCACCTTCTTGCCCGTAGGCGCGTCGTAGCGGCCGTGCATGTCGCAGGCCAGATCCATCTCCTTGGGGATCGACTCGCGGACGTGTGCAACCCACTTCACCATGCGGTCAATTTCGCCATTGCTGGCGGTCCAATTGACCGAGTCAAAGCGTGACGGATCTTTGGCCTCATCGAGATCAATCTTCATAGCAGTGAAGCCCTTGTCCTTGATCCAGGGAAGCTTTTTGTCAGCTTCCGGCCCTATGGGATCGTCCATGTCGGAGTCGCAGTAGATGCGAATCTTATCGCGAAACTTGCCGCCTAATAGTTGGTAGATGGGAAGGCCGAGAGACTTGCCGACCAGATCCCAAAGCGCAATCTCGACGCCAGTGAGCGCAGTAATGAATTGACCTCCCTGCGCGCCAGCGAAGATCCCAGACGTACGTATCCGCTCCCAGATCGCTTCCACATTCATCGGGTCCTGACCTACGAGCAGACGATGCCAGCTGCGCACCAGAGATGCGGTCCCGACGGCTGCGTCGGTGGACTCACCCTGGCCGTAGATTC
>JANXWZ010000049.1 GCA_025350865.1 Rhodanobacteraceae bacterium
AGCAAGCGGAACTCGTCGCGGTTGTACCAGACGTTATAGCCCGCCGATTGGATGGTGTATGCCTTCGTGGTCGCATCGTAGCTAGCTGACCCCGGAATCACCGCGCTGCCCACATCGGATTGCCCCTCGAAGATTCCAATCGGCGTATCGAAATTCGTGGACGGCCGATGGAAGTCTTCCGGCGGAGCGACCTGTTTGTGCGTCGCGGAACCCGGCTGCGCCCACGCCGGAGTGGCAATCGGCGGCGGCTGCGCCGTGAGTCGACCATGCAAGCTGCACAAAGCCGCAACCGCGACCACTCCCCTACAAAGCTGCGCCAACCGAGTCTGCAATTGCGAGCCTTTCAGAACTTAGAGCAGTTTCGCTATTGCTATGCAGTCCAAACCACTACTGCCGTCATTCTGGCAAAGCCAGAATCTCCGTAGTTGTCTCCGCGCCACAACAAATCGAAGCGAACCAGAAATCAGTTGACCGGCAGCAGTTGATAGCTCACAAACGCCAGCCGCTTGCTATCCGGCGACCACGAAGGCACATTCATCGTTCCCGAACCGCCCAGGAACGAAGCAAGCACCTTGATCTTGCGGTCCTTCAGCGACATCAGCCGCAGTTCGACATTTTTGTTCGCAGGATGCCCCGTTACTCCCTTCTCATAGCTGATGTAGACGATCCACTTGCCGTCGGGCGACGGGTGCGCGCTCCAGTTCGGACGATCGTCAGAGGTCATCGGCTCGGCACCCGTGCCGTCCGGATGCATCCGCCAGATCTGCATGCCGCCGCCCCGGTTAGAGTTGAAATAGATGAACTTTCCGTCGGGCGAATAGTCCGGATCGTCGCTGAACCCCGTCGTACTGGTGAGCGCCTTTTCCTCGCCACCCTCCACCGGGATGCCGAGAAAATACTGCGCACCATGATCCGACCGGGCGAACGCGACCGTCTTCCCGTCGGGCGACCAGCTATGCCAGTAGGAATTCGGATTTGGCGTAACCACGCGCGGCTCGCCGCCCGCCAGCGGAACAATGTAAACGCGGGGTTCGGGAAGGCCCGGCGTTATGCAGGTCATGGCCAGCGATTTGCCATCGGGCGAGAGGCCATGGCTGCCGGTGCAGCGGGACGCAGACCCGGTGTTCACTACCTCCGGCGTGCCTCCGCCGACTGGAATCCGCATGATCTTGCCGTCCTGGTTGAAAATCAGGCTGGCTCCATCGTGCGTCCAATTCGGAGCTTCAAAACGCACCGGCTGGGTGTAGACCTGGGTCACCTTCGGCTCGCCATCCACGTTCACGATCTGGAGCGTGCTGGCCACCGGTACCGGCTGCGCAAACGCCACGACGCCGAAGAAGCCGCTCACCAGCGACAGCGCATGGCACGAGGATAGTAATGGATGCCTCAAGACAACCTGCTTTCGATGAAATCCGCCGACGTTCGCCGGGCTGCGGAGATTTATTTGCCGACCCGTACAAACTAATCTCCCCCACCAAACTTGCGCAAGCCGTGCCATCTTTGCCGCCGCGTACCTTGGGTGCCCCATTCATCGCGTCGTTGTCTCATGCGATGAGTGGGTCTTCGCGAAGCGAATTGCTTTCTACCATCGCCCACACCAACGAGGCTACCGGCCCAGGTTGCGGATCGTTATGCCGCGACATAGGATCGCACTATGCCGACGTATCAGCCAATCGATGCTGGACTGTTGTTCAAAGCCAGTTTGAGCGATCTTGTAGCATTTCAGTGGGGCACAAATGGCATACAAGCAGACTTCGCGGTCCCCGGCGACGACCGACGCTTGCTAAGTGTCAAGTTCGACCGTCAATGCATCGTTCGCATACTGGACGAAATGGCCTTGAGTACCGAGCAAGACGAAACCCCATCTGAAGGCCTGATCCCTGAGCACTTTGCCTATCGTGTCCATGGAGCGGTCTTCTTCCGCATGCAATCTGGCGCGTGGATGTCGGGTATGGCGAGCCTTGCTCATTACAGGTTTGTAACGGGATGGGCTTGCCTCGATGTGGTGTCTCCTGCGTCTCCGTCTTTTGAAGTCCGAGAGAGTGAAGGAGTGTGACACCGGGTTCCCTGTTCATCGCGTCGCTGCCTTTCGCGATGAGTGGGCATTCGCAAAGCGAACCATCTCTAATTTTCCGCACGATTCGACAAGATCTGCTTCCCACCCGAATTCGCCACCACAAACACCCTACCCGGAAGCTGCAACACGGGCCGCTCGGCATCGCTGGGGTCCTGCCACAGGAATATTCGCTGCGGCCCCGCCCACTTTTCTGCGATCGACTCCCGCGTCTCAAAAATCCTCGGCGCATCCGGAAAGAAGCTGCCGTACCAGAGGTTGGAACTGCGGCCCTCGACGATGTGCAGGTCGTTCCGCCGCAGATAAAACCCGAGCGTCGAACCCGCCTCATACTCCCCGTGGATCGCCACCATATCCCCCGGCTTCAGCAACGGCGCAATGGCCTGCGAGAGCTGGTACGAGGTCAGCGTCGGCGAAAAGATCACC
>JANXWZ010000072.1 GCA_025350865.1 Rhodanobacteraceae bacterium
GCTCAAATTGTCGGCTAATTCGAAGTGACAGTTCGCAAAGATATCTCTTATGACTTGCTGAGAGACTCGTTCGCCGAATCTGCGACATCTCGCCTTGCGCTTGCTTGACAACCAATCCAACCGCTCTCTACCGTTGCAACTCCATCCCTTGAAGGGGAACACCATGCAACGGTCTCTGTTGTGCCTCGCTCTCCTAGTAGCCGCCTCCGCCGTAGCGCAGAACCCCGCGCCCGCGAAGGCGCCGATGAACGGCTACTCCCCCGACGTCAAGCTCCCCAGAATTCCCGATCCATACGCCGGCAAGCCCAAGGTACTGTTCGTCGCGGACACGCATACCGGCAACCAGATCGCGCACGACGCCGTGTCGCATGCGATGGCGGCGATGGAGGAGGTCGCACGGAAGGCCGGGATCGTCGTCTACCTGCGGACGGATTCGGATTGGGTCTCGGGTGAAGAGACATACGGCAAGAACGACTACGCGATGGGCGGCAAGAAGGCGGCGAAGGGGCGCAGCCTGAAGGATTTCGACGCCGTCGTCTTCTACACCAACGGCGAGACCGAGATGACCGATGCGCAGAAGCAGGCTCTGCTGGCGTATGTGCGCGGCGGGAAGGGGTTCGTTGGCATCCACACGGCGACCGCCACGATGTACAAGTTTCCGGAGTACGGCGACATGATCGGCGCGTACTTCGACAATCATCCGTGGGGGATTATCCCGGCGAAGATCAAGGTGGAGCGTCCGGACTTTCCGGGAATGGAAGGGTTCGTCGCCAACCCGAATGTGACCGAGGAGTTCTACGAGATGATGGCGCCGTATGATCGCAGCAAGGTGGATGTGCTGGCGCGGATTGATCCGGCGTCGCTTGACCTGAACCATCCCAACCTTCATCGCACGGACGCGGACTTCCCCATCGCCTGGATCCGGAACTATGGGACTGGCCGGGTGTTTTATTCGTCGCTGGGGCATCCGGATGCCGCGTGGGACGATCCGCGCGTCACCACCATGTATCTGGACGCCATCCGGTGGGCCGTCGGCCTGATCCAGTACCCGGTTAAGCCACATCCAATTCCGGCGAACTGACTCGCAAAACGTCCCCGTCCGGCATAATAGAACACGCGAGGAAAACCCATGGCGGCAGATAATAGTTTCGACGTAGTGAGCAAGGTAGAGCTTCAGGAAGTGAAGAACGCGATCGACCAGGCGACCAAGGAAATCGGCGCGCGGTTCGACCTGAAGAACAGCAAATCGAAGATCGAACTCGAAGGCACCGAGGAGATCCAACTGGCGTCCGCCGACGAGTACAGCCTGACGGCGGTGATCGAGATTCTGTCGCAAAAGCTGGTGAAGCGCGGCATTTCGCTCAAGAACCTGGAGTTCGAGAAGATCGAGCAGGCCGCCGGCCAGTCGGTGCGGCAGAAGATCAAGTTGAAGCAGGGTATCGCGAGCGAGAACGCGAAGAAGATCGTCGCCGCGATCAAGGATACGAAGCTGAAGGCGAATGCGAGCATCCAGGGCGAAACGGTCCGCGTCGTCTCCAAGGACCGGGACGTGCTGCAGCAGATCATGGCCAAACTGAGGGCAGGAGACTTTGGCGTGGAACTGCAGTTTACGAACTTCCGCTCCTAATTAATGAGCAAGCCTTAACACCGATTGACACCGATTTAAGGCGATCAAAACCGATACGACTTTTTGCTCTATCGGTATTTATCCATTGAATGGGTGTAAATCGGTGTTAAGTTGCTCAGGGTGAAACTGCTGCGCGATAAACGCTCAATCCGATAGTTCGTGCGTCACGCCTGATACTCTAACCAGGAGTGAGTTCCATTTCCATCGCGACTGCCGCCGAGGTTATCGACCTCCTCCGCGACGACCTCTCCGCCATCGAGCGTGAGTTCGCAGTTCAGTCCGAATCTTCAGTCCAAGTCATCACCGATATTGCAACCTATCTGATGGCCGGCGGCGGAAAACGCATCCGGCCATTGCTGCTTTTGCTCGCAGCCAAGGCGCTGGGCTCGAGTTCCGACTCGCGCATCAGGCTCGGCGCGGTCGTCGAGATGCTCCACACCGCGACGCTCGTCCACGACGACATCATCGACGAAGCGGACACCCGGCGCGGTCGCCCCTCATCAAACACCACCTGGGGCAACAGCAAGTGCGTCCTCGCGGGCGACTGGCTCTACATGCAGGCCTTTCGGACAGCGCTGGAAGAACGCAATTTCCGCGTGCTCGACCTGCTGATTTCGCTGACCCAGCAGATGGTGGAAGGCGAACTGCTGCAGATGCAGAAGCTCGGCCACCTGATCAATGAAGAAGAATACTTCGACCTGATTTATCGCAAGACGGCCTGCCTGTTCAAGGTCTCCATGCAACTCGGCGCGGCCATTGGAGACGGCGCAGCCGCCGACGCAATCTCCGCCCAAGACCAGCCCATGGGGGAGTATGGCCGGAACCTCGGGCTGGCATTCCAGATCGTCGACGACGTCCTCGACCTCACCGCCGCAGAAGATGTGCTTGGCAAGCCAGTTGCCTCTGACCTCCGCGAGGGCAAAGCGACGCTCGCCGTCATTCACGCGTTGGAACGCGGCACCGGAGCCGAACGCGAAGCCATCCGCACCGTTCTCGCCGACCGCAACTTCGCCCGTGTCCCGCACTCCCAGATTTTGGAAATCCTGCACCGCTACGGCTCGCTCGACTACGCGATGGATACAGCCTGCGCCTACGCCGAGGCAGCCCGCCTGTCGATTGCCGAGCTTCCTGCCTCCGACGCCAAACGAGCCCTGCTTTGGGTTCCGGGCTTCGTCACCAGCAGAGATCGCTAGTACCTAGCGAGGCATCTAGCCCGGCATTCTGGTTTCCAGATCCTCTTCGATCATCTCTTCGTCTTCGTCGGCCTTCGTTTCGGCAATCTGGTCGCGGTTCGGTCGAATGACAACTTCGCCACTACCCGTTGGATTGAGTTTGCCCTTGCGGACGTCATCCAACTCATCTTCCTGCCCGTCGAACCCATCCAGCCACATACCCGCGCACATCCCGCTAAAGCTGTTGATCAAGACCTGTTGCATGCTCATGTCCGAATGCCCTCCGACGCGACAGTACGACGCCAGACTTCCAGCGTCATCGCGAACAGCATACGCCGACTGACGGAATCTGTCGTCAGGCCAGCGATCGCGCCGGATAGAAACTTTCCTGCCTGGGTTGGAACCTAATCGCGACCGCCGGTGTCCAAGGGAGTGCGTGCCGATTCCCACCGTTCGCCTTGTCGCCATCTTCGTCTCGTTGCAAGTCGCGACCATGCTTGGGTTCGCCTGCGCGGCGACGCCGCCTCGGGTCTCACCAGCGCCCGGCGAACAGGCCGACCGCATCGTGGTCACAAAGTCCACACATACGCTGGTTCTGTATAGCCACGGGGCCGTTCTCCGCACGTACAAAGTTGCGCTCGGCCGAGGCTCCGGCCGCAAAGAGCAGCAGGGCGACAACCGCACTCCCGAGGGCCACTACCGAATCGACGCCCACAACGCGCATTCGACGTGCCATCTTTCGCTGCACATCTCCTACCCGAACTCCGACGACCGCGCTAAGGCAATTGCGTCCCACCAGCCATCTGGCGGAGACATTATGATCCACGGCCTACCCAACGGCCTCGGATACCTCGGCGCCCTGCATCGCGCGACCGACTGGACCTACGGCTTCATCGCGGTTACCGATGCCGAGATGGAAGAAATCTACAAGCTCGTTCCCAACAACACCCCCATCGACATTCAGCCCTAGAGCCAGAAGCCATGGCGATACGCGGATAAGACGGGTCAAACGGATATCGACAAGGAAGTCCTTGAGTCGGTTGCCAGGTACCGCTTTCAGCCGGGCACGCTTGACGGCCAGCCCTCCGCGCTCCCCGTCCGCCTCGAAGTCAACATTCAGCACGGTGCGCAGTACTAAGCGCAACCTGCGCTACTTCAAACAGAACAGGCGGACTTGCAATGAGCCCGCCTGTTTTATTTGCTTCAAACGTTAGCTTCTCAGGAGGGCTGCCCAATCGGGAACCGGCTCGACCCAGTGCATGTAGCGAGCATGTCCGAATGCAATCAGAGTGTGGCCCTGGGGAGTGGAATTATCGAGTATCACTGCAAGGTCAGCTATTGGTAGCAGCCGCTCCATGTTGGCAAGTGTCCTAGGATAGCGTCGGCGTTGGTCCTCTTCAGGTACGTCATGCCCACCCTTCTTCACTCGCGCCTTCACGCGTTCGATGTTAATCTCTACGGATGACGTTCCGACGAACACGACCATAATATTGAACCCGCACTCCTTGGCTCGATGAGCCATCTTGAGATACGTGGCTCCCGAAAGGGTCGTCTCCACGGTAAACGTCTGACCCTTGGCGATCAACTCGTCGGAGAGGCGTAAAACTCGCTTGCCCGCCTCAATATTGGAGTTTCCAGAGTCGAGCGTCGCTTGCAGGGACTTCGCAATGGCATCTGGATCGAGAACTGGCGTCTGCTGAAACTTATCGCGGGCTGTCGAAGTCAGCGTACTCTTGCCGCAACCGTTCGACCCCGCAATGATCGTCAAAACCGGATGAATCATGCAGCTTCGCTGCGATGATCAGCCTGCTTACGTTCTTCCTCGAGAATCCACTCCAGTCTTCGGCGCTCCCACTTCACGCCCTCCTGGCAATCCTTTACCAGACTCTCGGCAAACTTCTTGATATCGAACGTCTCTACATCAATCCAGTTTTCCATGGGCTCAGTTTACGCCCACTCAACCTAGTCTTCAACGTTACCCATTTCGTCGTCTTCCTGGGGATCCTCCACGTCCTCATCTTCCACGTCCATCTCAGCCACCTGAACCCCACCACCCTGGGTCTCCACCAGCACCTGAATCCGGCCTTCGGCCTTTTCCAGTTCGGCCTTGCAGGCGTTCGAGAGTTGTACGCCTTCCTCAAACAGCCGCACCGAGTCCTCCAGCGACAACTCGCCCCGCTCCAGCCGGTCCACCACCACCTCAAGCGCTGTCAACTGCTCCTCGAATCGTGCCATTGCTTAGCCTCTCTCAGCAAAACCCAGAACTTCAGCGGCCAGTTTGTACTTGCCAAACGGCGCGCTTACCTGCACACCCTGCACCTGATCGCGGACCTCGGACAGCATCTCCCGCGCAATTGCAACACCTTCAGCGATCGCGGCTTCCTTGCTGGCGGCGGCGCCCATACGATCCAGAATCTCCTGAGGCATCGACACTTTCAAGTCGTTCTTCATAAACTCCGCGTTCTTGACGCTCGTCAGCGGCCAGATGCCAGCGATGATGGGGATGCGGAAACCTTCAATCCGTCGGAGGAACTGCTCCAGCAGCCGCAGATCGAAGACTGGCTGAGTGATCCCGTACTCTCCGCCTGCTTCCACTTTGGCCGCAAATCGGCGTACCTCGTTGTCGATATCCGGAACCCCCGGATTTGCTGCGACGGCAATCGTAAATCCAGTCGAGCCCGACACGGAATTTCCGCCGATATCCAGCCCGCGATTCAAATCCCCGACGATCTTTGTCAGTCCAATCGCATCGACGTCGAACACCGCCGTTGCGTTGGGATAGCTGCCCATCTTCGGCGGATCGCCCGTCAGGCACAGGATGTTTTTCAGCCCGATCGACGCCGCGCCGAGCAGATCGCTCTGGATGCTCAGCAGGTTGCGATCGCGGCAAGTGTAGTGCAACACCGTCTCGATACCGATGCGCTGCTGCAACTGTACGCACAAGCTCATCGCGCTCATCCGCGCACTGGCCCGCGGCGAATCCGGCACATTGATCGCGTCGACACCTAAGCGCTTTAGAAGCGAAGCGCCTTCGAGTTCTTTGCTGCAATCGAAGCCCTTGGGCGGGACGATCTCGACCAGAGTGCAGAACTGGCCGGCCGCGATCATCGCTCCAACCTTCGAACGATCCTTGAGCGGCGGCGGCTCGACGGTTCCCTGCTTCACGGGCTCTGCAACGCCTGATTCCACCACCGCGACGCCAGTCTCCTGTGCCTCCAGCGCCCGCAGCGCCCCGCGCATCGACCGCGTGTACTGCGGCGTAGTCCCGCAGCATCCGCCGACGAACCGCGCCCCGGCTTTTACAAATTTCTTGGCAAAGCTTGCCATGTACTCCGGCGACGTCAAGTAGAGGCTCCGCCCATCGATCGACTTCGGCGTTCCCGCATTCGGCATCGCAGCTAACGGAAGGTCTGTAACAAGGCGCATCCGTTCGATCACCGACAGTACAATCGCCGGCCCTTCGCTACAGTTGCAGCCCACGGCGTCCGCGCCCCAGCTTGTGATGAGTCTTGCGGCATCCTCGGCGGTCGTTCCGTCCAGACAGTTGCCGTCATCGTCGACCGTCACCATCACGATCACCGGAATCCCGCCGCCCTCGGCCTTGGCTGCTCGCAGCGCAAGCTCCGCTTCGGCCATACCGGTCATAGTCTCGATCACGATCAAATCTGCGCCGACGCCCTGTCCGCCCTCCGCCAGTGCCTTTACCTGCTGCGCAAACGCGGCGTAGGCCTCGCCCTCAGTCACCTTTGCGTCCGGCCCGAGGCGCACACCCAGCGGCCCGATCGCCCCGGCAACGAATGCGTCGCTGGCCTGCTTGTCGTGCATCTGGTCGACGCACTCGCGAGCCAGCCGCACACCCGCAACGTTCAGTTCGTAGACCCGGCCTTCCAGCCCATACCGCTCCAGCCGAACGGCATTGGCGCCAAAGGTGTTGGTCTCAATCACCACTGAGCCGGCCTGCAGGTACTCCGTATGGACGGCCCGAATCAGGTCCGGCTGCGACACATTCAGCTCGTCGTAGCAGCGGTTGATGAAGATTCCCCGCCCATACAACATCGAGCCCATTGCGCCGTCGCACAACGCGGTCCCGCCCGCAAACAGGGCGGCTACCGCTTTGCTTCCTTCAACCTGTACCATCTCACCATCCTAAGCCACCTGCCCAAACGCTCCAAACCCGCTTTCCATCGGGGGCCGCATGCGTCTCACCCCTACACCGTTTGTTATACTCACGAGAGCCTGTTGGCCGAGCATTTCCTGCCGCCGCACTCAAGTTTGGAGCCGTTCAAGTTGATCATTCGCAGTCTCTCCGCACGTCCCGCGTCGTGGGTTTCCTCCGCACGGCAGCATATTAAGGTTTCAGCTACGGCTCGCGGCCTGCTGCTCGGTCTGCTTACGACCTCCGCTGTTGTCGGCATGGCGGCTTGCAGCCACAACGTGTACCAGTTCCCGGAGCATACCTTCGCCGGTCGTCCTGTCCCCCCAAGCTCGCTCGGCGAGCGGGTCCTCGTGGGCGTCACGTTTAATGGTTCCAGCGGTGGTCTGGTTATCCTCGACGGCCTGCGCGACCTGCGCAACAACATTCAAAACACCGTCCAGGGTTACTCCATCTCGGGCTTCGCCGGCGGAGCGCCCAGCCAGATTCTCAACTTCCCCGAGCAACTCAGGGGCTACGTTTACTCGAACGCCTCCCCCTACCCGATCAGTATCGTGAACTACTCGACCGAGAGTTCCAGTGGATCGGCCGGCAGCTTCGGCGGCGCCGCCAATGGCATCGCCATCTCGCCCGACTTCGCCCGCATCTTTGCGGCGGTCGAAACCAGCGGCCAGCTCGTCGTGATCGACCAGCAACTCGGCCAGAGCTACGCCCTCAACCTGCCCAACGTTTACAAGGTCGCGTCCAATACCGGCGACACGGTCGCCCTGGCGATGGTGCGCAACGCGGATACCCTATACCGCGTGGTCAAGCTGACCAACACCCAGGTCACGACTCCGCCGCCGGGCGCAATCGATTGCCAACCAAACCTGCTTCCGGTCTACTGCGTCGTTCCCGTACCGGGCAAGTTTGACCGTCCCTATGGCGCGATCTTCTCGCTCGACGGTGCCAACGCCTACGTTCTCAACTGCGGCCAGGAGTGCGGCGGCGGTTCCAATGGAGGCGCGGGTATCAGCGTCATTCCGCAGGCACCGCTACAGATCAATCTGCTTCCTACAAACTATCCTCCGGTCGTGAGCCAGACGATCTCAGTCCCGGGTGGCGTCACCGCCGCGATCCTCGATAGTTCGAACATCTACACCTCGGGGCAAAAGCTGCAGCCCAACGGTCTTTATGCTGGCTTCCTGACCGTCATTCCGCTTTCAACCCTGGTACCCGGCGCACCGGTATCCATCTCTGACGGCAGCCACTCGAAGATGCTGTTCGCCGATGACAACACCTTATGGGTCGGTTCTCAGTCCTGCGCAAACGGTCAGCGCGCCGCGCTAGCCGCAGCGGGAAATACGACGCAAGCCGCCAATTACAACTGCCTCACCCGCGTCGCACTCAACGGCACTACGGCACCCGCGGTATCGATTGTGCCGGCCGTGAACCAGAACGTTCCGGCGGTCCAGGTTCCATACCCCAACACCGACCAGAATCACTACTACTACGGCTCACTCACCGGTCTGTGCTGGATTCAGGGATTCAATAAGGTGTATACGGCTTACGGCGGTCAGATCCACGCCTTCAGAACCGGAGACGGATCCGAAATCAACAACGTCAACATCACCGTGCAGGGCACCGTCCTCGACGTCGCCTACATGGACGCCCTTACGAACACGGCCAATTAGCACAGGGAAGAGGGATTGGGGAACAGGGACGAGCAAGCTATGGTTGTGAAATCGTATCGGGATTTGATCGTTTGGCAGCGTTCCACCCAGATGACCCTCGCCATCTACGATATGACGCAGTCGTTTCCCCGGACAGAAGTTTTTGGCCTCACCAATCAGCTCCGTCGTGCGAGCGTGTCGGTTGCGAGTAACATTGTGGAAAACTACGGAAGGATTTCGACAGGCGAGTATAAGCAGTTCTTAGGCATGGCTCGTGGTTCAAATCTCGAGGTTCAGACACAGCTTTATCTGGCCTGCCAACTGAAGTTCGGTGATCAAACTTCTCATGAGCGAGCGGAAGGACTGTCGATAGAGGTGGAGAAAATGCTCAACTCACTCATCGCCAAGCTGTGACACTTGTGCCGACTCTTCCCTCCTCCCTTTCCCCTCTTCCCTGCACCATTGACGTGCTGGCAATTGCGGCTCACCGCGATGACGTGGAACAGACCTGTGGCGGCACGCTTCTGGTTCAGCAAGCGCTCGGCTGGAAGACCGGAATCCTCGACCTTACCCAAGGTGAATCCGGGACACGCGGCACGGCTGCGGAACGGGAAGCTGAAGCCAATGCTGCCGCTGCAATCCTGAAGGTCTCGCACCGAGAGGCACTTTCGCTGCCCGACGGCAGTCTCCAGAACACCCTTACGGCGCGGCTCCAGATCGCCGCAGTGATCCGTCGCCTGCGGCCTCGCGTCGTCATTCTGCCCTACTGGCAAGGCCGACATCCGGACCACTACACGTCAGCAACACTCGGCTATGAGGCCTGCTTCGCAGCCGGTTTATCGAAGCTGGACCTGCCCGGCGCGCCGCATCGCCCCTATAAGATTCTCTACGCTTCGCTCTACGCCGACGTCCGCCCTACCTTCGTCGTCGACATCACGCCCCACGTCGAGACGCGGCTGCGGGCATTGCTCGCTTACCGCTCGCAGTATGGTTCGCAACCAACCGGGACAGGTCTCTTCGTGCCGGAAGAAGACATCCGCGAGCGAACCTTTGCTACTGCACGTCATTATGGCTTGCTAGCTGGTGTGCGCTATGCAGAGCCGTTCATCCAGAAGGAAGTGGCACTCGTCGCGGACCTGATGCAGTATTCGGTCGCATCCATTTAACTGCCAGCGCCCGGCGCTTCGCCCACTTGAAATCAACACGTAAGTTGAGCCGTCCTGGTTTGCAAGTCCAGAGCGCTGCCAGCTCCATGCGGTTCTCTCCTTTGATTTTGAGATCTCGAAAATAACTTACTCCGGAGAGGTGGCCGCTAAGTCCCGCGTGTGCATCACATCCACGTTGACTCAGAATAGGTGTCATTCAAACTTATTCTTGTCGCAATCGAACCAAAGCAATCGATTAAAAAAGTTGCGATAGCGCAATCCAAAACTATCCGGCCCCCGTTCCATAACTACCGGCACAGATAAAGTGCCTCTATGCAGTATCAAGAGCAGTAACTCGACGTGGACGATACCCAGCGTGGAAAGACGGCATTCGCGAACCTGCGTGCCAACTCAATTCACTCTTCGCGAATCCAAAACCATCCAGACAACCTGGGAATACCAGCAGCCTCAGTCTCAGTAGAGACGAAACAAAATCGGAGAGGTAACTTACGTGGATAATTTGGAGTTTTTCTACAACAAGGGCGTCAACGCCGCTTCAAGACGCAGCTTCCTGGCGGGAGCCGGAGCGATTGGGGCAACTTCCTTACTAGCTGGCTGCACCGGGGCCATGGGAACTGCCGGACTTAACGGTACCAACGGAACCAACGGTACCAATGGCACGAACGGAACCAACGGCACCAACGGACTTACCCCTGTAACTGATGCGGACTACCTCAATTTCGCTCTGAACCTGGAATATCTTGAGGCATCCTTCTATCTTTACGCCGCTACCGGCAGCGGAATCCCCGCAGCAAGCCAAGGTGCTTTTCCGGGTTTCGTATCCGGTGGAGCCCAGGTGCCCGGCCTCAGCGCCTTCCAGCAGCAGATCATCAATGAAATCGCCTTCGACGAGATTTCGCATGTGAATTTCCTGCGCGCCGCTCTCGGAAACCAGGCTGTCCCCATGCCGGCACTCAACATCGGATCGGCTTTCGCGACCGTCGCCACTGCCGCCGGCATCTCCGGCACTTTCAACCCTTACACCAGCTTCAACAACTTCCTCATCGGCGCATTCATATTCGAAGATGTAGGCGTCACCGCCTACAGCGGTGCGGCCCCGGTGATCTCCTCGCCCAGCAATCTGAACTACGCTGCTGGCATCCTGGCCGTAGAGGCCTACCACGCAGCTTACGTCCGGACCGCGATCACTGCCATCGCATCCACTGTCGTGGGCGGGGCACAGCCTAACGCTTCGCTGCTTACAACTGCCAACCAGGTCTCTGCGTTGCGCAGCACGCTCGGCGGCGGCATGGAAACACCCCTGACGCTCGCTCCCATCACCATTGCAGCAAATGGAAACTACCCCGCCACCAGCATCGTGGCAGCATCCACCGCCAACGCAGTTGGTTTCGCACGTATGCCCAGCCAGGTGCTGCACATCGTTTACGGTACGGCAACCGCTGGCGCCACATCTGGCGGCTTCTTCCCCAACGGCTTGAACGGAAACATCAAAATCGCCTCCTAAGCGACTCGCCAAGTCAGGAACGTCAACAGCAGTCCATGCAGTCCGACAAGCCAAATAAACCGTTCTAAGGAAGAAACTCACATGCCGAATCAAGAGACTCAAGTCCTCGATGAAATCATCGTCAGCAGGCGCGCCCTGCTGGCAGGCGGAGGAGCTGCACTCGCCGCTCTTACGCTCGCCCCCAAACCAGCCGCAGCACAAGCTGCGGTCGGCGTTTACAGCGACAACGACATCCTCAACTTCGCTCTCAACCTTGAATACCTCGAAGCGAACTTTTATTACCTCGCAGCATTCGGCACCACCATCGACGTGGCCAGCGCCTCGTCGACCGCCGCAGGTGCTGCCGTTTTGGGCATCAACGGCGTGGCAGGAGGCAACAGTGCTGGAACGACCGCCGGAGTTGTCGCCAATACCGGTCAGGGCGGTCCCGCTCTCTCGGCCTATAAAGTGCCTTTCGTCAGCCCACTGTTCGCCGCCTACGCAGTCGAAACCGCCATCGAAGAAGGAAAGCACGTCTCTCTGCTTCGTTCGGCGCTCGGATCGTTGGCCGTCTCGCAACCCCAGCTCAACCTGACTCCGGCTCTGTTCGACGCTGTCGCCGGTCTGGCGGGCATTCCCTCCTCGGCTCGTCCCTTCAATCCATATGCGAACGAAATCTCCTTCCTGCTCGGCGCATACATCTTTGAAGATGTCGGTGTCTCTGCATACCACGGCGCGGCTCCGTTGATCACCGGTAAGAGCACGATCCTGCCAGTCGCAACCGGAATCCTGGCCGTCGAAGCCTACCATGCGGGTCTCGTCCGTACCGCACTCGCGGTAGCAGACGCAAACGCGACCTACTTCCCAACCGGCACCCTGGCTTCGTTGACTGGTCTGATCTCAGCCCTACGCAACGGCGCCTCGCAGGCCAAGAATCCGGGTAACAATCCGGAAGACCCGAACCCAGATGATTACGGTTTGGCCCCGCAGATGGTCTCCCTCAACGGAAGCACGGTCATTGCCACGCAGATTGTGGACGCACCGGGTGCAAGCGCTCCAGCTCCCGCAACTGCCTTCGCCCGCACAACCTCTCAGGTCCTCAACATCGTCACCGCCGGCGGCGCTGTTGCCGGTGCCACGGCCAAGGGTGGATTCTTCCCGGTTGGTCTCAACGGACTCTTCATCTAACCTGTACCGCTGCCCCACTCTCCCGGGCCCCATGTTCGCCGCAGGCTTATCGCGGCGAACATGGGGTTTCTCTTTAAGCTTTACGCATCCGCGCCAACCCGCGCAGGTACTCCCGCACCGGCTGAGCAGGCGTTCCCCAATACACCACGCCCTCGCCTTCGATCTTCTTGCCCGGCAGCACTCCACCCTGCCCGCCAAGAATCACACCCTTGCCGATCGTCACCCGCTCTCCAAGCCCCACCTGCCCGCCGAGCATCGCGCCGTCTTCGATCACGCACGACCCCGCCATCCCCACCTGCGCGGCCATGATCACATCCTCCCCGATGATGCAATTGTGCGCGATGTGGCAGAGGTTGTCGATCTTCGTCCCGCGTCCGACCCGCGTCTCGCCCAGCGCGCCTCGGTCGATGGTCGTGCCTGCGCCAATCTCGACATCGTCGCCGATCCAAAGCGTCCCAATCTGCGGAAACCCAAGGTAGCCATCTGAAGTCCGGGCGTAGCCAAACCCATCCGACCCCAGCACCGCCCCCGCCTGCACCCTGACGCGGCTCCCCAGCGTGGCGCAGCCATGGATGACAACCCGCGGCCCGACCACGCAATCCGCACCGAGCTTCGCGCCCGCAGCGATGTACGAGCCCGCTCCGATCTCGCACCCAGCCCCGATGACCGCTTCCATCTCAACGATTGCGGTTGGATGAACTCCGCGACCGCCCCGCTCGTCGAACCACTTGGCATACACCCGCGCAAACGCCGTACGCGGATCCTTGACCCGCACCACCCGGCTATCGGCGGCAGCATTCAATGGCCCAAGGATTATCCCGGCTCGGGAAGCCAGCGCCTCCGCCATGGCGTCCTCATCCAGCGCAAACACCAGCGCATCCGGCCCCGCCGCCGGAATCGCCGACACTCTCGAAACTTCCGCTGAACTCTCGCAGCTTTCCACTCCCAGTAGCGAAGCAATCTCCCGTGCCGTCACCATCAATAAATCCCCCGCTCGCCCGCTGGCCGCGTCTTCCAGCGCCTGTGCATCCAAAGCCACTGCTCCGGATTCGCCCGGATGTACCGTTCCGTACTAGCCGCAAACTCCGCTGTGTTGGCCAGCGTATCGGCTTCGGCATTCCCAGTCCTGACCAGCTCAATCCTCGGCCCGAATCGCAAAACATACTTCCGTCGAACATCGTCCCATAGCAAAAATCCGGGCAAAACCGCTGCGTCGGTCTTCAGCGCCACCCTGGCCATCCCGGAGGCCGTGCATGCTTCCACACCAAAAAACGGCACGAAGGTCCCCTGGGGCGGTGTCATGTTCGTATCCATCAGAATCCCCACCGTTTCACCGGCCCGCATCGCCGAGATCAGCCCCCTGGCAAAATCGTCCTTGTGGATCACGCGATTGCCATGCAGGCACCGAATCCTGTTCACAAACTCGTCCACCAGCGGATTGTCCAGTCGGCGAATCACCAGCCCCATCGGAAACCCAACCAGCGAGTGGTAGAAGCTGGACAGCTCCCAAGCGCCCAGATGCCCGGTCAGCACCAGTACGCCTTTGCCCCGCTCCCGCGCCCCCAGGTAGTGATCCAGCCCGTCATACTCGATGAATTCGCTCGCCTGTCCCCGCGTGTACCCACTCATCAGGCAGAACTCGGCCAGTTGCCAGCCGAGGTTGCGGTAGACCAGTCGTAAGGTCGACAAGCGTCGTGCCGCAGGCCATTCCGGATACGCAAGCTCCAGGTTTCGTACTCCCACGCGTCGCAGCTTGCCGATCAGCCGAAATGCAACCGCCCCAATCGCGGCACCGACCCATCTGGCAATTCCCCGGGGAAGCGATCCCAGTCCCTTAACAAGAAGCCGCACCGCTAAGAATTCCGTCCGCTCCCGCAACGACACACGGCCAACAGGTGTGCCGGTAGCTGCGCCGACTTCGACTTGGACTTCCGATATCAAGCCTCTAGTCTACCGCCAACGCCTCCCCGCCCGCTCCGCCACAAAAGCAGAACGGGCGACCAATTGGCCGCCCGTTCGGATACATCGATTGTGAGCTACTAGTCGCTGTTCTTCTTCGCAATCACGAAGTACTTGGCAACCGTCCGCAGAAACGGCGCGGTAGCCGCCGGTGCGGGAGTATCACCGTGCAGGACAGTCGCGAACGGCACATTGGCGCCGTACATCGTGCGGGTGTCGTCCTCATTCTGCGAGAGAACTGTTCCGTCCAAATCCAACCCGGCGAACAAACCCTTCGAACGCGAATAGGTCAGGAACTCGGCGTTCATCTTCCAGTCGGTTCCAGCCTGCGCGTTGCGTCCAACCGGCCCAGCCGAAGCAGCAGCGTCAGCGCCGATCTTGAACTTGTTGTGCAGCATATGCTCCAAGCCGTTTTTGTTCATGGCGACGAGGATCAGGTCGGTCGACTGTCCACCAATCTGCCAGCCAAAGCTTCCGCCGGCTAGTTGAACAAACACTGGTGCGCTCCAGCCGCGCGGCGTACGGCACGTTGCCACGCCCTGGCCGTACTGCGCGCCAACGACGAAGGCACCCTTCTTGTAATGAGGAACTACGACAACGCACTGTGCGTTGGCCAGAATGCCCTGCGGAATCCCCTTATCGGGAACCGACAAGACCTCGTCGATAACCGCAGACGCCGACGCTAACCGGTCGGAAAGTTTAGCTTTATCGCCGTCGCCTTTGCCAAAACCCGCCGCGTAGGAAACCTGCGCCGCACCCGCCATCAACATGGCACCCATCGCTACTGCTACCGTCGAAAACCGCTTCATAAGGAGCTCCTGAACTGAAATCTCAAAAATCGAATAACGAAATATGCCACTGATTCTAATCATCTTCCCGGCACACAATATTCGATCAGATGAGCGCCAACCCCACCGGGTTGTACCTGGACAATAGGAGTGAAGCTCCACCGCGCAAAAAATCGGGGGCTGTGAACTTCATCGACTCAGCTTGTCGATGCGTCGCAGCCCCACTCTCCCAGGTCTGTGTTGCTCAAATACGACTTTGACCTAAATCTTAAGTAACCGCAACGGTACCGAGGTATAGCGACTTTAGTAACCAAAATAATTACCCGAAAGCCATTAGCCAACAGCCCAGTTCCGCTCAAGCGCGCGCATCGTGAGGGCCGTCCGGTTATCTACGCCAGCCTTCCGCATCACGCGCCCCATGTGCGCTTTCACGGTTCCCTCATCCACTCCAAGGGCCACGGCAATCTGTCGGTTGGGGTGTCCAAGTACAAGAAGACGCAGCACTTCCAACTCTCGCTTGGTGAAGTTCACGGGGGGAATAGTTGCGACGACCGGTTCCTGCATGCTGTGTTCTAGCAGCCGTGCCATCACTTTTCGTGGCGCCCAGACCGAACCGTCGCGCACGACATCGATCGCCATTCGCAACTCTGCTTCACTCGCGGCGCGGCTCAGGTAACCCTTCGCGCCGGCTCCGATGACGCGCTCAATATGCTCCGGATCCTTCTCCGGGCCCATCACAATGACTGCCAGCCCGGGTCGATGGCGACGGAAGGCCTGCACCAGATCCAGCACTTCACCGTCGGCCGGAGAATCCAGCAGCGCCAGCTCCAAACCTTCAATGGCAGAGGATACATTATCCGCCAGCGGCACAATCTCGCACTCTTCTCCGTCGCCGAGAATCGCGCGCAGTCCCATGATGCGCAACGCATCTGTGGCCATCAGTCCGATCCGGGGCAAGCTCTTGGTGCGAATCGCTTTGGTCAATGCGCAGCCTCCGCGCTCTATCGTTCGTCCGGTGCAGCAGAATCACGGCTACCGCGTTCTTTCTAAGCAAGCTACAGCTTCGGAAGCACAATTCCCTGCTGATTCTGGTACTTTCCTTTGCGGTCCGCGTAACTTACTTCGCAGACCTCATCGGACTGGAAGAACAGAATCTGGCACAAACCTTCGTTGGCATAGATGCGCGCGGGCAGCGGAGTGGTATTCGAAATTTCGAGCGTCACATACCCTTCCCACTCCGGCTCAAACGGCGTCACGTTGACGATGATGCCGCAGCGCGCATAGGTCGACTTGCCGACGCAGATCGTCAGCACATCGCGCGGAATTTTGAAGTACTCGATTGACCGAGCCAGCGCAAACGAGTTCGGCGGAACGATCACGCTGTCCGCCTGCACCGAAACGAATGACCGCTCGTCGAAGGCCTTTGGATCGATGATTGCGCTGTTCACGTTGGTAAAAATCTTGAACTCGTCCGAAACCCTCAGGTCGTAGCCATACGAGGAGAGGCCATACGAGATGACGCCTTCCTTCACCTGCTTCTCGCAAAAGGGCGAAATCATCCCATGCTCCACAGCCTGTTGCCTGATCCAGCGGTCGCTCTTGATCGACATCGTTGCCTAGCCCTCTCTTCGATTCCACACTCGGTCCGGAGACCTCAACTGCGCGGAAACGCTACTCTTAACAGCGTAATCGCACATTGACAATCGGTCTTCCCCTTTCTACCATCGCAAGAAGAACGAAGCTGAGGAAAGCACGGCACATCACTCGCTTTTGTCTCGAAATGTTCGGTTCTGTCCGGAATGTCGAGCCGCTCGACATTCCCGCCACTCATCGCAAGCGCAACGGATACATACAAAGCGAGGCTCAAGTGATCAAGCAGGACCTGATTCAACGTGTCGTGGAGCGTACCGGGCTCGTCCGAACCAAGGCCGAGGCGGCTGTCGACGCCATCTTCGAAGCCATGAAGCAAAGCCTCGTCGAGGGCGACCGTATCGAACTCCGCGGGTTCGGCGTCTTCACCGTCAAACCCCGCAAGACCGGAGTTGGCCGCAATCCACGCACCGGAGCCGAAGTCTCGATCGCTCCGGGCAAAGCGGTCCGCTTCAAGCCGGGCAAGGAGCTCCACGTCCTTGAATAGATTTTCGTAACTCCTTGGGAACAAGCCGCATAGACGGTGCCTTCTCCTCCCCGTTTCCCTATTCCCACTTCCCTGCTCTTAGGCATAAATGACCTCGCCGAGTCTCTCTAGTCAGCCCGTCCAGACAGCGCCCCGGCGAGTGGAAAGCAGCTTCAAGCGGTTTGGGATTCCTGCGCTTCTGTTTTTCGTCACCATGTTCTCGACCACAGCGGTCGGCATGCGGTACATGCACAACTTCCGCGTGGGCGCCCCGCCGCTGGCCACTGACGCCGACATTCTGCCCCTCGAGTGGGTGATCCAGCACCTCAGCATGCTGGCCACAGGGCTGCCCTTCTCGCTCACGCTCGTGGGAATTCTGCTGACCCACGAGTTCGGCCACTACTTTGCCTGCCGCTACTACTCCGTCCGCTCGACCCTGCCCTACATGCTGCCCACGCCGTCCCTCAGCGGAACCTTTGGCGCGGTAATTCGCCTCCAGTCCAGCATCCGATCGCGCGCCGCGCTGCTCATGATCGGTGCGTCCGGGCCCATCGCCGGCTTTGTCGTTGCGCTTGTAACGACGACGCTCGGCCTGTCCTGGTCCACTTACGCACCCATCCCGCTGGTCCACAAGGTGCAATCGCCGTTGGCAATCCTCGCCATTCATCGCATCCTCGCGCTCTTTAGCGGCTCGAGCCCGGACATCACTCTGATCGTGCCGCACCCAGTACTCACCGCTAGCTGGATCGGCCTGCTCATCACCGCGCTCAACCTGATCCCAGCCGGCCAGCTTGACGGCGGGCACATCCTCTATGCGATCTCGCCGACTGTCCATCGCTGGTCGTCGCGCATTGTTGTGGTCGTACTCTTTGGGCTTGGCTTTTGGTTCTGGGCGGGCTGGGTGGTGTGGGGAATCGTTCTCCTGATGCCCGGCATGCGCCACCCCAAAGTTCCTGACTCGGAGCCACTCGGCAAGGGTCATCTCGCCCTTATTCCCATATGCCTCTGCATTCTGCTCGTTGCGGGAACGTTCCAGCCGTTCCAGGGCTACGGCCTGATTCACATCCTCACAAAACTGCCGGGCCGTTACCACTGAAAAAGGCGTTACGCGGATACGACGTACAACAGAGATAATGCGGATCAAACCTTGGAGTAATCGCTCTTACTCCAAAGCCCTATCCGTCTTGTCATTTTTATCCGTCTTATCCGCGTAACGCACTCTCAGGAACTACATCAAATGCACGGCATCCACATCCACCACCAGATTCCGCCTTGGAATCCCGGCCTTTCCCGCCGCCGCCAGCATCCCGCGCAGCCTGGCTCCGAGCGCACTGCGCCGCTGAGCCTTGAGGATGAAGTGGAAGCGGTAAATCCTCTTGAGCTTTACGATCGGAGCCGCGGCGGGCCCCAACACCCGCACCTCCGCAGACTTCGTCCGCTCAAACCAACGCCCTAGCTGGGCCGCCCACCCTGCCGCCTCTTCCATCTTTTCGCTCTGCACAATCACGTTCGCTAGCACGGCAAACGGCGGGTAGTGCAGGCTCCGGCGAAATTGCATCTCTTTGCCCACAAACCCGATGTAGTCATGCGCCGCTGCAAACTTTACCGCGTAGTGATCGCGATGGTAGGTCTGAAACAGAACCTTACCCGGCAGCTCCCCGCGACCAGCACGCCCGGAGACCTGGGTGAGCAACTGAAACACCCGCTCCGCTGCCCGAAAATCCGGCATCCCCAGCGCATGATCCGCACCCACCACTCCCACCAGCGTGACGCCATGAATGTCATGACCTTTAGCGATCATTTGTGTACCCACAAGCAGGTTGATCTCGCCCGAA
This sequence comes from Rhodanobacteraceae bacterium, assembly GCA_025350865.1. Lineage (GTDB taxonomy): Bacteria > Acidobacteriota > Terriglobia > Terriglobales > Acidobacteriaceae > Edaphobacter. The sequence goes on from JANXWZ010000072.1 coordinate 19,140, forward strand.
TGTAAACGCGCCAGCAGCCGTTCCATGTCGAAGCGGCCACGAACGGTATCGCGATCCATCCGCCCGATGCGCGCATTCGGGAACAGCTCCCGCAGCTTCTCTTCGCCCTGCTGCGACCCCGCACCCAGGAAGTAGAGGTGCTCGCTCTGGCATTTCGGGCAATTCTTCGGCACCGTCCGGCGCGACCCGCAGTAGTGGCACTCCAGCCGACAGCCATCGGCGACCCCATCCTCGCTCGTCATGGCCTTGTGGTAGGTCATCGAGATGGCGCAGTTCTCGCACTCGACCTTCTCGCCGCAGCTGCGGCAGATCACGGTGAATGAATACCCGCGCCGGTTCAGCAACAGCAACACCTGCTCGCCGCGATCCAGCGTCGCACTGATCTCCGCCGTCAGGCGGCGAGAAAAGACCTCTTCCTTGCCGACGGCCTGAAACTCCTCACGCATGTCGATCAGCTCGACCGCCGGCAGAGCCCGCCCCATCACCCGCTGTCGCATCTCGATCAATGCGTATTTCCCGCGCTCCGCATTGGACCAGCTCTCCAGCGAAGGCGTCGCCGACCCCAGCACCACCGCGCACTCGGCAAACTTCGCCCTCATAACCGCCACATCGCGGCCGTGATAGCGCGGATTCTCCTCTTGCTTGTAGCTCGAATCGTGTTCCTCGTCGACGATCACCAGCCCCAGATTCTGCATCGGCGCGAACACCGCCGATCTGGTCCCGACGACCACCCGGGCATCGCCCCGTCGAATCCTGTGCCATTGTTCCGCCCGTTCATCCGGCGTCAACCCGGAGTGCAGCAGCGCCACAGCGTCACCAAAGGCCGCATACATCTGGCCCGCCATCGCAGGGGTCAAGCCAATCTCCGGCACCAGCAGTAGCGATGTCTTCCCAGCATCGAGCGCCCGCTGCATCGCCGCAAAATACACCGTAGTCTTGCCCGACCCGGTCACCCCAAACAGCAGATGCGGCTTGAAACCACCCTTCATCATCGCCGCGGCAATCGTGCCGACGGCCTCCATCTGCTCTTCATTCAGCGGATGTTCATGGGCATCTTTCTTGCCGTCCGTCCGCACCCCACCCAGAGCAAATGTCTCCGCCTCTTCCTCAATCGCCACCAACCCACGCTTCACCAGCGTAGCCAGCGACGACCCCGACACCCCACGCTCCTTCAGCGCGGCAACCGCCAGCCGCCCGCCGACCGCTGCCAGCTCCGCCATCACCGCCAACTGCTTCTCGTTCAGCCGTGGAAGCCTGTGGGCCGGCCCTGCCTCCAGGTCCCGCAAGGCTTCAGCCTTGGGTCTCTCCACTTCGGCCGCAAAGTCGGGCTTTAACCCCTGGGGTGTGCTCCCCTCCTCGACCAAAACAGCCACGCGGATAGTCCGCCGCGCATCCCGCTCCTCCGCAACAGCCTCGCGCTCCAGCCACTTCTTGCGGACCATCCCCTCCAGGAGCCCCCGATTTGCGCCAGTAGCCGACCGCAAAGCCCCAACCTTGGCCGACTCACCATTCTCCAGGTAGTTCAATACCGAGTACTCGCGATTCTGATCCTCCGGCGTCAACCTCGACCGCCGCGACGCCCCCTTGGCCGCCCCCTCGTACAAGACCCGCCGCCCCGCCGCCGCGATCCGATACATCCACTGCCGCTTGACCTCCGCAGCCAGCGGCAACATCCCACGCAGCACCTCGCCCAAAGGAGCGCAGTAGTACTGCGCGATCCACCGCGCCAGCTCCATCTGCCCCGCATCGAGCAGCGGTCTAGCATCCATCACCGTCTGAACAGGCTTGGCCTCCACCCCCTCAGGCAGGGCATCCTCATGCACCCGCACGACGACACCCATCAGCATCTGCCCGGAAAACGGCACGATCACACGCGCCCCAACGCAAGGCTCCTGACCATTGACCGCATAGGTAAACGACCGGTCCAGCGGCACAGGCAAGGCGACATCGCAGTAGAGGCTCACCCCTCTAGGTTAGACCGTGTCAACAGGATGTGTTACTCCGAGCCTTTCTAAAGCCCGAACACGGAGCTTATGTGCGCGAAGTACTCCTCGTTGTCGATGCCCGCAAGCTGTGCGGCCCACGCCTTCGCATCCTCGCCAACGAGGTAGCGGAAATGATCGCTGCCGTCGGTTGCAGCGGTGTAGATCGTTTCAGCGGCCACACTGACGTCGGTGCCGTGCTTGGACACCTCTTCCATCGCCGCGCCGAACTTTGCAACCAGCCCCTGGTATTCCACCAGCGAAGGGTCGTTGTTGAACTCGGTCGCGGCGAAGAAATTCGTATAGATGATGCCCGGCTCGATGAGCTTAACGCGTACTCCAATCTCGCGCAGCTCAAATCGCAAGGCTTCCGAGATTCCTTCCACAGCAAACTTGGTTCCGTTGTACATCGTGCCCAGCGGGTAAGCCATCTTTCCCGCGATTGATCCGACGTTGATCACCACGCCGGACTTATCCCGACGCATCAATCGAACCACCTCCTTGGTCGTCGCCAGCAGGCCCACCACGTTGGTTTCGAATTGTTTGCGAATGCTCTCTACCGCAGTCGCCTCCAACAACCCGTAGACCCCAAATCCCGCGTTGTTCACCAGCACATCAATGCCGCCAAACTTATCTTCCGCCGCCGCCACGGCCGCCGCAATGGAGGCCTCGTCTATCACATCCAATTTTGTCACCAGCACCCGATCAAGCGCCGCCAAGTCCCCACCCGCATCGGGAGAACGCATCGTCGCCACGACGTTCCAACCTTGCTGCTGAAACAAAATCGCGGTCGCTTTACCGATCCCCGCAGACGAACCTGTGATGAAAACAGTCTTTGCTGCCATTGTGTCCTCCGTTGATTTGTTTGGCTTACTCGAAGTGTAACCATCTTCGGCGCGAATGATTGAACATCTCATCGCTGGAACTAAACTTATACCCGATCCGTACTCCGACCATGACGATTAGTATGTCGTGGCGATACCTCGTCGCCTTCGCCGCGCTTACCATTCTTTGCGGCACTTCCCACGAATTCGTCCACCACTTCACCGGCGCAGCTCTCTGCGGGGCCTTCGGCACCAAGACCTTTAACTCCTTCTCACTCGCCCCCGGCTGTAACGCGAACGTCACCAAGGCCTATTGGGCAGCCATGGCCGGCCCAATGTTCACCTTCGCCCTCATGTGGATTGGCTACGCCATGCTGCGCGCATCAATCTCGGCGTCAAAGCGCATGGGGTTTGCCCTGATCTTCGCAAACTTTCCGGTCAACCGCATGTTCTTCGTCCTGCTCGGTGCAAACGACGAGCAATATGCGAACCGCCTGATGTTTGGCCGCTCGCCCGTCGTATTCTGGCTCACTGCGGTAGCCGTCCTCGCCGTCAGCCTCCCGCCCGTCATCGAGGCATTCCGACAACTTCAGAACCGTCCAAAGCTCGCATGGTTTGCAGGATTCTTCCTTCTGCCATTTGCTTTCGTCATCCTCTTTGCGGGGCTGTTCCTCGAGAACTACCTGCTCGACCAGCGCCGCATCCTGGCCAGCCAGATGATCGGCATCCCATACCTCATCCTGGTGGTGGAAGCCATCAGCGCCGTATTGTTTGAAGTATTCAAACCCGCCCTGATCGCCGAGCCTTAGCCTTTCCCCTTCAACCCCATCTCCGTCATCACCATCTGCAAATCCTTCCAGGCATCACCCTTCTTGGTCGGATCCCGCAGCAGGTACGCTGGATGGAAGGTCACCACGCACTTCGCCCCGCGCACCTGATGAAACTGGCCCCGCAGGCTCGCCAGAGTCTGCTTCACGCCCAGCAGATACGCGGCCGCCGTAGCCCCCAGCGCCACCACCACCTCCGGCTGCACGACATCCATCTGCCGAACCAGAAATTGCGTGCAGGTGTTCGCCTCCACCGGTTCCGGAGCCCGATTCGCCGGCGGCCGGCACTTCACAATATTGGCCACATAAACGTCTTCGCGCCGCAGTCCCATCGCCGCAATCATGTTGTTCAGCAACTGGCCGCTCTTGCCGACGAACGGCACTCCCTGCTCATCCTCATCCGCCCCCGGCCCCTCGCCGACGAACATCAGCCGCGCATTCGGATCGCCATTGCCAAACACGATCTTCCGCCGCCCGCCATACGCCAGCGGACACCGCGTGCAATCGCCAATATCCGTGCGAATAGCCTCAAGAGCGGCGTCACGCAACTCCGCCGACACACGCGCCGAAGGCATCGGCGCAAGATCAGTCAACGACACAAGTTTTGCGATATTCAACTCCGTCGGGCTCAGCGCCTCCAGCACCGAAATCGCCGGTGCCGCCACGTCCACCCGCACTTCTATTGCTGCCGCAACCGGCTCGGCCTCAACAACCGCAGAAAGCTCCACCGCTTCCAGGGTCTCATTACGATAAAACTCATGCACGCCCATATCGCGAAAGTATTCGAGATACGCACGAACGTGCCCCACCTTGTCGTCTGCGACCGCCATCCATCCAGCCTACAGCAGACCCGAGGACAGGTTTAGACCAGGCCGAACTTCAACGCCTCGACCCCGACCGTATCCACCGCTGGAGCCACCAACTTGTCCGGCAGCACAAACGTGACCAGGCCAGCGCGAATCTCATCCTGCGCCACCCGGCACGGCTTCATCGACTTCGAGCTCGAAAGCGGAGGTGCGCCAGACTGCAACTGCCGCGCACGACGCGCCGCACCTTTTACCAGGCTGTACTTGTTGAACAGAACCTTCTCTGCCGACATACGTAACCTCCAAATCAAGTTGTGCGTTTGGTAAGAGCCTACAGTAACCCTGCAATGTTGACTACATCCTAAATAGAGAAATCGGGATTGTATGTCATGTATGACACACACAAAGTCGGGCGTGACCCACGCCATACATACTCCACCCGGTCACTGCGCCGCCTTGAAGCTTTCCAGCGCATGTACGAGCCGCGGAGACCCCGCGCTTGTCAAACAAGTCGCGGCCAGCGCAACATCCGCGTCAGGGTCCCCCCGCTCTGTCAGCACAAGCGCCTTCATCTCGCTTACCGCCACATCCAGATCGTCGTTCACGATGGCGTACCTGTACTCGCGCAAGCGGTCCAGCTCCTTTTGCGCCTCCCGCAGCCGCACCCCGATTACGTCCTCCGACGTCATCTTCTCGGCTTCGCTACGATTCCGCAGGCGCCGCTCCAGAACCTCCGGCGTAGGCGGCATGATGAAGATCGAAACGGCCTCGGGCCTCTTCTGCATAATCTGCATCGCACCCTGAACATCGATATCCAGCAGCAAATCCCTTCCTGCCGCCTTGGCATGCGCGAGCGCCGCGACGGCAGTCCCGTAGTAGTTTCCAAACACCTCGGCCCACTCCAGGAACCCACCCGCCGCAATCATTCGTTCAAACTCCGCCCGGTTGATGAAGTGGTACTCCCGCCCATCTTCTTCGCTGCCCCGCGGCTGCCGCGTGGTGTACGAGATGGAAAACTCCAGCCCCTCGACCAGCGACCGCACCTGACTCACCAGCGTCGACTTACCGGAGCCCGAAGGCGCTGAAATGATGAACAAAATTCCTGCCATAGTGTTTCCCCAAGTCTAACCCTTCCGCGCCCGCCTGGGCACAGTCGGCGCGCTACACTGGTGCGCTGAGGAACATCGCGTGAAGGAACCCGTAACCAAAGAGCAGTACGAGTTCTATAAGCCCCTCTTCGATGCCGAAGAGCGAACGTCGCTCCAGCTAGAGGGCCGGGCCAAGGTTTATCTCGGCATCGTCTCGGCTTTTTCTCGCTGCAATGATCCTGAAGGCCTCTGATGCGGAGGCCACTTCAAGGAGCCTGCACATCCCATGGGGACTCATGCTGCTAGAAGCGCTGCCCATGACCATCGCGCTGGCACTGATTTTGTGGGCGCTAAGAATAAGGAACTTTGAAGCGATCGCCGACGGCGCACAGCTCATCATGGAATATGGCGCCGACTGGCCAACGCAAGAGCAGTTTTACGAGGATCGGGTCGCGGATTACGCGTTTGCGTCATCAACCAATCGCGGCTTGAACACCACCACAGCGAAACTGTTGTCGGGGGCCAGCGTTTTCATGGCGAGCGGTATACTCTACCTGTTAGTGATCGTTGTATTTGCGATCTGGAGGGCACAATGGCACAACTGACACCCAACTCAGCGACCGCTCAGCCAAAACCCAACACGACGAATAGCTCACTGGTACTGAGGCTGGAAGCAAGAAAAACCAAGCGCGTCACGAAGATTTAGGCCCGTGTCCCGCTTTGCGCTTCTGCTCTACTCCAGATTCTGAACCTGCTCCCGCGCCCGCTCCAGCCCCACCTTGACTTCCAGCCCAATCTCGGTCAGCCGCATTCCTGCGTCGCCGGCATTCCCGCCGCTCTTTGAGAGCAGCGTATTCGCCTCGCGGTTCATCTCCTGCAACAGAAAATCCAATTGCCGTCCCACCTCGCCGCCGCCATCCAAAATCTCGATAAAGCGGTCGATATGCGTCCGCAGGCGCACAAGTTCCTCTTCGACGTCACCACGCGCCGTAATCAGCGCCGCCTCGGTCACCAGCCGCTCCTCGGTCACGCCGCTGGTGCCGATCAGCTCCTCCAGCTTCGCCTTCACGCGAGCGAACTCCGCCGCAGACAACCCCTCGCGCAGTTCGCGAGCCTCAACCGCCAGCGTCGCCAGCGTCTGCATCCCGGCGCGCAAATCCGCCGCCAAAGCCTCGCCCTCAGCCTCCCGCGCCGCATTGAAGCGCGTCAGCAACTCCGCTGTAGCCGTCAGCACCGAGCCCTCAATCTCTCCAGCGCTCACGGAGCGGACCGCCGCTGACATCACTCCGGGCATCCGCAGCAGCCCATTCAAATCCGGCTCCTGCGTGACTCCGAACCGCTCCTTGGCCCGCGTAAAGGCATTCACATAGGCGTCCAGTAATGCCTCATCCAGTTCCACCACAGCCGTAGCCGACGCCTTCTCGAAGTTCATCGTCAATTCCACGTGCCCGCGCCGCACTGCGGCCTTGACGGCCCTGCGCAGCGCCGGTTCCAGCACGTCCATCCCCATCGGCACGCGGATGGACAAGTCAAGATGCCGGTGATTCACCGACTTCATCGTCAGCCCGAAACCACGCCCGCCCTCCAGGCTCGCATCTACACTCGCAAACCCCGTCATCGACAACACACTGCTCATGCCATCCCCTCCAACTCCGCCTCACCAGCGGCATTTGGCTCCGCGAAGAACTGCATGTCGTAGAGGCGTTTATAACTTCCGCCCTTGGCCAGCAACTCCTCATGCGTGCCCATTTCAGTAATGCAGCCGGCTTCCAAGACGACAATTCGCGTCGCCCTCCGCACTGTCGAGAGCCGATGGGCGATCAGAAACGACGTTCTGCCTTCCATCAGGTTCCCTAGCGCCGCCTGCACATAGGCCTCGCTCTCTGTGTCGAGCGCGCTCGTTGCCTCATCGAGAATCAGGATTGGGGCATTCTTCAGGATTGCCCGCGCGATCGCAAGCCGCTGCCGTTCGCCGCCGCTTAGCCGCACACCCTTCTCGCCAATCTTTGTGTCGTAGCCTTCCGGCATGCGCAGGATGAAGTCGTGCGCCAGCGCCATCTTCGCAGCCTCTTCCACTCGCGCGAACGGCACGTCCGGTTGCCCGTAAGCGATGTTATTGCGAACCGTGTCGTTGAAGAGCACAGTCTCCTGCGTGACCTTGCCGATCTGCTTGCGCAGCGAGGCCAGCGTGACGTCGCGCAGGCCGTGCCCGTCAATCGTGATGGTCCCGCCCGTGACATCGAAGAACCGCGGAATCAGGTTCACCAGCGAGCTCTTCCCCGCGCCACTCGGGCCCACAAACGCGATTACCTCGCCTAGTTTCACTTCGATCGAGATGTTGTTCAACACGCTGCGTGTTTCATCTCCTTCGGCGTGATACGCAAAAGAAACGTTGTGGAACACAATCTCCCTTTCGAACTCCTTGAGGGCAAGTGCTTTCTTCTTTTCGACCACTTCATCCTGCGCATCCATGAAGTGAAAAATCTCTTCGCTCGCGCCCAGTGCCTGTTGAAAGCTGTTGTAGTACATCGCAAACTTCCGCACCGGATCGTACAGCGAGAACGTGGCAACCAGAAACGCGATGAATGAGCCCGCCGTCATCTGGTGTGCCTTGATCGCGTCGCGCCCGATCGTGAGCAGGAGTGCAATCCCAACGGCACCGATAAAATCCATCAACGGCGAGCTGATCGCCTGCACGCTGACCGACTTCAGGTTCGCCTTCAGCAACCGTTTCGCAGCCGTGCGAAACCGCTTCATCTCCCAAAGCTCCATCCCGAAAGCTTTGACGATTCCGTTGCCGCTGATCGTCTCCTGCAGGATGTTCTGAATTTCCGCCAGCTTGTCCTGACCAGACCGCGTCGTCACCCGCACTCCGCGCCCGATGCGCCGCGCCGACGAGATGACGACCGGCACAAACAGCAGGAGCACCCAGGCCAGCTTGCCGCCGTAGAAGATCGCCGCAGCCACCGTGAAGACAAACGTGAACGCCTGCTGTAACGCATCGCTCAGTACGGTCGACATCGCCGTCTGCACCCGCTCCACATCGTTGATCAGAGTCGAGATCAGCGTGCCGCTCGTATGCTTCTGAAAGAACGTGGTCGACCGTCGCAGGATCGAGTTATATAGATCGTTGCGCAGGTCCGTGATCATTCCGAAACCTGCAAAATTGACGCAATATGTCCCCACGTAATCGCAGATCGACTTCAACAACGCCGACACGATCAGCCCATATGCAACCACCGTCCACGCATTGTGAAAGTGACTGGGCACCAGGAAGTGAAGATCGATGGTGCGACCCAGCGGACGCACCCACACCCGCAACATATCGTCCGTCGGCGAATCCGGCTGTAGCACATTGTCCAGGATCGGCTTGATCAGCAGCACCCGAAGCGCCGACATCGCACCCACCACCGCCATCAACACCACAGACGCCAGCGAAAACAGCGCATAAGGCTGCAGATAGGACATCAGCCGCCAAACCCGCCTCAACCCGCCCACCCCAAACGCCGTTCGCTAGTCACCCAGCCATTCTAACGGTCACACCCAAAGCAAGGCGTAACGCGGATAAAAACGGACAAATTGTATAAGACGGATAGAGCCAGCCCTTGTCGTCTTACGCTCCGCCCTTGTCCGTCTTTTCCTTCTTATCCGCGTTCCGCACTTGTCTTTTTGGGGGTTACCTCGGCATATCTCGATGACTCGCCTTCACCCGGTACCCATCACCCTCCAGCCGCTTCTTCATCTCCTCAGCGATAGCCACGCTGCGATGCTGCCCGCCGGTGCACCCAAAGGCCACCGTCAGATAGCTCTTGCCCTCCGCGATATAGTGCGGCAGCAGAAACCGGAGCATGTCCTCGGTCTTATCCAGAAACTCCATCGTCTGCGGAAAACCCTTCACGTAGGCAGCCACTTTAGGGTGCTTCCCCGTCAGTTCGCGGAACTCAGGCAGGAAGTGTGGATTCGGCAGGAACCGCACATCGAAGACCAGATCCGTATCCGTTGGAACACCATTCTTGAATCCGAAGCTCACCACGGAAATCGTCAGGTTCCGTTCCTTTTCGCCGACGCTTTCGAACTGTGCCGTAATGTGCGCCCTTAGCTCATGCACGTTGAACTTCGACGTATCCAGCACGATATCCGCGACATTCCGCACCGGGTCCAGACGCTTCCTCTCCGCGTGGATCGATGACATTACCGTCTCCTCGCGCCCCATCGGGTGCGGTCGCCGCGTCTCCGAGTAGCGCCGCACCAGCGACTCATCGCTGGCATCCAGAAACAGCACGTGGGTCTTCAGAACCTTATGAACCTTCTTCAGAATCGCCGGGAACCGCGTCAACTGAGCTCCCTCGCGCACATCGACCACCAGCGCCGCGCGTTCGATCTCCGTCGACTGCCGCACCAGGTCCGCGAACCTTGGAATCAACTCCAACGGCAGGTTATCGACCGAGTAATACCCGAGATCCTCAAACGCCTTCAACGCGCTCGCCTTCCCCGAGCCGCTCATCCCGGTCAGGATCACCAGCTCGCCCTGCGTCCCGGCACCCGTTGGCTCTGCGTCGAGCTCCCGGAGATCAGACTTTCTCCGCAGCTTCCGCCGGCGTTCCTCCGTTGGGGGCAGTTTCCCGCCGCTGGCTGCGGCCTCAATTGACTTGCCTGCTGCCTTGCCTGACTTCGTCTTCTTTGCGTCGTTCTTCTTCGCTGACATGCAGAAATCCTAGCACCGCTCGCCGCGCCTGACCGCGTGCCGTGTCGCGTTCCTTACTTCCGCTGGTAGGTCACATGCCGGCCACCACCCGCCGTCTTCGCCGCGTACATCGCGGAGTCCGCATGACGCACAATCTGTTCCGCCGACTCATAGTCCGGCACCGCAATCGCAATCCCCATGCTTGCCGTTACATACGCCGCGCGGCCGTCGATCGGCTCCTGAATCTCCGCCTGGATTCGCGCTGCAACCGCCTCAACTTCCGCCTCGCTGCCGCTTTCATCCAGCAGCAGCGCAAACTCGTCGCCACCGAGCCGCGCCACCGTATCCTGCGGCCGCAAACATCGCATCAGCCTGTCGGCGACCACCAGCAGCAGCTTGTCACCCGCCGCATGGCCGCATGTGTCGTTCACCTGTTTGAAGCCGTCAAGGTCCATAAACATCACCGCAAACCGCCGGTCTGGGCGACGCCGTAACCGCCCCAAGGTGAGACCAACCTGCTCCAGAAACAGGGCCCGATTCGGCAATCCGGTCAGCACATCGTGACGCGCGGTATGCTTCAGCCGAGCCTCTTCCACCTTCTGCCGCCGAATGTCGCGATACGTCACCAGAGTTCCTGCGGCCTGCCCACCCAGCTGGACCTTTGAGATCAGCAGGCACACGTCCACCTCGTCGCCGGAGCGCGTCCGCCTCCGCGTCTCCATCTCTACCCGCCCGTGCTGCCGCAGTGTGTGCAGAATCATCTCGCACTCATGCAGCCTGCCCTCGGGCACCACAAGATCGACCAACTCCCGCCCCACGCTGTCTCTGGTCGAATACTCGAAGAGCCGCGTGAACTCTTGATTGACGTGCAACACACGGCTGCCATGCGTGATCACCGTAGCCTCGGGCAGCGCATCCAGAATATTTTCTAACAGCGAATCCTCGAACACGCCTTCCTTCTCGTACTCCATCGCAGGCACAACCGTGCAACTCGTGTCCGCTGACATCTTCAGGCCCTCCTCGTTCCTCCTATCGGCATTTCTGTTCTCCCTCAATACCAATAGAAATGCCCCAGCGATCGCCGGGGCATTTCCCTCTTCCCACTTTCGCGTTTAGCTAGCTAACGCCGCCGGCCGCAACTCAATCAACGGCTCGCTCGAGTTTGGCTTCGCGTGCCGTTCCACCGTGATCTTTCGTTCCTTATGCTTGATCGCCTGCAGTTCGATCTTCTTCAATGCATCGTGCAGCGCGGTGTACATCTCCGTGCCCTCACACGTCGCCACCAGGATGTCCAGCGGGGTCTTCAGCGTGACCTCGGCAATCTGGCGGTACTTGTCTTCGGTTAAAATCACGTGCGCGCTCACACTGCGCCCGATGATTCCGTCGATCCGAGCCAGTTCATCATCAGCCAGCTTCTTCAGTTTGGGGGTAATTGTGGTACTACGTCCGGTGTACTCAACGATCATTCATCACCTCGTGTTCGTACGATGCCGTATTACTCCACGGTGAACGCAATAGTACGCCCGAATCCTCTGTGAACGAAATACCCCGTCGGGTGCCCTATCCTCGACCGACAGCTTTACCCTCTGAACACGGCATAGACTCAGGCCGGCCTACCGCACCCGCCGCTGGTGCGTGCTCGGTATCTGCATATCTTCCCTATACTTAGCCACCGTCCGCCGCGTCACATCGATCCCCTGGGCCTTCAATGACGCCGCCAGATGATCGTCCGTCAACGGCTTTCGCGGGTCTTCTTCTTCGATCAGCTTCTTCACCTTGCGCTTCAGCAGCACCAGCGGGAGATCGCCACCCTCCGGTCCGCCCACGCCCTCGGAAAAGAAGAACCGAAGCTCGTACACACCCTGCACCGTGTGGACATATTTGTTCGCCACGGCGCGGCTCACGGTCGACGGATGAACCCCAATCTCCTCCGCGACCTCCTTGATCATCATCGGCTTCAGATGCTCTTCGCCCCGGTCCAGGAACTCCGTCTGCCGCCGCACAATCGCTTCGCAAGTCCGCACAATCGTGTTCTTCCTCTGCTCGATATTCCGCAGCAGCTGGATCGCGCTCTTGTAGCGCTCCTTCACATACTCGCGAACCTCCTTCTCGGTGGTCGCGCCGCGCAACAGCTTGCGATATGTCGCGCTCAGACGCAGCGTCGGCATATCCTCTTCGTTCATCAACACCACGTAGGCATCGTCCCGCTTCGCAAACGCGACATCCGGCTCAATCAGGCGCGTCTCCGACGCGTTATAGCGCTGGCCCGGACGCGGGTCGAGTGTCCGGATATAGTCCACGGCTGCGTTGACCTGTTCCGCCGACCGCCCACAACTGCGCGTCAACTCGCGCATGTCTTTCTTCTGCAGCAGCGGCAGACAATGCGCGACGATGTGCGTCGCCACCTGGAAGACATCCGGATCGCGGCTGTCGTCGTTCTTCGTGGCTACAACCGCTTCACCATACTCTTCAACGTCGTCGCTCTCCACATGAGACATGGACCGAATGCCACGTTTCGTAGCGGCCAGGGCCGCATCCCGGCGCTGCGCTGCGATCTGGGTCAGCAGGCACTCCCGCAAATCCCTAGCGCCCACGCCCACGGGATCAAGTTGTTGCAACAACTCGCGTGCCTGAACCACCGCCCGCAGACAAATCTCATGCATAGTTGGCGAAACGTCAGCCTCGATGTCGACAGCCGCCCGGTTTCTCAGGGCACGCTCGAACGGTATCGGCTCTGCCGCCTTCAGCTGCGCCGCGAGCGCTTCAGCCAACTCGTCGTCCGTCGCAAGCAAATACCCATTGGCGTCCAGATTTCCCACGATCAACTCCGCCGCAGCCGCCACTTCCGGCGACATCGTCAACGACCCAAGCTGCCACATCAAGTGATCGCTCAGCGTACTGGGCGCAGCCAGAAAATGTTCAAACGAAGGCTTGTCCGACTCTTCGAAATTTGATGCCGTCTTGTATCCCGGGTCGAGATAGTCCTGAAAGTAGCTGCCAAAGTCGATCTCATCGAATGGGTCTTTCTCTTCGCGCTTCGCCTCCGCCGCCACCTCCTCGGCCGAGCGCTCCCGGTCCCCTTCCAGCCCCGACCGCTCGTCCAGCGACGCAGCCGACTCTTCCAGCTCCTCCAGCATTGGGTTTTCCACGATCTCGGACTGGATCATGTCCTTCAACTCAAGCTTATTTAGTGCCAGAACGCTGACCATCTGCACCAGTCCAGGCGTCAACACCTGGCGCTGCGAGACTCTTACGTTCAGCTTTGGTTGAAGCAACATCGAAGCCCCTTTGCGACTGCCAGCCACGTCGATAACCAACGTTCCCGGCGGCTGGACTTGCCCACAGTCTACACGTCCACAACACTTCGTGCAGGGCGCAAAAAGGGCCACATCCTGCCGAATTCATTAGAGTTTTCTAATATTTCGATCCAAGACCCAAACCGACACCGAGGTCATTCTGAGCGCAGCGAAGAATCTCCGTATTGGCTGTCGTGACGACTACTGACTTATGGCGTGCCCTCAATCCATCGAAAACTTCTCACCCAGGTAGATCTTCCGCACCGCCGCATTCCGCCCCAGCTCACCCGGCGTTCCCGAAGCAAAAATCTTGCCCTCGTTGATGATGTACGCCCGATCCGTCACCACCAGGGTGTCATGCACATTGTGATCCGTAATCAGCACGCCGATCCCGCTTGCCTTCAGCGCGAAGATTATCTGCTGAAGGTCCAGCACGGCAATCGGGTCGATACCGGCGAAGGGTTCGTCAAGCAGAATAAACGCCGGCTCGATCGCCAGGCATCGTGCGATCTCCACGCGCCTGCGTTCGCCGCCGCTGAGCGCATAACCCTGGGTCTTGCGGACGTGGCCCAGGTTCAACTGTTCCAGCAGCCGCTCCGTCCGCGTCTTGCGCAGCGAATAGTCAAGCTCCCGAGCCTCCAGCACGGCCAGAATGTTCTCCTCTACGGTCAGCTTGCGAAAAACACTGGCTTCCTGCGGCAGGTAGCTGATTCCGTGCTGCCGCGCCCGCAGGTACATCGGCAGCCGCGTAATATCCACGCCATCCGCCAGCACCGTGCCCGCATCCGGCCGCACCAGTCCAACGATGATGTAAAAACACGTCGTCTTGCCCGCGCCATTCGGGCCCAGCAGACCAACCACTTCGCCCTGCGCGATCTCAATGCTTACGCCGCGCACCACTTCGCGCTCCCCGTAAGACTTGCCAATCCCATCCGTCCGCAAAACCCGCATCACACCGTCGCCTTCAATTCTTCTGCTTCATCCGAGTCTCGGTTCGAACCTTTTGCGCTCCATCCCCACTCAGGACTTCGACGCTATCATCCCCGTTCCTGAACCGCAATGTAGCGCCAGTCACCGTCCCCTGCGCCTCATCCACCACCTTCGGTGGAACGCTCTTCGTCCCGGTCAGCACAAACGTCCGGTCGTCCGCCGTGTAAACCAGCTTGTCGCCCGACCCCTTCCGTCCCGGCTGCTCCAACTCGACGACGCCCGCAACCACCATATGATCCACCTTGCCACCCAATCCCAACTCTCCGGGTGTCCCATCTCGCGCACTCTCACCGCGCGAGGTGGGAGGTAAACTCTTCGGCACAAGATAGATCGTTGCCGTCTGCGCCCGCATCACTCCATCCTGATCGTTCACCTGCACCGCGCCTTTGAACTCCACTTCGCGCGATGCATCGGAGTAAACCATCTCCCGGCTCAACACCCGCACCGTCCCACCGGCCCTCTTCCCTGCCGATCCAATAACCTTGTCATCCTTCGCCGTAGGCGGAGGACCTGCTTTTGCATTTTTTTCCTCCACCAGAATCGTCTTCACCGCTTGCCCGGCACCAATGCCATGCGCCACCACCGTCTTCCTGTTGCGATCAAACTCCAGTACCGGAGCCTCCACGCTCGACCCGCCCTGCCACATCCGCACGTTACCGGACGGAGCGGCCAGAAAGTCCGTGATACCAGTATCCTTGTGCCCTAGCGCTCGCGCTGCGATCACATGGACTGGCTCACCCGTACTACCCGGTTGCAGGTAATTTACGCGCACCGAACCCTCCGCCGTTGCATCGCCGTTAGTCCGGTTCATCTGCACTCGGTCCGCAAACAGCGCGCTGTCGGCGGTCGAGACCCTTACCTGACCGGTCATCGTCATCCGATCCTGATCCGCCTCATACACCGCGACATCGCCCTCGGCATGTTCGACATCGGGAGCCGCACCTTTCTTGGTAGCCACGGCCTCCCGTACGATCTTCACCCCGCCCCGTTGCTCCGCCCGCAGCAGCTCAGCCTTATCCTTAGCCCCCTGCCGGAAGTCCACCTTTAACACTTCGCCTGTGCCGGTCTCCTTCCACTGCTGAACACCACCAGCCGCCTCCACCCAATTCCGTTCAACCGACGTGCGGCCACTCCCATCCACACCCGAAACCTGCGTCCTCGGCCCGCGCTCCACGAAGCGAGCTGTCAACATATCGCCCTTCACATTCGTCGTCTCCACCCCATTTGTCACCTTGCCTTTGGCGTCTTTGCGCGACGACGGATTCACGATCCTCATACGAGCCCCATCCGCCGCCGTAGCCGTCGCCCCGCGCAACACCACTGGCTGCTTACCGCCTCCTGCCAGCGCCAGCTCCACCTTGTCGCCGCTCATCGACCGCGAGCCCGCCCCGACGAGCATCGCGGCCTGCACAGCTCCGGTCATCGTCGCGTGTGTTGGCCGTCCCTGCGCGTCAAAGGCGATCCGCGCGTCATTCGCCTTGCCCGACGCCGCCTTGTTATCCACTTCATTTGCATAGCGCACCGCCCCCGCCAGGTGCGCCGCAGTCGCCTGGCCTCCAGCCCCGAACTCCGTTTCCAGCCGCTCCGCCGTAATCTTTCCCTGGCCCTCCTGCGTCAGCACTACATTGCCATTCGCATCCACGCGCTGGGGAGATCCGTCCGCCGCCATCCGCACCACCGCATGGCTCGCCGTCGCTGTCTGGCTTCCGTGGTCGGACGCCGTCACTACCCGCGCCTCGTCCAACCGAACCACGTTTCCTTCGCGCTCCATCACCGCATGTCCGGCAGTCACGGCGAGGGGACGGCCCTCCGCATCGCCTCCATACTTACCTCGGAACCCGCTCAAATGCACGTCCGACCGGAGCACCAACACGCCGGTTCCCGAATCGTAAAACGCCCCCACTGCGGTCCCCGACATCGCTCCCGAGCGAAACTCCAGAGCATGGTCGGTCGATGCCTGCTGCTCTTTCTGCTCGAAGACCAGTCCGCTGGTCTTCACATGGATCAGCCGCGAATCGTCTTCTGCCGGCCCAGCCGGATGGTTCTCGTTCGGCGGAGGAGCGAGGTCGATGTACACGTCGCCAACCGCCCGCATGATGCCGTTCTTTTGGTCGTACTCAAACTCGTTGCCGTGGATGCGATCCTGCCGGTTGCCCGTCCGTCCGTACACCACCACCCCGACATCTTTCAGCGTGAACGTCCCATCCTTATGCTGGATCTGCTTTGCCGCCCGCAGCGTAAACACGGTCCGCCCCTGCCATGTCTGCGAGTAGGTCACATGGTCCGTCTCCTGCGTAATGTTGATGCCCAGCTTCCCCGGCAAACCCGCCACAAAGCGGTTCATCCGGTAACGTGCGTAGCCGATATACCCGCTCACCACCACCAGGACGGTCAGGCCACCCACCAACATCGCCCAGCGCAGTCGTCGAATCGAAAAGAATCGCTTACCCGCTGCCATTAGTCGGTCTCGTCTCCAGCGCCACGTCGTTCGCTTCCCCGAACCTTCCGCGTCAGCAGACCCATCGAGCGCTGCAGATTCTGCGGCGTAATAATCCCCACAATCCGCTCGCCATCCAGCACCGGCACCAGCTGCGACGACGCCCCCGCCACATTCGTCACCTTGTTCAGCGTCTGCATCAGCGAGTCGCCCGGAGCCGCCACCTGGAACGCCCGCGTCATAATGCCCTGCACATAGCCATTCCCGGTAGACTCCAGCGCCTCCAGAATGTTTTGCCGGGCCACCGCCCCCACCATGTTTCCCCCGCGAACCACCGGAAACACATCCTGCAACGTGTGCCGCGCCTGCTCCATCGCATCTTCCAGCGTCGCCGAGGCCGACAGGATGGAATACTCCGTCAGCATCACATCCGACACCTTCACCACATCCGCATCCGGCTGTAGCAAAAGCCCCTGCCGCTCGATCTGCGCGCCCAGCAGGATCGCGATGCCACCCATAATCAACCAGAAATTGGCAGTCAAAATGCCAACCACGATCAGCCCGCACGCGATCACTGGCCCAACGCGCGTAAAGGTGCGCAGCCCACCCAGGGAGCTCGCCTGCCCACCCGGTGCCCGCACAATCTCGCCGCGCACGACGCGTGCTGCATCGAGCGGCCACGCCGGCAGCAGATTCACCGCAGCCAGCAGCAGGTTCACCCAGACCATCGTCCGCAGCAGATGCTCCGGCGTCACCCAATACTTTTCCACAAGGTTCACCTGCGGAGCCACGGTAAGGATGATCCCCGCCACCGTCGCCCCAAACAGCAGACTGGTCAGCGGCCCGGTCAGCGCCATTGCCTTCTGCACTTTGGGCTCACCTGCCCGCGCCAGCGCCTCCGGCGAACCGTACACCTGGATGCCGCCCGTAGGCAGCAGCAGCACACTCTTGACCTCAATCCCGAACCACCCCGCCGCCATCCCGCGCGCGGTCTCGCGCACCGCCAGCGCCATCAACAGCAGGAACCACAGCACCACCCCGCGCAACATCGGGCGATCCAGATACGACGCCCAAGTCATCGATCCGATCAGCAGAAAAAGAAAGAACGAGTGCAGCCGTACTTCCACACCGAAGATCTTGCCCAGCGAAAACGACCACCCAACCATATCCATTGATTGTATGCGCCACACCCCACCGGGTGCCCCATCTCGTTTAGCCTCGTCGAACGAGGTGGGGTCTCAACCCTCTCCAGCTACCATAAGACGATGCGCATCATCGCTGGCCAATATCGTTCCCGCCTCCTCGTCTCGCCCCCCGGCACCACCACCCGTCCCACCAGCGACCGCCTCCGCGAGACGATGTTCAACATCCTCGGCCCCCGCATCCTCGACTGCCGTTTCGTCGACCTATATGCCGGCACCGGAGCCGTCGGCCTGGAAGCAATCAGCCGCGGCGCAGGCCACGTCTACTTCGCCGAAAACGCCGCACCCGCGCTCAAATCGCTGCGCACAAACCTCACCAACCTCAAAATCGGCGGAGGCTACGCGCTCGAGGACCGCGGTGTGATGCCGCTGCTCCAGCGTCTGGCAAAAGCCTCGACTGCCATGGACATCGTCTTCCTCGATCCGCCCTACGACGAGGAAGAAGCCTACACCCAGACCCTCGGCTTCCTCGGCAGCAACGGCAACCGCGCTCTGCTGGCCACCAACGCGGTCGTCATCGCCGAGCACGCCACCAAATCCAAATTCCAGCCCGCCGACCGTTACGGCACCCTAACCCGTACCCGCGTCTATAAACAAGGCGACACCAGCCTGTCTTTCTACTCGCCGGCCGCGGACAAAGATGCGTGACAATCCGCGGCAAGTCTGTCTATAATCTGCCATCGATCGAATGACAGAAAATCAAGCTTGAATCAAGTAATTGGAATACCCGATTTACCAGGCGAAGAAACCTGCACCATTTGACAGGAAGTCCCTCGACGCAAGTGGTCTCCAATCCCTGCTCTCTACGGAGTGTGTATGGATTTCATCGAACGGCTGCTCGGCATTTCGCCTGATGGAGGAAACGGATCTTTGGAGCTTGCCTTCTGGCTCATCCCGTTCCTGCTACTCGCCTTCACAACATGGTGGAAAATGACTGCGAAAAATAAACGATCAGACAAGTAATCTGCCCGATCGCTTTATATCCATCGCACGCCTGGGCCCGGAATTCGGAGGTCAATCGTGAAGGCATTCACTTACATACTAAAAACTATTCTTTACGGTTGGTTCGGAGCAGCAAAACAGCTCTGGGCCATTATTTGCAAGCTCTACCGGCGCTGGAAAAGCCATAAGGGCAAGGGCCGTGTCGTATCGACAAGCAATTGCGCGCCGATTTCCGACCCAGCTTTCGTCAAGCCCGACCCGCTGATCTATGACCAGTACTACCTTTCCAGTCTCGGTCTCGCCGTTACCTGGGACAATCCCGACATTCAGCTCTATCTCAATGGAGCTCCGGTGTCGTCGTCTCTACTAGCTCCCGGAACTACTTACGACATCGTCGCTCGAATATGGAACAACTCAACCATGGCACCGGCCGTCGCCATGCCGGTCAACTTCTCTTACCTGGAGTTCGGTATAGCGACAGTTAGCATCCCGATTGGTCCCACGCAGGTAAATCTGGGGGTCAAAGGCGGTATCGGTTGTCCCGCATACGCAACCATGCCGTGGACTACGCCGACGACTCCCGGACACTACTGCATTCAGGTGCAGCTCGATCCATATACGGACGCTAACTTTCAGAACAATCTCGGCCAGGAAAACACTAACGTCGGCACCGCTCATTCGCCGGCCCTCTTTACCTTTCCCCTCCGCAATGAAACCGCTCGCGCCCAGACCTACAACCTTGAGGCCGACTCCTACGTTCCGCCTGCGCTCGCGCCCTGCGACACGAACAACCAGAAATCAAGAGAAGTGCGCCTCGCCCAGAACCGCCGCGGCTTGTTTCCTGTACCTCCGGGCTGGCAGGTTGTGATCACGCCACCCGGCGCAACACTCCTCCCTAACCAATCGGTTCCGATCACCGTGTCTGCGACTCCCCCGCCCGGCTCTACTGGAAATCAGGTCATCAACGTCCACGCCTTCCATGCTGGCGGAATTGCCGGCGGAGTCACCCTCACCGTAAACGTGCCCTAGCGGAGAACGACCATGGCCTTCCCGCCCTTTAAGCAGTACACCACTTGCATCGACGCCGTTTACTTCAACAAGGCCAGTGTCTACGCCCAGGCGACCATCACCGCGGTTGGAGTAACTGCTCCGCTCGCCGCCTTTGCGATCCTTCCCGCTCCGTGGTGCTTGCTAGCCTTGATTCCCGTCTTCACCGCAGCATGGATTGTTGGCTACTGCTACTGGTTCCTCCATCAACGCCTCATCTGCCTTCCTTCGCCTCCAAATTCGACCGTCCCCGGCGGCAGTGACCAGCTTGTCATCGGGATGGTGATTGACACTCTCCCGCCCTACAACAACACCTTCCCGGACAGTCTCGATACTGACTACAGCTTCGGTCTCCTCGTCGCGCCGAATAATCCCGGCGACCCGCAGGCGACCGTCGCTGCCAGCACTCCCTACGGATTTCTCGTCTCCGAACAGCCCGCCACGCACAATATTGGAATGCCGTACACCGGTCATCCCGGAACATACCTGCCGACAGGGCAAACGGCGGAGACACTCCACTGCGAGTTCGAGGGCGCTGGTGTCTACGATTTCCTGCTCGCCGCTTCCATCTCCCTTGCAGTCGCGATCGCAGCATTTATGGTCTGCATGCTCGTCCCGGCTCCTCTCGGCCCGATCCTCGCCGCCATCCTAGCCATCCTGAGCCTGATTGGCCTGGGCATCGGAGCCGCCGTTGGCAGCAGCGACAACGCTAGCCCATCCGACGAAAACCCGGCGCTTGGAGGCGATCTCCACGCCGGCGACATCCTCGTCGTTGCTGGCTCGTGGGTCTACGACGCAGGGCATCAGCCCAGCGGCTGGAACGAGATCCACCCGATCAAATTCGCAACCTGCATCGGCCACTACGACGGCCAGTGGCCGGCCAATTTGGGTGATCTGGAAATTTTCTGGGCGACCGCACTTGGTGACGCAACATCTCCCATCACCATCGAACTCCAGAAGCAGCCCCAAAACCAGTGGCAGGTCCACCCAATTCTCGACGGATGTGAACCTGTCGTCATCGTGTAGCTGTAGTGCCGTCAGACCCGAAAGCCACCGCCCACAAAGTCACCCGTCCGCAAATCGACCCGAAACTCCACCTCCACATCCCCCCGCAGATCCCACCCCATTCCAACCGCCTCATCGTCCGTCACCGAGGTCACCCGAACCCCCTCCCACGACAGCCGTCCCGTCTCCCAGACCACTCCGTCCCGTCCCCACGCCTGGATGGTATGGAACCCGATAAATAGCAGCAGCCCGGTCGCGACCGCCGGATGCACCTCCACCACCGGCTTCATCTCCACCTGTACGCACCTTTCGGGTTCGTTAGCCGAAGCCATATACGCGTAGCCACCCGCCACCGCGCAAATCTGGTCCGCGTCCGGACACCCGAACACGCCGGTCGGCATCGTCGGATCGCGAAACCCCAGCGCGCAGGTCACCATGTATCGCCCGCCACCCGCTGGCCGCACCATCAGCAGAAGAGCCCCCCGTGCCAGCGCATCCTCCTCTCCCGCAATCCGCATCGGCCAGACGTATTGCCGTGCCGGCGCAATCAGCGGTGCCGTCGTCAAAATCTCCGCCGTCCACGTTCTGGGAAAGCCTGCCGTGTTATTCATGGTTGAAATGCTCCCACCCGCCAGCCTGCAACTCGTGTCCATCCAACCGGACGCCGTTCCCCACCACAATGGTTCCTATCTTCGTGACCGCCACCCCCCCGATCCTCGTCGGCACCTTCGCCCCAGCCGTAAATAGAAGCTCGTAGTCCTCACCGCCATGCAGCCCCTGCTCGATTTTCGCCCCCAGCCCCAACGGAATTCGACCAGCGTCAATGTCCGCCCCAACCCCCGAAGCCTCGCAAATCCGTCGCAGATCGCTCGACAAGCCATCACTTAAATCCATGCAGCTCGAAGCAATACCGCGCAGCACCAACTCGATTCCCACACCAACCCGAGGCTCCGGAAAACTTTGCGGCCCCCGCTCCCGCTGAAGTCCGCCGGTCCGCATCTCCTCCAACTCCACCACCGACCCGCCCAGCGTCCCCGTGACATAAATCGCATCCCCAGCCCGCGCGCCGCTGCGCAGCAAGGCCTTGCCTCGCTTCACCGCGCCGACCACCATAACATCCGCAAGAATCTGTTCCCCCGGTGCCTGCCCGGTGTCTCCGCCTGCCAACTCCACCCCGAAACGCTCAGCCAGCGCCCCAAAGCCTTCCACAAACCCGTCCAGCCAGCCGAGATCGAATCCTTTCGGCATAGCGATCGATAAAAACGCCGCCAGCGGCTTGCCCCCCATTGCCGCCACGTCCGCCAACCCCCGCGCCAGGCATCGGTGTCCGGCCGACTGCGGCGAATGCCAGTCCCGCCTAAAGTGCCGACCCTCCAGGCTAAAGTCTGTTGTAACAACCATTTCGCAGCCATCGGGAACCCGCAAAACGGCGCAATCGTCGCCGATCCCGATTCGGACAGCCGAATTTCGGCTTTTGCGCCCCGCTCGAATCCGTTCAATCAGTTGCAACTCCGTCAACTTGTTCCCGTCTATCATCCCAAGAAGTATAAGCAGCCGCGCGGGAACGCCCGCGCAATCCCCTCAAACGCACTTCCGTAGTAGCGTTCGACCCTCGCTTTCGCACCCCGCAACCTTGCCCCATCCGAACATTGTTGGTAACCTTGGGTAACACCAATCATCGGGCCACGGGATTCGCGAATTTCGAATGGCATTCAGCAAATCGCATTTGGAGCCACGTTTGAAATCGCAAAACCACCTAAAAGCCGAACGCCCCTCTCCCCCCGCGTTCAGCCACTACCACCACGAGATTCGCCTGACACAGGTTCCCGCTTGATGACGAAGAAGCGTTTTTACATCCTGCTCGTAAGCCGCGACGAACAAGGCGCCATCAAAAAGGTGCCCGTTCCGCTGCATTATGCGTACATCTTTGCGGCCGTCGCAGTCATCGGGCTCTTCACCATCACCGGACTCGCGGGTTCCTACTCGCGCATGCTCATCAAAACCGCGCGCTTTAATCAGTTGCGGCAGGATCACCAGACACTCCAACAGGATTACGCCCACCTGGAAAAGCAGGCGCACGAAAAAGATATTCAGGCCGCATCCCTCGGATCGCTCGCCAATGAAGTCTCAGCCATCTACGGCTTCACTGCCGGCAAGCTGAGCCAGCGCGGCAGAACCACTCTGCGCGATAAAAAAGACGGCAACGCCGAGGCCCCGCTTAAGAACGCCGCCGCCTACTCCACCGACACCTACTACAAGTCGGTCGACGCCTTCTACGCCCTACGTGACACGGCCATGGACGGCGACGCCACCCGCATGCTGACCGCCTCATCCGGCAATCTGCCGATCCTCGGCCGTATGCCCAATCCGCTGATGCCCGGCCACGATCTCCCCGCGTTCATCGCCCCGGGTGACGAGGCAGCCTACACCCCGACCATCTGGCCTATTATCGGGTCCATCTCCTCCAGTTTCGGCGAGCGCGAAGACCCCGTCCTGGGCACAGGCGAAGGAGAGTTCCACGCCGGTATTGACATCTCCGGCCCGCTTGGAACACCAATCCACGCAACCGCAGACGGCGTCATCGTCTCCGCCGGCCAGGAGAGCGGCTACGGACGGATGGTGCGTGTTGACCACGGCCACGGCATCGAAACCTGCTACGGCCACATGAGCGGATTCGCCGTCACGGCCGGCCAATCCGTCGTTCGCGGCCAGGTCATCGGCTATGTCGGACACTCGGGGCGCACTACCGGCAACCACGTTCACTACGAGGTCCGCATCCGCAACACGCCGGTAAACCCGCACAAATACCTGCGCACCACCCTCGCCGACCTCGGCAAGCCTGCAGACTCCGCCCACGCCGACTAGGCTCCTTTCAGCCTCAACTTCGCTACTTGTCGCCCCACCGTCGCGCAGCTACCCTCAATGCATGCGCCGATTCCTCCTCGTCCTCCTGCTCGTACTCCCCGCTGCCGCCCGCGCGCAGGTTCTTTCCGTCTACGGAACGTTCTCCCCCGCACACCTGTCGAACGTCGCCACCGGAGCCGTGTACACCACCACCGGCTTCAAGGAGGCCACGACGAGCTATCTCTCCTATGGCGTTGGCGGGGGCATTACGGCAAATTTCCTCCCCCTTGGCCCTGTCCGCTTCGGCTTTGATCTTCGCGGCTCCACGAAACCTGGCATCTCCGGCGCCGATTCGGCACTCTTCGGCATCAAGGTCTCCGTGCACCCTCCGGTCCTCCGCATCAAGCCGTACGGTCAGGTCTCCATCGGATACCTCGCCTCTCGCACCACCAATCTCTCGACACCGAGCGGCCAGACCAGCGGTGCCATCGGCGGAATCTTTTCCAACCAGTACGCCATTTACGAGATCATGGGCGGCGTCGACTACCCGCTGATTGGTCCGTTGGACTTCCGAGTCATCGAGATCGGCGGTGGCAAGGGAATTCTGCAAGGGAACACCAACAACCCGACGTTTATCACTGTGAACACCGGGTTGGTCCTTCATTTCTAGGCGCGTTCGCCAGGAGACGCCACACGCATCAAGACGGCAGGGACGCTCCGCCCGAGATCGAATCTCACGGGGTTTCCAATGAAAGCGCTTATATTCGCAGTCGTTTTGCTTGGCTGTTGCTTCACCTGCCCTGCCGCCTATGCCAACCCAATCATCTTCAACGTAACCAACGGCACGTTCAAGTCCGGCGGAACATTTTCGGGGACCTACACAATCGACTCCGCTACCGACCAGGTCACGGGCGGGCAGTTTACCCTCGTTCTGGGTGGAATATCGCAGCTCTTTACGTTCAGCCATGGACCGTTCTTTGGCCAGGGTAGTACCGAGGGAATCTTCGTTGGCAACGGCATCTTTTACTTCGGGACCGACGCCAGTCGCACATCGCCGACGTTGTGCACCGGGGCCAACCAGCCCACCTGTTTTTACATCACCGAATACCAAACCGCCGACCTGTTGACCTTCGACGACGCGACCACCGCGACCATCACTCCAACTCCAGAACCGTCCAGCCTTCTTCTGCTCGGCACAGGAGCATTAGGCTTGGCCGCAATTGCACGACGCCGCTTGCGAGCGGCTTAGCGACTTTCATCCCACCACAATCATCCAACCCTCACCTGCGATAATCGGGATGAGGGCCTATCCATGAAGCGCGTCCGCTATACCAAATTCACCGGCGACCTAAGCTCCTCCGTCGACCTGGACGACCTCATGCAGGCGCTCTCCGACTTCCTTCTGGATTCCGGGTTCCAGGACCCCCTCTCCCGCTTCCAATCGCTCGACGGCGACCAGACCCTCGACAACCTCCGCGAGGCGATCCGCCAGGCGCTCGATTCCGGCGACCTCTTCGACGAGGAGACCCAGGAAAAGTACGAAACGCTGGACGAGCAGCAGGTCGAAGAACTGATCGATCAGATCATCCAGAAGATGCAGGAGCAGAACTTCATCAACGCAGAACAGCCAGCCGAAGGTCAGGGACAGGGCGAGACCGGCGAAGGGGAAAATGCTCGCTTTGAAGTGACCGACAAGGGAATGGACTTTCTCGGCTACAAGGCCTTGCGCGAACTTCTCGGACCGCTCGGAAAGTCGTCGCTGGGCCGCCACGATACGCGCCACGAGGCTTCCGGCG
This sequence comes from Rhodanobacteraceae bacterium, assembly GCA_025350865.1. Taxonomy (GTDB): domain Bacteria; phylum Acidobacteriota; class Terriglobia; order Terriglobales; family Acidobacteriaceae; genus Edaphobacter. The sequence continues at coordinate 44,910 of JANXWZ010000072.1, forward strand.
TAGAGACCAACGGCTCATCAAAACCGTACGAGTTTGGCGACTCGCTGAACCTCGACATCACCGCCACGCTCTCCAACGTCTTCGCCCGCGAGGGCACCGACTTCAACCAGCACAACGGCAAGCTCAACCTCGAATACAGTGACCTGCAAGTCCAGCAGGCCGACTACCAGAGCTCCTGCGCGACGGTTGTTTTACTCGACTGCTCGCATTCGATGATCCTCTACGGCGAAGATCGCTTCACCCCCGCCAAACGCGTCGCCATGGCGCTAAGCCACCTGATCCGTACGCAATATCCCGGCGACACGATCGACCTCGTACTCTTCCACGACTCCGCCGAGCACATCCCGATCGGCCAACTCCCGCGCGTCAAGGTCGGTCCGCACTACACAAACACTCGTGAAGGCCTGCGCGTCGCGCAGCGGATCCTCGCCCGCTCCAACAAGGACATGCGCCAGATCGTCATGATCACCGATGGCAAACCCTCCGCGCTCACGCTCCCTGACGGCCGCATCTACAAGAACGCCTTTGGCCTCGATCCGCTCGTCATCGCCGAGACGCTTGAGGAGGTTTCCCGTTGCAAGCGCAGTAACATCATGATCAACACGTTCATGCTCGCGCAGGACTTCCAGCTCGTCCAGTTCGTCCAGCAGGTCAGCAAGATGTGTCGCGGCAAAGCGTACTTCACCACCCCCGAAACGCTGGGCAGCTACCTGCTGATGGACTACATGTCCCGCCGCATGAAAACAGTCCACTAAAAACGCGAAGCGTCCAAGACCGTGCGAAGCACCGCCCGTCCGGCGTTAGGACGCCGTTGCCTCTGCCTCTGGAACTTACCACCCGCCACCCCCGTACATACCAATGCAACATCCGGGCGTCATACTGCTCGGAACCATACGAGGACCGCACAATGACACCGCAGGAACAGCAACTGCTTCAAGGCCTTACCGACCGCGTCAACCAGACCCGCCTCACCGACAAGGACCCCGAAGCCGAACAGTTCATCTTCCAGCAACTCGGCCGCAACATCGATTCCCTCTACATCCTCGCCCAAACCGTGCTCGTGCAGCAGTATGCGCTCGATAACGCGAAGAAGCAGCTCGATCAGGCGAAGCTCGATCTTGACCACGCCAACCAGGTCGCCCAGCAGGCCGCACAGCAACCCGTCAAGCACACCAGCTTCCTCGGCAGCCTGCTCGGCACCGACGAGCCGTCTCGCTCCACACCTCCGCCGCCGCCCGCTTACCAGCCCGTCCAGACTTACGCGCCGCCACCGCCGCAGTACGCGCAGCCGGTGCAGTATGCGCAGCCGGTTGCCTACGGGAGCCCCTATGGCGGCGGCTTCGGTGCCCCGTCCCAGGGAGGAGGCTTCCTCCGTTCCGCCATGACCACCGCAGCCGGTGTCGCGGCCGGTGCCATAGCCTTTGAAGGCATCGAATCGCTGATGCACGGCTTCGGCCAGCATGCCGGATACGGATCAGGCTTCGACGGCGGAATGGGCGGCGGACAACCGCGCGAGGAGATCATCAACAACTATTACGGCGATTCCAGCCCGCACGACAAGGGCGACCTTGCCGATCGCTTCGCCGCCGCCGGTGACTCCCCGTCTGAGGACATCGAAGATCGCCGCGGCTTTGCCGACACGGACTCCGGCGACTACGCCCAGTCCGACGACACCGATAACTTTGCCGACGACTCCGGTAGCTCCGACGATGGCGGCAGCAACGACGATAGCGGCTTCTAACCCAACGAAACCGTCAGGGTGCCCCATCTCAATCGTTGCCTGATCGCGATTGAGGTGGGGTCTACTTATTTACGCCTTCCAATAAACGGCGTACTTCTCATCCGAAATCCGATACAACGGCTTGGCATCCATCGTGCCGACCTTGAATTCCAACCCTGAACCAACCGCGACCGCGCCAGCCTTCGGAGCCTCCGCCGCAGGTCCGGCTCCCTTGGGGATAGTGTCATTCCCGATCTTCAACGGCCCATCCTTTGGCCCCTCGCCCAGAACCCCGGCCAGCACCAGCGGCCCATACATCTTCGCCTCAAGCGACGGATCACCAGGTAAGGGCGATGTCCACGCCGACATGGGCAGAGACACCTCCACCTTATCCCCGTCATGCCACGTCCGCGTCAACGCAAGATAGCTCCCCGCCTGCCCAAACGCCTCCAGCTTGCGCCCGTTCACCGCAACTGATCCGCCCTCCGACACCCAGCCCGGGATTCTGATTCGAACAGTACGCATCTGCGGCTCAGCCACCTTTACGATCAGCGTAGTTCCCTGCTCCGAGGGAAACGAAGTCTGCTGCCGCAAGCCGAACTTCTTCTCGCTCCATGTCAGTTCCGACGCAATGAACTGGTTCACCCAAACGCTCTCGCCGTCATGCGAATAAATGCTGTCGTTGAACTTCGCGAACTCCTCCGCGCCGGTCCCCGTGCAGCACCAGAACGAACTCTCCGCCGACCCAAAGAACTTCCAATACCCCGCCGCTAGTGGCATAAAGTATTGCTTCAGCCCGTCCGGATTCTGCGTCCCCATCCTGCAGTTCCACAGGCTGCGCTCATACGCATCCATCCACTTGGCCTCGCCGCTCCAGGCGAACGTATGCCGCTCCAGCTTCATCAGGTTGTAGGCGACGCAACATTCCGCGTTCTCCAGGCTCAGCGAGCCCTTCAGATCGCCCGGCGCAGTCTTCCAGTGCTCCCCGTCGCTCATGTTGCCGATCGCATAGCAACGCTCGGTCAACACATCATCCAGAAAATACTCGGCAATCGTGCGGTACCGCTGCTCGCCCGTCAGCTCATACATCCGAGCCGCGCCGATCACCTTCGGCACATGCGTATTGGCATGCAAACCCTTCAGTTCGTCGCGACGCTGAGCCAGCGGATCAAGAAACATAGGCTGCTCAAACTTTCGCGCCGCGTCGAGATACCGCTGCTTCTGGGTCAGCCCATACAGATTCGCCAACACCTCATTCATTCCGCCATACTCGATCCGCAGCATCCGCTGCCGCGTATCATCGCTGACACCCTCAAAGTACGCCTGCACCCCGCCGGCGATTCCCTCGCACACCGTCAGCGCCTGCTCGTTGCCGGTGAAGACGTACATGTCCAGCAGCCCGGCCATGATCTTGTGCAGCGTATAGAACGGAGCCCAGACCTTCTTGCCATCCACCAGCCGCTGAAACAGCTCCGTTGGATACGCGCTCAAATACCCATTGCCGTTCGCCTTCTGGCACTTCGCCAGCTCCGCGACCATCAAGTCGCCGCTCTTACGCAGAACATCGTTGCCCGCGCTGGCGTAGGCAAAAGCCACCGCCGAGAGGTAGTGCCCGCCGTTGAAGTGGCCACGCAGCTCGCAGTCTGGCTTCTCCCATCCGCCATACGGCGTCGCCGTCGAAGCGATGCCGGCAGTCAGCCGAAACGAATGCAACAAACGATCCGTGGTCAGTGAATCCAAATACTTCTGATTGGTCTCTGCCGCAGTCGCCACTTCGCCCGCCAGCAGACCCACCTGCTTCATGCCGAAGGGCATCACCGCACCAGTAATAAACTCCCTGGTACCCGCTAGCGGCACCACTGCACCCCGCGCGCCACGCCCCAGGATCGACCCAGCCGCAATCGCACCCGCACCAGTCAGTACATCGCGCCTGTTTAACAATTTCGTACCGTCCATAGTCATACCCCGTACTTCCGTCCGCAACTCTGCGACGGCGTAAGTCTATCGCACCGCCCCGCATGCCGTTGAAAGTCCATCCGGGACCTGAAAGCAAAAGAAAGCCTGGAGCGCCGGTAACTTCGCGCTCCAGGCTTCGTACCTGACTCTTATCGCTCTGACTAGTAGACCGTCCTCACGTTTGGCTCGCGCGTCCACACACGCCCGTTGCCCGCCGCCTTCAGATAGGGAGCCAACTTGCTCCCAGACAGGACGCCTTCGTCTGCGACTACGCCCGCCGCATCCATTAGAGCCTGAGACTCAGAAGTCGCGCCGATTACCTTAAGGTGGGCAAACGCATCGTGGACCCAAGCCACCGCCGCCGCCTCCGTGGACAACAGCGCGGCAGCATCCGCCGAGAGAGCGACATAGACTGAGTCAAACAGGACGGACGGCCCGCCCGCAAGCTGGAAGTCCGCCTCCAAAGCCGTGCCGTCCGCAGCCGTTGCACCGCCAATCTTCGGAGCCACAATCTTGACCTGCGCTCCCAATTTGGCAGCAGCGGTCTGCAGGGCGAGCACCACGGCGGCATCCGTTCCGTCGGCAACCAGGCACCCGATCACCTTCGTCGCCAACCCCGGCTTCGCCTTCTTCTGCATGCTGAGAGCATCCGATGTCGCGAGCCCGGTCTTAGCAGCGACGGTCGTTGCCACCGGTTCGATCGGTCCCGTCATCCCAAGTCCATTGGCCACGCGCTGTGCAATGGATGGGTCAACGTTGGCCAACTGTCCGACCATCCGCGTGCGAATGGCCTTGGTCTCCACCTTGCTCAGCTCAAAAATGAACGCAGAGATGATGTGAGCCTGCTCCGACTCCGTCTGAGAGTTAAAGAACATCAGCGCCTGCGAAAAGTGGTCTGCAAATGACTCGGCACGAATCCTGAGCTTGTTCCCTTCCATCGGTTCCTGGAAAGAACTGAACCCGTTCTGTGGGTCCTGCCGCGGCGAATCCGCCTCCAGAGAACTGGGGCTATAAGACACACGACCCTTTTGCGGGACCATCGTCATGTGCCCGTCGCGCTGCATATTCATCCACGGACACTTCGGCGCGTTGACCGGAATCTGGTTGTAATTTGGTCCACCCAGCCTGCTCAGTTGCGTATCGACATAAGACAAGTTCCGCCCCTGCAGCAGCGGGTCGTTCGAAAAGTCGATACCCGGCACGACAGTCTTCGTGCAAAACGCCACCTGTTCGGTTTCAGCGAAATAGTTGTCGACGTTGCGGTCCAGCACCATGCGCCCGACAATCTTCAACGGCAAGATCTCTTCCGGAATCAGCTTTGTCGCGTCGAGAACGTCGAAGTCGAATTTGTTCGCAAAGTCCTCGTCAAAAAGCTGGAGCCCCAACTCCCACTCCGGGAAGTTGCCCTGCTCGATTGCGGTCCAAAGGTCGCGGCGGTGGAAGTCCGGATCCGCGCCGTTGATCTTCAATGCCTCGTCCCAAATGACGCTGGCCGCACCCAGTTTTGGGCGCCAGTGGAACTTCACGAACGTGCTCTTGCCTTCTTCGTTCACCAGGCGGAAGGTGTGGACACCAAAACCCTCCATCAACCGGAATGAGCGAGGAATGGCTCGATCGCTCATCACCCACATCAACATGTGGGTCGATTCCGGCATCAGCGACACGAAATCCCAAAACGTGTCGTGGGCAGAAGCGGCCTGCGGAAAGCCCCGGTCCGGCTCCTGTTTGACCGAGTGGATCAAGTCCGTGAACTTGATCGCGTCCTGGATGAAAAATACCGGGATGTTGTTGCCCACCAGATCCCAATTTCCCTCCGGTGTGTAGAACTTGACGGCAAAACCCCGCACGTCGCGAGCCAGATCGGCCGATCCCATATTTCCCGCGACCGTCGAAAATCGTACAAAGACCGGCGTCTTCTCGCCGACGCGATTGAATATCCCGGCCTTCGAAATTCCCTTGAGAGACTCCGTCAGCTCGAAGTATCCTTTGGCCCCATAGCCCCGCGCATGAACGATCCGCTCCGGAATCCGCTCGTGATCGAAGTGCTGAGTCTTCTCCAGCAGGACGTGGTCCTCCAGCAACGTCGGTCCGTGCTGACCCGCCTTCAGGGAGTTTTCGTCGTCGGAGACCACCACGCCGTGCTGCGTCGTCATCGGCGGATGCGTCCCGCCGGCTACCTGGTGCAGTTCACCGCCCTGCCCAATCACTTGGGCATCTTGTACCCCAGAACTACGCTGCGTGGAACTTACGACTGATTTACTCTTCGCCATCGTTTTACCCCTTTTCGGTTCGATGGCGATTCGGATGCGGCTTACGTCGCGAGCGTTGTGAATCTAGTCAATCATTCACCGTTGGTCCTGGTGCCGCTTCCAGACAAGGTAAACCCCCCAGGCGGCGGCCGTGCAGTTATCCACAATCGCCCCATCCAACAGCATCCGCTCGAACTCCGCCACGCTGTACCGATGCAGCGAAAGATCAGACTCCTCCGGATCGGGATCGGTCTCGCCCAGCGTCAACCCCTCGGCCAGAAACAGATGGTGCTTCTGGTTCATCACGCCGTACGCGATCTGCAGATCAGCCAGGTGCGTCAGCTTTTCGGCTGAGATGCCTGTCTCTTCCTTCAACTCCCCGCGCGCCAGGTCCTCCGGAACGACCTCCGCCTCTTCCCACCCACCCTGCGGAAACTCCATGAACCGCCCACCGACGGTATAGCGAAACTGTTCGACGAGGTAGACGAACTCGCCCTCAGGCGTCGTCTCCAGCGGAATGATGATGCTGGCTGGGTCCTTATCGATCACGCCATAGATGCCGCGCTTGCCGTTGGACCGTTCGATGACATCTTCCCGCACACTCGTCCACGGGTTGCGATACACCTCGCGCGAACTGATCGTCTTGATCCCCACACTACCTCCCTAAGGGCTCAGCGTTCAGGGCCCAGCCAGCGAAAGAATTTCCTGAACCCTGAACCCTGAGCCCTTACCCCTGATCCCTGATCCCTGCTACTGAGGCGTCACAAACTCCAGCCGACTGCCGCCATAGATCTTTACGGTCGCTTTCTGGTACGCGCTGGCGGGAGCCTCCATGATGTTCTCCACATACGTCTGCGGATTGCGGTCGTACAGCGGAAACCAGCTCGACTGTACCTCCACCATCATGCGATGGCCCTTGAGGAACGTGTGGTCCGCCCCATGCAGCGACCACTTGTACTCCTCCACCTTGTTGGCGACAATCGGCTCGGGCTTCTCGAAGCTCTTGCGATACCGCCCCCGAAAGATCTCATCCACAATCATCGTCTGCTGGCCATCGGGGGCTACATCGATCAGCTTGACGATCCAGTCCGCATCGGTTCCCGTTGTGGAAGCAAAGATGTCCGCCATCACGTCGCCGGTCACCGTCACGTCTTTGTCCAGCACCTCGCCCTTGAACTCGGCGAGATCCTTGCGCCCATCGACGAAGCGTTGATCTTCCACCAGCCACGTCCGCCACTTCGAGCCCGTGCCGTATGTGGATTGCACAAGGCGATGCCGGTACGGAATCGGGTCCGCCGGATCCGCGATATAGGATGCGGTTACGGCGGTCTTCAGGATGGCCTTGCAGTCCGTGCTGGCACCACAGTATTGAAGCCCTCCGTCAGGCGCGAAATTCAGATTAGCATTGCTAAATCCGGTCTTCGGCGGCCACACATCATACCGCTCCCACTTGTTCTCGCCAGTCCGGAAGCTCGCCACACCCTTCAGATCGAACCCCGGCTTGCCCTTCAGGTAGAACTCAAAGAACGGCGTCTCAAACTTATTGCGATATTCTTCGCCGGTCTTGACTCCGCCAAACGACACCTTTCCGAAGTCCCCGCCCAGCGAATCGCCCGGCCCACGCGACCAGCCGCCATGGTTCCACGGCCCCAGCACCATAAACACTTCATGCTTCGTATCGTGCGGATGCAGCGCGGCATACTCGGCCTGCGTGCCCCACATATCTTCCTGGTCCCACCAGCCTCCAACCTCCAGCGTCGGAACCTCGACCTTTCCGAGGTGGTACTCGACCGCCATATCCTTCCAGAACTTTACATAGCTCGGCGACGACAGAAACACCTTCGCCGTCGGCAAATTCTCCATCTTGGCCGACTTCGCCGCTCCCGAGAAATTCACGTTCTTCAGAAAAAAGTCGTACTGGTCTTCTTTCGAGTCTGCCGGGACATCGGTCTTCTGTGCCTCAAGCTGCTGCACATAGTCAAAGCCATACGTCTGCCGGAACGCACCGTTATGGAAGAAGTCGTCTCCCAGCCAGATGTCGGTCATCGGAGCCTGCGGGCTGATCGCCTTCACCGCTGGATGCGCATCGATCCCGGCCATCATCGCCAGAAATCCGGGATAGCTGATCCCCAGCACGCCCACCTTGCCGTCGTTGTTCTTCACGTTCTTCAGCAGCCAGTCGATCGTGTCGCGGGTGTCGGTCGTCTCGTCCACGTCGGTCTTCGCGGTGTGCGCGACGACGGGCCGATTCATCACGAACGTCCCCTCGCTGCCGTAACGCCCGCGAATGTCCTCATAGACAAAGATGTAGCCGCTTGCCGCAAGCTCCGGCTTCGACCGGGCAACGCCCTTCGGGGTATAGCCGTCGACGCCATACGGCGTCCGCTCCATTAGAAACGGCAGCGCCGCAGCGGCTTGGGCATCCGAGCCAGCGGGCCGCAGAATCACCGCATGAAGCTTCAGCCCATCGCGCATCGGGATCATCGCCTCCGACCGCACATACTCCGGCGACTGTCCATGACAGCCCACCACCAACGCCAAAGCCGCAATCGCCAACCCAAAAGAACGCTTCATCGACATCCTCCACTCCGTAAATAAAAAACGTTACGCGGATAAGTCGGATAAAAGGGACCAGACGGATAAGTCCACATTGCCCTGGTCCTAATGTTCTTATCCGTCTTGTCCGTCTGATCCGCGTAACGCACTGTCTTGGTTCAAGCCGCCGGCACGGGGCTCGTGTTGCACTTCCAGCCTTCGCGGCCATGGGTCCCATCGCAAAACGGTCGGTTCGACGACAAGCCGCAGCGGCACAGTGAAACCGCCGGCTTACCGGTCAAATCCCACTCCACCCCATTGGCATCCACCAGCGAAATCGGTCCTTCTACCCGAAACGGGCCGTTCGGTCGTACCGTAATCTTCACTGCCGGTACAACCGGCTCTGCCACAACCACTTCGTCAGACATATCTTCTCCTTGGGGTTCAAGGTCAGCATAACAAACCTGTCCTGCGATTGACCTCGTTTCCCGTACTATGAGTCCCATGCGAAATTTCTCGGCACGCGAAACCGAGTGGCTCCTGGAGCTGGACGGCATTGAACTCGCCAGCTTCAAGCGCCGCGCCTTGGCCTTCCTGCTCGATTGGATTCTGATTGGCGTGACGCTGCTGCCTATCTTCGCCGGCGGAGTCTGGGGCTATCTCAAGTGGCGCGAGATGCACGGCCATGCCGTTCCCTCAAATACCAACATCATGGTCGGCCCGGGAATGTTCAAAATTGACGAAAAAAATCCGCCGCCCGGCGAGAAATCGGAAGGGAAGTTTCTCGAAGAGGCGGCCGACATCGTCATCCCCGTCCTCTATTTCGGTCTGCTCACCTGGAAAGGCAAGGGCCGCACTCCCGGCAAACGCATTTTCAAGATTCGTGTCGTCTCCCTCGTTCATCGTCATCTCACGCTCTGGCACTCCATCGAGCGAGCGCTCGGATACGGAGCCGCCGCACTCGAAGGCGGATTCGGCTTCATCCAGTTCTTCATCCACCCTTACCGCCGCTGCGTGCAGGACCGCATCGCCGAGACCATCGTGGTGACCGAAAGCAGCTACAAACTGATGCAGGCGAAGACCAGCCATCCGCTGCTGCCAGACGTCGGCTCCCTTGCAGAACTCCACCAGTCCGACGAATCGCTACCAACTACCAACTAACCACTACCAACTGTCTTATAGCTCCACCATCACCTCGTCCACATAACACCAGCCCCACCGCTCCCCAGGCTCGACGCTGCGCATCACCGCGTGCTTCGTCGCGTGGAAGTGCTTGGTCGCATGCTTCCCAACACTCGAATCACAGCACCCCACATGCCCGCACAGCAGACACTCCCGCAGATGCACCCAGCGCATGCCCTGCGTCAGGCATTCCACGCATCCGTCGCCGGACTTCTTCACCGCCACCAGATTGTCAAAGTGCGTACACTCCATCGGCCGATCCTCCCGGCTTTTAGACTATCCGATTCCCCTCTGTGTCTCCACGAAGCCGCTCCCGAAGAGCGCCCGCCAGTTCCACCAGGTGGCGCAGTTTGGGTTCGAGCGCCGCAGACACCGACGGCTCGCGCAGCGCCAACTGGCTCTCGAGCAACAAGCCGGTCACCGCCGACTTCAGATCGTTCTCCACTTCCGTCACCGCAGCCCGTCGAGCCACCGTTTGCTCCCCCTCCCGCCGCATCAGTGCCGCCTTCACCTCACGGCTCAACCGCGCACAGCCTGAGATTGCGAAGTTGACCTGCACCGGCAGGGCCAAACCCGCAAGCTCCCACACCTGATCCGCCCAATCCGGGTCAGACTCGGCAAGACTTTCTTCGACCACCACTACCCCAAACTCAGCTCGGCGCAACGCAGCCAATCCTGCCTTCCGCGTCGCTGCAACTTCCACGTTCGAGCCCAACTCGCCTGCAATCCACTGGGCGCAATTCTCCGCGCCCTCCATCGACGCAATCATTAGTACATCTCTGGTCATGATTTTGTCAGCCTTTCCCACCGCTCGCCGCTACTCCGTCAAAGCTCGTCGTCGTCCGTCAGACCGTATTCCTTCAACTTGCGATACAGCGTCGTCTTGCCGATCCCCAGCAGCTTCGCCGCCATCAGTTTGTCGCCCTTCAGTTCCCGGATCGTCCCCAGAATCGCAAGCTTCTCCATCTCCGCAATCGACACAATGGCGCGGCCCATGGCTTCGCCCTCCGGCTCCAATCCGGCGGTCGAAAGCTCCTCACCAACCACGTTGCTCACACGCTCGTGCATCGCATAATCGTGCAGCTGCGTCGGCAAATCGCCCATGTGCACGATCGGTCCCGAACTCAAAGCGCACGCCCGTTCCATCGCGCTTTCCAGCTCACGTACATTCCCGGGCCAGCTGTAACCCATCACCGTCCGCAGCGCATCCGGCGACATTGTGTACGACCTGCCATTCTCCTTTTGCGCCCGGTCCAGAAAATGCTGGACCAAAGCGGGAATATCCTCGCGCCGGTCCCGCAACGGCGGAATCCGTAGTGTCACCACGTTCAGCCGGAAATACAAATCCCTGCGGAATCGCCCAGCCTCCACCATGGCCGCCAGATTTCGGTTGGTTGCCGCCAGCACTCTCGTCGACACCGGCACGGACTGCGATCCGCCCACCGGGTACACCGCCTTCTCCTGCAGCGCGCGCAGCAGCTTCGCCTGCAAATCCAGCGGCAACTCCCCGATCTCATCCAGAAAAACCGTCCCGCCATCCGCCGCGGTCAGCAATCCATCCTTGGAGTGGGTCGCCGCCACCCGGCTCGCGCCAAGGTGTGCCCCCTTCACATATCCGAACAGCTCACTCTCGATCATCTCCGGCACCAGCGACCCGCAGTCCACCGGAATAAATGGCCTCTGAGCGGTCGGCCCGTTGAAGTGGATCGACCGCGCCACCAGCTCCTTGCCCGTGCCACTCTCCCCCACGATCAACGCCGGGTGCTGCGTATACGCTACCTTCGACAGAATCCGGTACAGCTTCTCCATCTCGGGCGATGTGCCAATCAGGTGGCCCGACCCCTTCGGATTCCGCAGCTTGTCCCGCAGCCGCCGGCTTTCGATATCGAAGTGCGTCCGCTCCGCCGCCCGTTCCAGAACAGTCATCAGCTCTTCCAGCGAGAACGGCTTGGTCAGATAGTCGCCAGCGCCAATCCGCATCGCTTCCACCGCGCTCGCCACCGTCGCGAAGGCAGTCATCACAACAACCGACGTCTCAGCGTGGAGGACTTTCACCTCTTCCAACAGCGTCAAACCGCTGGCCCCGGCAAGTTTCAGGTCCAGCAACAGCAGGTCGACCTTATGGTGCTTCAGAATCGCCCGCGCCCCGGGCAGGTCTGCTGCCGACACCACCACGAAACCCATCTTCCGTGCGATCTCGCAACACGCATTCCGGACCGAGGCGTCGTCGTCTACCACCAGCAGGTGAAGCGCCGGCAACTCGCCCGCAACGCTCTCGGCTGGCGCAGCTTCCGGCTTGCGTGCGACCACGAATCCGGACTCTCGACCCACCGCGGGGACGCTAACCGGGTTAACGTCACCGGCACGAAAAGACTTAAAGGCTGATGTACTGCTCTGAGTAGCCTGCATAGGTTGTGTCCCTAACACTAACCCAATCGATCAATCTTTGGTAATTCGTCCCAATTGTGGAAAGAAGGACGTTCCCATTTTGGAACCCACGCCGTCGGCGAGGTTACTGACGGAAATGCAAAAATACCCCATGGCCCAAGTTCGCTTTCGAGTTCCACCCCAGGCGGTCCTCTGCGCTGCCGCTCTCGTGGCGATCTTCCCGATGCTCCTGAACGGCCCGTCCTGCGGACACGACTTTGACTTTCACCTGCTCAGCTGGCTCGAAGCCTCCAAACAATTCGCGGCGTTCCACTACCCGCACTGGGCCTTCACCCCGGCCTGGAACGCAGGCGAACCGCGCTTCATCTTCTATCCACCGCTCTCCTGGGCACTCGGTGGACTGCTCGGTCTCATCCTGCCGTGGACCATCGTTCCCGCAGCCTTTACATGGATCGCCCTGACGATCTCCGGCCTCACCATGCACCGCCTCGCGAGCCGCCACGCCTCGCCGCCAGCCGCGCTGCTTGCCGCTACCCTCTACCTCGCCAACCCCTACATGCTGTTCACCGCCTACGAGCGCACCGCCTACGGCGAACTCCTCGCCGCCGCTTGGATTCCGCTGCTCTTCGCCGCTGCACTGGCGCCTGGCGTCCGCATTTTACCGATCGCGATTCCGCTAGCCCTGATCTGGCTTACTAACGCCCCCGCCGCCGTCATGTCCAGCTACGCGCTGGCGTTCCTCATCGCCATTCGCCTGATCCGAGGTCATTCTGAGCAAAGCGAAGAATCTCCGTATTTTGCATTGGCATTGCGCGCCACCGCCGGCGTCGCACTCGCCCTATCCCTCGCAGCCTTCTACATCGTCCCTGCCGCCTACGAGCAGCGCTTCGTCCAGGTCAACATGATCGTCACCGAGGGAATGCGTCCCGCCGACCACTTCCTCTTCCACCGCATGGCCGCCACCGCCCCGGACGCCGCCTATCACGACCAGGTCGTCCACACCGCGTCTCTCATCGCCCTAACCCTGCTCGCCCTCATCGTCCTGGCCGCAATCGCAGCCCCAAAAAAGAGTTGTCATCCTTCGCAAAGCGGAGGACCTGCTTCTCGCATTTGGCCCCTTCTCCTCCTCGCCCTCCTCCTGGCCTTCCTCCTAACCCCACCCTCCCTCTTCCTCTGGAACCACGTCCCAAAACTAGCCTTCCTCCAATTCCCCTGGCGCCTCTGCGCCCTGCTCGCCGTCATCATGGCGACCTTCGCAGCCCAGGCCCTCGACCGCCTGCCCGCTCTCCCCTCTTCCCTCCTCCCTCTTCCCTTAGCCCTCGTACTTGTCCTCCCCGCCTGGCACTTCTTCCATCTCCCCTGCGACCCCGACGACGCAGTACCCGCACGCGTTGCCCTCTTCCAACACAACGGTGGTGCCGAGCCCACCGACGAATACACGCCGAGCCAAGCCGACAACGAAGCCCTGCGCCAAAATGACCCACCCTACTGGCTCACGCAACCCACGACCCCCGTGGCCCCATCCGCCAGCTCCTGCCCAAGCTGCCCTCCCGTCGTCCATCTCAACCTGGTGGAGTCCGCGCCACAACTCCTCGTGCTGAATCTCCGCGCTTACCCCACATGGCAAGTCACCCTGAACGGCCAAGCCCAACCAACTGCGTCGCTGCGCCAGGACGGCCTCATCACCGTCCCTCTGCCAGCCGGCCCCGACACCGTCGACATCACCTACCAGCGCACTCCCGACCAGAACATCGGGCTAGCGATCTCTGCCCTAGCCGCAGCCACCGCCCTAGCCCTATCCCGAAAAAAACTCTCAACTCTCTACTCCTGACTCAAAACTCATGGACAGGCCTTTGCTCCTTTGCCTTATCCGTGTTGATCCGTCTTATCCGTGGTCGCCCTCGCTCTTCGGTTACACTCCCCATGTCGCATCTAACACCCAAGAGGTTCAACAAAATGCCCAATACCCCCGGCCAGCTCCCCGCGCCCGACACCCTCGTCAACATCCCGCGCCTGATCGCCGCTTACTACGCGCTGCACCCCGACGTCTCCATCCCCGCGCAGAAGGTCGCCTTCGGAACCTCCGGCCACCGCGGCGGGTCGCTTCTCACCAGCTTCAACGACGACCACATCGCCGCCATCACCCAGGCCATCGTCGAGTACCGCGCTGCCAATCGCATCACCGGCCCCATCTTCATCGCGCAGGATACGCACGCGCTCTCCGACCCCGCCTTCCACACCGCGCTCGAAGTCCTCGCCGCCAACGAAGTCGCGACCATGGTCGACTCTGCCCTCGCCTACACGCCCACGCCTGCGCTCTCGCACGCCATCCTCACCTACAACCGCGACCGCGTGAACAACCTGGCCGACGGCATCGTCATCACCCCCTCGCACAACCCACCCGAGGATGGCGGCTTCAAGTACAATCCGCCCAACGGCGGCCCCGCCGACACCGCCTGCACCACCTGGATTCAGAACCGCGCCAATGAACTGATCGCCGCAGGTCTCGTCGACGTAAAACGTATCCCATACGCCCGCGCTCTCACCGCCGACACCACCCGCCGCCACGACTTCCTCACCGCCTACTGTGACGACCTCGCCAACGTCATCGACTTCGACGTCCTCCAAAACGCCAAGCTGAAACTAGCCGTCGACCCTCTCGGCGGAGCCGGCGTCTTCTACTGGCCGCGCATCATCGATCAATACAACCTCAGCGTCGACCTGCTCAACCCCCACGTAGACCCGACCTTCCGCTTCATGACCTGCGACTGGGATGGCAAGATTCGTATGGACTGCTCCAGCCCTTACGCGATGGCGTCGATGATCGCGAAAAAAGACAATTACGACGTAGCCTGGGCCTGCGACACCGACCACGACCGCCACGGCATCGTCACCCGTTCGTCCGGCCTACTGAACCCCAACCACTATCTCGCCGTCTGCATCCAGTACCTGTTTACCCACCGGCCGGAATGGTCCGCCGAAGTTGGCGTCGGCAAGACACTCGTCTCGTCGTCCATGATCGACCGCGTCTGCAAAGGCCTGCCCCGCCCCATGCTCGAAGTGCCCGTAGGCTTCAAGTGGTTCGTCGACGGCCTCGTCGATGGTTCTTTGGGATTCGTAGGTGAGGAAAGCGCCGGAGCCACCTTCCTGCGCAAAAACGGCAAGGTTTGGACCACCGATAAGGACGGCCTCATCCTCGGACTGCTCGCATCCGAAATGACCGCTGTCACCGGCAAAGACCCCGGCCAGCTCTACGCCGAGCTCACCGCCAAATACGGTGCACCCGTCTATCAACGTATTGACGCGGCGGCGACGAAAGACCAGAAAGCCAAGCTAGGCAAACTCTCGCCCTCGCAGGTCACCGCGACCTCACTAGCCGGAGACCCCATCACCGCCATCCTCACCGAAGCCCCCGGCAACCATGCCTCAATCGGCGGCCTGAAGGTGACCACCGACGAAGGTTGGTTCGCCGCCCGCCCATCAGGCACCGAAGATGTCTATAAGATTTACGCCGAATCTTTCAAAGGCGCAGACCACCTGAAGCAGATCCAAACCGAAGCCCAGGAACTAGTCACCGCCGCCATCGCCTAATGTCTTTGTTTACCGGTGGGAGGGTGAGGCTTCAGCCTCACCATTTATGCCGCCCACACTCCGGGGTTTCAACCCCGGGCTCTCCTAACCCTCACCCTGAGTTCTATGAGGGACCATGCCAAAGCTCGCCCCGCAAGAGACCCGCACGTTCTTCCTAACTCTCGTCACTGCTAATCGCCGCCGCGTATTCCAGGTTCACGAAAAGGCAGATCTGCTCCTAACCCTCTTCTCCGATGACCGCGCCAAATCGCGCTACGCCATCCACGCGTTCGCGGTCATGCCCGACCACGTCCATATTCTTATTACTCCCGCCAAGGAGATATCTTTTGAGAAAGCTGTTCAATTCATCAAAGGCGGCTTCTCTTTCCGTCTCAAAAGTAAGATGGACGTCTGGCAAAAGGGTCACAACGAGCACCGCATCAAGGATGCAGGCGACTACGACCACCACGTAACCTACATCCACGAAAATCCGGCCGAAGCACACCTCCCCGAAAGCTACCCTTTCACGAGCGCGAAAATGCCTCATCTCGTAGACCTTGGACCCGTCCACCTGACAACCCGAGGCTAAAGCCTCTGATCTACCCTCCGAAATTGACGGGGATAAATCCCCGCTCTTCCACCAAAATGCAAAAACACGAATCTATTCTCTCCCTACCGGAGGGAGCGCGAGGCCCTAGCCTCGCCATTCGACCACCTCAACAACCGGGCTTTCAACCGCGCGCACTTAAAAATCACACCTTCGGCGAAAAGTCCGTCATCTCCAAAAACGTACTATCCACCTTCTCCACGATCTTCCCATCCACCTGGCTATCTGCCGCCACCTTCACCCACTCGGGATCAGCTGCAAATGCCGCCCATCGCTTCGTCGCCTCTTCCCGGCTCGGATACTTGATCACGTAAAAGAGAGTCTTGCCCTTCAGCGGCCCGTCGTCCACCGGCGTCCAGTACGCGACATTCGTGATGCCGTGCCGCTCAAACAGCGCCATCGTGTGCTCGCGGAACCGCTTCAGCAGATTCGGCAGCTTGCCTTCGAAGCAGTGATACACCCGAAGCTCAAAGATGCCGCCGCTCTTCTCCTGCGCCTCAATCCCGGACAAACCGGCAAACATTGCCGCTGCACCCATCCCCTGCAATAGATCGCGTCTTTTCATAACTTGACCTGATGAAAAGTATTGATTCAAACAAAGTCATTCCCATAGTCCGGCAGAAAGGGAGTCGAAATGTTCCAACTTTCCTTGCGACGAAACTTTATATTGACTTTTCCACGGACGACGAATACGAATCGGCGTTCGATGACCTTACCCGCGCTATTCACAATGCGCCGCTCTACGCAAAACCCGAAATCGCCAACAATCCATTCGCGCCCATTGCCCCCGCACAGAAAACAGGTGATGCAGTGTTGAAGTTGATGACAGAGGTTGTCAACACATTTGAAGCACAACCGGGCGACGCGGGTCACATGCTCTATGAAGCGTTGCTATCTAGATGGGCGGGCTCAAGAGTCATGTTTGATCTCGTATTGGATGAGGCAGAGCAAAACGGGCTGCTGAAACAACATTCGGGTGGATATATTAGTCTTACCCCTCGCGGGAAGGTCTACGCTGTAGAGAACAAGATTGTTGTGAGGAAGTTTGGTAGATG
>JANXWZ010000086.1 GCA_025350865.1 Rhodanobacteraceae bacterium
CCGGCCGCCAGCACCGCCCGGCCAATCTCGCCAAACTCCAGCGAAGCGATGCTCACCAGACGAAATCTGTGCAGCAGAATCGCCAGAGCCACCGTGTGTGCCAGCATTCCCACGTTGGACGCGATCACAAGCCCATCGATCCCGATGCGATGGAAGAGCAGACCGTATACGGGGATCGAAGCCAGCGTAACCAATGTGCCGGAGAGCGCAGGGACGATCGTATTCCGCGCCGCATAAAAGGCCCGCGCATAAATGCCCTGAGCCGACCAAAGCGCCAGTGATACCGCAAACAACGCGAAGTAGTGTCCGGTCGCGACGACAGCTCCGGTTGAATAGGCGCCGCCCTTGAGGAAGCTGACGATCGGCAGCGCCAGCGCGACCATCCACGCAGTCATCATCAGCGCGAACGCGATCAGCCGCGACACTGCGCCGTTTACCGCCGTGTTGAACTCCCACAGCTTCTCCTGCGCAAACAGCGACGAAAAGAAGGGAAGCGACGCAGACCCGGCGGCTCCGCCCACAATGGTCAACGGCGCGTTGAAGAGGGTCTTGGCGTTGTTCAGCATCGTGATCCCGCCCGAATCGCCCGCTGCAAAGTAGCCGACGATCCACTTGTCGGCCATGGCCAGCGAAACCCCGGCCATCAGCGGCAGCGAGAGCCGGAACCACTCCACGAAGGCCGGATGGCGCAGGTTCAGAACCGGTTGGAACTTCAGCCCTGAACGCAGCGCACCGATGGCGTTCAGCAGCAGTGATCCCACGAGAGCGCCGCCCAGTACGCCATAGGCCAACGAGTCGATGCCCACCCGCCGCGCTAGCAGCAAGCCACCGACAAGGATGCCGAAGTTGTAAACCAGAGGCATCGCCGCCTGATAGAGAAAGATTTTACGAACCAGCAGCCGGGATCCCAGCACACCGCCGGCAAACAGGAAGAGCTGCGCGGGAAGGAGAAGCCGGGTCAGATGCGTGCAGAGCGCAGCCGTTTCGGCGTCGAACTTTGGAAACAGGAGGCGGGTATAGAGTGGGGCGATCCACGCGGCGACCAGGATTGCCGCTCCTAACACCACGATCATCCCAGTCAGCACTACGGAGAGCGCCTGGTCCGCGCCCTCGTCATCCCCGGCCTCGCGGTAGCGGTTCAGCATGCTGACCAGCGCGATCGACGCGACTCCGCCGATCAGGAAATAGTTGATCATGTCCGGCAGCTGGAAGGCGGCGACGTAGGCGTCGGTCAGGTGGCCCGCGCCAAACATGTAGGAGATGAACTTGGTCCGCGCCAGCCCCAGGACGGCAGAGAGGGCAGACGACACCATCAGCAGCAGCGTCGCCGAAAACGCCGAATGCTGGCGAGACAAGCTGAAGATGCTGGAGCGGCGAACCGGCAAGGGAGGGGAAGCCTTGTCCGCCGGATTGGAGTGGGAAGTTTCGTTCACAGAATGGGAGTCCGCATTGCGCTGGACGTCACCCAAAGTTTATCAGTCCAGTTTAGACCAGACTTGGGCGCAGACGTCCCCACGACGTTGCGCGAAACCCAATTGGCGTCGAGCGTTACTCCTGCTCGTCGGTCGATACGTTCGTCTTCATGGCAGCGAAGCAAGGTACGACAAGCATTGCAACCAGGGAGGAGGCGATGATCAGTTCGTGCATGGTGTTCTCGTTTCTGTTCAGCTTTTGCTGACAGGAACAAGTGTGGTCTGACCAGATCGTTTGTGAAATACCACGCGCGGCGAGCCTTCTACCGCTTTTGGGTGAGGCGTACCTGCTACTTCAGAGGAGGCAGGTCATCGAACAGGCTGTTGACGTAAGCGTCGGCGAAGGACTCCTTCGGCTTTACGGTCAGCAGCTTCGGACGCGGAAACTCCATCGGTGGCGGTGAAGTTGGTTCGATTGGCTTCGGCGGACGCGGAGCTCTGATGGCATGCACCGCTGAGCGGCCGGCGGCAGGCTTTAACAGCAGCGCATGCAGCTCTCGCAGCTCCTTCTGGATCGATAGCAGGTGTTTCGCATCCACCGTTTCGGTGGCTCCCTCGACGCTCGGCTGCGCATCCTTGCCGGATCGCAGCTCAGCCTTGAAGGCCTGGCGAGCCCCGGGGATGGTGTAGCCCTCGTCGTACAGCAGGGTCTTGATTCGCAATGCCATCTCGACGTCGCGCCGCCGATACAGGCGCTGGCCGGTGCCGCCCTTATTCGGCTTCAGCTGGGGGAATTCTCCCTCCCAGAAGCGGAGCACGTAGGCGGGAACCTCACACAGCTTCGCGACCTCTCCAATGCGGAAGTAGAGTTTGTCGGGAATCTCGCGGACGGGCCCGGGCCCCGAAGGGCGTTTGCGGATTGGCTGCGGAGTCATGATTCGCCCAGTATAGGCGATGGTGGAGGCCCCGCAACAGAGGAATTTCCGCAGATTCATATGGGTTAACGGGTTGCCTAGCCGGGTTCCCCTACCCCGGCCAGGCGGTGCCGCCGAGGTGAGCTTACCGTGGAGCCGGGTCCCGCGTATCCCTGCGCGGCTCCGTCGGCTGTGGTCTGAGGACCGGCGGCGGCGGTGCCGGAGCCTGAGGCCGTGCGGCGGGCGGAGGCGCTTCCTGCTGACGCGGCTGCTGGGGTGCGGCCTGCTGCGGCGGTTGCTGGCGCGGAGGAGCCACCTCCAACTGCCGGGGAACATCTACGGGCCGCCGATTGCCCTGATCGGGCTGCCTCTGCTGTTGCTGGTCTGGCTGCCTCTGCTGTTGCTGGTCTGGCTGCCTCGGCTGTTGCTGGTCCGGTTGGCGCATCTGCTGCTGATCAGGCTGGCGTATCGGCCGGTCGAATTGCCTCTGATCGGGCTGACGAGGTGTCTGATTCACGGGCCGCTGTTCGGGCGGGCGAGGAGCCACCGGAGGCGGCGTCACCACGGGAGCTACGGGCGCTGCAGGCTGGTTCGGCCGTGTGCCGGTGGTGGCTGCGGGCGGCTGATACGTCCGGGGTGGAGGGGCTTCCGCAGACCCGGACGGTGGGACAGACGCAGCAGGAGGGATCGGGGCGCGAGTCGGCCGAGGCGGAATCGGCGCAGGATCGACATTGGCCGGCGTCCGGCCCGAATCAGGCCGACCCGAATCAGTGCGGCCGGGTACGACGCCGGTCGGTGCAGGCGCTACAGGTGCCGTTCCGGACGGCTGGTTGCGTCCCGGCTGATTGCGATTCGGGTCGTTCCGATTCGGATCATTCCTGTTCTGGTCATACCGATTTGAGTCGTTCCGGTTCGAGTCACCGCGGTTCGCATCACCCCTGCCCGCGTCGCCACGGCTCGGGTCAACGCGACCCGGATCATTTCGCCCTGGGTCCGGACGACCGGCATCCGGACGTCGTCCATCATTCATCCTCTGGCGGTCGTATTCAGCGCGCGTGGGCAGCTGTGGGCGCATCTGGTTGGTCGGAACAACCCTCGCCGGGGTGAACCCGCTCGGGGCCACCGGTCCGCCGTGTGGCTGCGGAATCTGCGGAGTCTGGCTCAGCTGGCGCTGGGTGTTCGCGTCGAGGCGCATCTGCTGCGATCTCTCCACGCGGCGGCCGTCGGAGAAGTCTCGTTGGTTCAGCGCCGTCAGGCCCTGTTCGCGGTTCCGAAAATCTCGGCCTTCCCCATAGGCGATCGCATCGCGTTTGCCATAGTTTTCCCGCACCCGGCGCTCATCGCGGCTGTAGATATTGGTTACATTGATGCGGTTCACGTACACCGCGCTGGTCCTGTACCGCGGGACGTACGCCTCCCCCAGACCCAGCGGGAACCACGCCGTCACGCCGCGACCGCCGACAAAGACGACGAGCGCAGGCGAGTAGACGGGCCGGATTGGACGTCCGAAGACGCGTTGCGGGGGTCCGGGGACCCAGCCCCACCGGTTGCCGAACTGGCCCCACCGCCCATAGTGGAACGGCGCAAAGCCCCACGGCTCCGCCTCGATCCAGGTCCAGCCCCACGGCGCGATGTAGCACCAGCGGCCATTGTGGTACGGGGTCCATCCGACGGCAACTGAGGTTGGATACCAGACTGCCCCGTACTCCTGATCGTCCGACCAGGTGCCGTACTGCGCCAGATCTTCCGAGCCGATCATGTCGGGGCTTACGTACTTTTCGTTCGAGGCGACTGTGTTGCGAAACTCCCCTTCGCGGTACTGGTCGAACTGATCCAGCGCATCCGCCGCCAGCAGACCGACGAACCGGGCCGAGACGGGATTGCTCCCGGTCAACTGGACAGACTCTCGTGCGGTCAGCACCTGATCCAGATTTGGCCCGGTGACCTCCACCTGTCCGGAGTTGACGGTGACGACCGTCGAACCGTTCTGCGGGTAGGAATCGACGCGGATGTCGCCTGCTGCCTGGACCAGAATGGTGCCGTTCGGCGTGTCGATTTCGATCACCGCCTGGCTGCCGTCGGGAGCGGTCATGCTCCGAGTGCTCACCCGGATGCTGCCCTGCGCAAGCCCGAATTGGGCCACCTGGTCGGTGAGCGAGGTCAAAGTAAGATCCGCGCCATTCGAGACTCGCACGGCCAGGCCGGCAGTCTGAAGCTCCGCGAGAGCTTTGATGTCGGCGTATACGCGGTCGCCGATGGTCAACGGATAGTTCAACTCGGCCTGCGCAAAGTTGTCGCTGCCGGTCGGCTCCAGCGAAACCTCGCCCTGGATCACCGCCATGCGCGCTACGCGTCCGGGAGGGTCCTGCTGATAATCTGCATCGGAATTTTGCTGAGTCACCACCGGTGAATACTCCGGAATATTGGGGTACTGCTGGGCCCAGGCGGGCGGGTGGGAGGCGATCGCCAAGGCCACCACGGTCAGGATTGCTGCGGATGCGATTTTCGTGCGAACTTGCATAACGTTCTCCTTACCTGCGCGCGGCTAAAGCGGACGCCGTCTCGCCGTCTACAGTAGCTAACACTAATTCGATGCGGATGGCATCGCGGAATCGTACGAACTTCCGTTTTTCTGGAACTTTACGTCCCGATCCGCGTATGTTGTTGGGAGTAACGGTGCGCTGCAATGCGCGCAACTCCACAAGGAGCCAAATATGGCGAAGATTTCTAGTCTGGTTTCCGCACTTTCCCTGAGCGTTCTGGTTGCGCTGGCTGCGGGCTGCCGCGTCGAAGAACACAAGGACTCCGATGGCAAGAACGAAAACGTGAAGATCGCCACACCCTTCGGCGGCATGTCGGTTAAGACTGACCAGGCCGTGGTCGAAGGCGGCGTCGGACTTGCCACCTATCCTGGTGCTGTGCTGGTCAAGAAAGACAACGGAAAGGACAAGGGCGCAGCCGACATCAACATGAACTTCGGCAGCTTTCACCTCGGCGTCAAGGCGATCAGCTACACCACGCCGGATGCGCCGGACAAGGTTCTGGCCTTCTACCGTAAAAATATGGCGCGTTACGGCGCAGTGATCCTGTGCGCTGACGACCACGCCGTCGGCACGCCGGACCACACGCCGGACGGCCTCACGTGCGACAAGGAAAAGAACTCGAATATCCACGTAGACGACGAGAAAGCGCAGCAGGAGCTGAAGGCCGGCTCCAAACAACATCAACACATCGTCGCGATTGAGTCGAAAGACGGCGGCACCAAATTCGGCTTGGTGGCTCTCGATCTTCCGGGCAGTATGGGCAAAGACACCAAGGACGTTGACTAACGCGGTTCAAAGTTCTGGGCGATAGCTACAATAGAAAGATGCGCGAATCCTGCCATCGCTGCCACGGCGACCTCCCCTCCGGAACCTCCGGCAGCCGACTAGGCGACGAGTCCGTCGTCCTCTTCTGCCCCAGTTGCGGAACCCCGCAAATTCGCCTGCAGGAACACATGCGCGCTGAACCTGAGGAAGCCGAGGCTCCGAACACCACCGGAGCCGCGCCGCCTCCCGCGCTGCCTGGCGCGAATCCCGCACAAACCGATTGGAGAGCCGTCATCCGGGCCGCGGCGCTGGTGGCCCTGATTGGGACGGCGTTGTCCGTCGCCGGGATGCGGTTTGCCCTGCTGGCGTTCTTCGGAACGGTCTGGACCGTAAGCTGCGCCGTCATCACCATCAGTCTTTATGTAAAGCAGCGCCCCGCGCACCGCATGGATGCCCGCACCGGCGCGCGTATCGGCGTCGTCGCCGGAGTGCTGATGATCGCAGGGGTCGGCATTGGGACCGCAACCACCGGCGTGATTCTGCGCTTTGGAACCCAGCGGATGGCCGCGTTCGATCGCGAAACTGGCGAGCGGCGCAAGGCGATGGAGGCCCAGTTCGTCAATTTTCTGCAGTCGCAGAGTCAGGACAAGGAACTCGCCGCCACCTACGTCGCGGCAATGCAATCGCCGCGCATGAACTCCCCGGAGATGCTGGCCGCAAGCGCCCTTGGCGGCGGAGCGTTCCAGGCGATGTTGATTCTGCTGCTCGCCGCTGCTGGTGGAGCCTTCACCGGCATGATGCGCGCCGCACAGGCCCAGAGGCTCCGGGCGCACAGAAACGATTAGAAGCCCAGAAATCCGCAATGGACTGGCTGCTATTATCAGTCTCGAAAGCGTGAACCCAATGCCCGAAGAAATTCCCAGCAAGACCCCGAACCTTCGCCTGAAGGGCCGCCTGATGTCCGCCTCCGAGATTGAGCGCACGCTCGTCCGGCTCGCGCACGAGATCGTTGAAAAGAACGCCGGCGCGTCCAACCTCGGCCTCGTCGGCATCAAGCGCCGCGGCGTTCCGCTGGCCGAGCGGCTGGCGAAGCTGATCGAAAAGATTGAGCGCGTGCCCGTACAGACCGGCGTCCTCGACATCAGCTTCTACCGCGATGACCTCTCGACTGCCGGCCCGCGCCCAACCGTCACGCCCGGCGAGATTGGCTGCGACGTCACCGGACGCGACATTGTGCTGATGGACGACGTGCTGTACACCGGCCGCACCATCCGTGCCGCGATGGACGCACTCTTCGACCACGGCCGACCCAAGAGTGTCCAGCTACTGGTCCTGATCGACCGCGGCCACCGCGAACTCCCGATTCAGGCCACGTACACCGGTCGTAGCATCCCCACATCCAGCCGCGAAATCATCGAGGTTAAGTTGCGCGAAGTCGACGAAGACGAGCAGGTCCTGCTGGTAGAACTGGCGGACTGATGTCCTCCATCCCCGGAACCCATCTCGTTCATCCCGGCTCCCTGATCACCGTTGACAGCCTGACGGTGGACGAAGTCGCTCGTATTCTCGCTCTCACCGACCACCTGGAAGCGCTGGCCTACGCCGAGAAGTCGAAGCTGCTCGCCGGCCGACGCATTGCGCTGCTGTTCTACGAGTCCAGCACGCGCACCCGCACGTCCTTCGAGCTTGCCGCCAAGTCGCTTGGAGCGGTCACGACGCTGGTCTCCGACAAGTCATCCTCCATTGAGAAGGGTGAGTCGCTCAAAGACACCGGCCTGACTCTCCGAGCGCTCGGCGCCGAGTGCATCATCCTGCGCCACAACTCGAGCGGCGCACCGTTTGTGCTGGCACGCGCGACCGGCCTGCCGGTTCTGAACGCTGGCGACGGCATGCACCAGCACCCGTCGCAGGCGCTGCTGGACCTTCGCACGATGCTCCATCGGCTCGACCTTGCAGAAAAGCCCGTTAATGCAGAAACCCTCAGGGGCATCACCGTCACCATCACCGGCGACATCCGCCACAGTCGCGTTGCCCGCTCGAACGCGATGCTGCTCCCGCGCCTGGGGGCCAGGGTCATTCTGTGTGGCCCGCCGGAATTGTTGCCCGAAGAGGCTGTTTCCCTGGGCGAGGGAATCGAGATCAGCCGCGACTTTGACGCTGCACTTTCTCGCTCGCAAGTCGCCATGATGCTCCGCATCCAGACCGAACGGCTCGCCGGACTCGCACTCGACAAAGCCCAGTACATTGCCGACTATCAGCTCACGGAAGAACGCCTTGCGACCCACGCGCCGAACGCCGTCGTGATGCACCCCGGTCCCATGATCCGTGGGCTTGAAATTCAGGGCGAGGTTGCCGACTGCCTTCAATCAGCGATTGAAGAGCAGGTCACAAACGGCCTCGCCATCCGTGCCGCGCTGCTTGTCCGCGCCCTGGGTGTAACGTTTTGAAGTGCCACCAATCTGGGTGCCCCATCTTCGGTCCGGCTTCATCGGACCTAAGGTGGGCATCGGCGAAGCCGACCGTATTTCTTCAGGAGTTCGCGCTATGAGCATCACCCTAATCCGCAACGGCCACGCCATCGACCCCGCCACCGGACTCGACGCACCACGCGACCTTCTCCTTCGCGACGGCCTGATCGCTGCAATCGATGTCCCTGGCTCGTTCATTTCTACAGAGGTAGAAGAGACTATCGACGCTGCCGGCCACATCGTTGCTCCCGGCCTGATCGACATTCACGTCCATCTCCGCGAACCCGGCCAGACCTGGAAGGAGACCATCGCCACCGGCACACGCGCGGCAGTCGCCGGTGGCTTCACAACCGTGGTCGCGATGCCCAACACCGTTCCGGTCAACGACTCGGTGGCTACACAAGACTGGATGCTTGATGCAGCCCGCAACCCATTCAC
>JANXWZ010000127.1 GCA_025350865.1 Rhodanobacteraceae bacterium
GCGATCTTGTTCATCAGGTCACGGGCCGGGAAGGTCTCGACGGGCTTGCGCTCCTTGACGGTGCGGGTGGAGAAGTCGATGTCGCGCTCGACGGCGGACATGAACTCGTCGTTGACGCGGACGCTGTTGTTGGCGTTCTGGAAGAAGATGGAGCTGTAGGCCTCGGAGTCGGGGCCTGAGCCATCGTAGCCGGCGGCGATGAGGGCGTAGGCCTTGGCCTCTTCCTTGGACTTGCACTCGATGAAGTCGACGATGTCCGGGTGATCCACGTTGAGCACAACCATCTTCGCTGCCCGGCGGGTCTTGCCGCCCGACTTGATGACGCCGGCGAAGGCGTCAAAGCCACGCATGAAGCTGAGCGGGCCGGAGGCGGTGCCGCCACCGGAGAGGGTTTCCATAGAACCGCGGATACTGCTGAGGTTGGAACCGGCGCCTGAACCCCACTTGAAGAGCATGCCCTCGGTCTTAGCGAGGGTGAGGATGGAGTCGAGCGAATCCTGCACGGAGTTGATGAAGCAGGCGCTGCATTGTGGCTTGGTGTAGCCAGTGGTCGAGAAGCTGACCTGGCGCTTGTCCGCGTCCCAGTGCCAGTTTTGGGCGTCGGAGTTGGGCTCGAGGCGGTCACAGCCGACGTTGAACCAGACGGGCGAGTTGAAAGCGACCTTCTGGTTGAGGAGCAGGTGGGCGAGTTCGGCGTAGAAGGTGGCGGCGTCTTCCGGTGAGGCGAAGTAACCGGCAGCGATGCCCCAGTCGCGGATGCTCTCGGCGACGCGGGTGATGAGAGCGCGGACCCCGGATTCACGCTCTGGAGTGCCGATCAGCCCATGGAGGTATTTGCTGGCGACGATGTTGGTCGCGGTCATGGACCAGTCGACGGGGGACTCGACGTTCTTCTGCTCAAAGATGATGTTGCCCTTCCAGTCCTGGATGATTGCGTCCCGGAGTTCCCAGGTGATCTGGTCGTAGGGGCTGACGCCGGGGGTGGTGAAATGGCGGGCGAAGGAGAGACCGGGGGAGGCCGGGGTCTCGGGGTGGACGGGGGAGTCGATCTGGGTGTCGATGTGGGTCTGGGTCTCGTTCATGGGGTGGTTCTCCTTCATGATCTTTTGGATGGTGCAAATGTCGTAGCAGGTCGGACTAAACTGTTGGCGTAAATGGCGAATTGGAAGCGCAACTCTTCCAGCTCCGGGGTCGCAATCCAGCGAACTGGAGGCAGACTTGCGGGGCTACTGGACTTTCTGTGCTGCTCACTTCTCGATCCGAACCCTGGGGGTGTGCTGGCTGAAGATGCTTGCAGTCGTAAAGCTAGTGCCCCATGTGGGGTGTGTCAAGTATAAAACACCCATATCTTGTGTTGCTCATGCAGATACTCCCGGTAACGCGGTGTAACCGGGCTGAAACGTGGGCGATGCATCGAAAATGGGGAAAATGGCTGTGGAATTCGGCGAAACGGTGCTTGAATCGCGGATTCCGAATGTTTCGGGACGAAGAATTATGGCCCAGTGATCACGGTACGGTTCGGCGAGCAAGGGCGCAACAGTGCGGAAGTGTGCGAGCGGTGGATTTTGGGGAAAACGACGATTCGAGGAACATTCGTTCGCGGGTGCCCGGATTTGGGCCAAAAGGTGTTTGCCCGGGGATTGCGTTTGGATGGATGTGGGAACTGCTAGTGTTCTCTCAATACACGTGAGGCCAGGGTGATTGGATGACATCGAGACTTCAGGAAGAGATCAAGCAGTCGAAACCGTTTGAGAATGCGCGGGAGGAGCTTTGGCTGAATCTGGCGCGGACGGCGGCTATGGCGAGCCACGTGATTGAGCAGGGTTTGCGGGGATTTGGGCTTTCGCCTACGCAGTACAATGTGCTGCGGATTCTGCGCGGAGCCGGGGCAAACGGGCTTTGCCAATATGAGATTGGGGATCGGCTGGTGGCGCAGGTGCCGGATGTGCCGAGGATCGTGGACCGGATGGTGAAGGCCGGGTGGGTGCAGCGGGTGCGCGGTGAGTCAGACCGGCGGATTGTGATGGCTTCGCTCACGCCGGCGGGGATGGAGCTGGTGGGGTCGCTGGACGGGGAGATGAATGCGATGGTCGGCGGGATTTTCGCGGCTCTGGACGATGGGGATGTCGAAACCCTGAATGAGCTGCTGGTGGCGGCGAGGAGTGGCGGGACGACGGGGTAAGTCGTCGTCCCCACCTCAAACGATAGGGCTGTTTGAGATGGGGCACCCGGCCCTCTGTGGTGGTCCAAAGATGGCCCTCATTCTGAGGTTATTGGTTAGGGTCGGCTTGGGGCTGCGGCTGGCCGGGGCGGCCGGGGGTGCGGGGTGAGATGCGCGCGGCGAAGGGGTCCAGCGTGACCTGCTTCTGATCGAGGACCAGCGAGGCGTTGGGCAGGGTAGCGGCCTGGACGAAGTGTAGCTCTGCGCCGGGGCACAGGACGTAATTGTGCTGGGGGTCGGGGTCGCCGGTCTGGAAGTTGAGCGGGACCGTGAGAACGGGGTCGAAGTCGAGCGTGGTGCCACGTCCACCGAGCGAAGCCTGCCCGGGGACGGCTGATGGATTGGTGCAGGCTGCGGGCGACAGCTGAGCGCTCACGAAGCTGATGTCAGGCTGCTTGAGCGGGTAGCGGCAGGTGGGGAGCTGGACGGGGTCGTTTTCGCCGGGGAAGGTGCAAACGCCATTACCGGGAACGCTGAAAGGCAGTAAAGTCGCGTGCCAGGTGCTGGGCTTCTCGGCCTTCAGCTGCTCGGCGGCGAAGTCGACGTGGATGTCGGCCGGGGCGTTATGAATCTTGTTGAAGATGTCGGCGGGAATCATGAAGCTGAGCAGGCCTTGCGACCGTACTGAGTTGAGCTGGGCCGGGCGGGTGAAGGGGTTAGGGTTCAGGAAGGGCGTGGTATAGGAGACGCCGGGGGCCGTGACCGTCGCACGGGTTCCGTGGATCAGGAAGTTGACGTCTTCGCCGATCCCCTTGGCCTGCACGGGGAGCGAGATGGTTACGTAGTTGCGGAAGATATTGAGCGGGCCGGTGGGCGGGGCCTGCTGGGGGATCTTGTCGGACAGACCCATCAGCGAGGGATTGGAATCGCCGGTGAGTTCCGGGTAGGACTTTGCCACGAGAGCGCTGGTGGGGGTGAGGAAGAAGACAAGGACTGCGACCAGCGGCGTGGCGACCAGCATCAATTGAGAGATCAGGGTCTTGCGGGTTTTGTACTGGAAGATCAGCGCGATGGCAGGCAGGACGATGAAGAGGCTGTTGAGCAGCCAGTCCAGATGCGGGGTCTGCATCTTCAGGAAGGCGATGTAGCCCACGGTTCCGAGCAGTGCCAGGATGTAGATGATGGTCCCGATAAAAGCGAGGAGCACGCGGGGGAAGGTGCTGGTAACTGCCGACAGGGCGGCGATCGGGATGATCAGGATCACGGTCAGCAGCAAAAGGTTGTAAAGCAGCGCGGGGATGGCGAGCGTGGGATGAAGTCCGGCGCGGTGCAGCAGGTAGACCTGCATCAGGAAGAACGGCAGCAGGATGCAGGTGACGATCAAGATGACTTTCGCAGCCAGGAGATTGGCCCAGTGGTAGGGGCGCGAGGTCCAGAACTGACGGTCGCCGACGAGCGACTCATCCTGGATGGCGCGAGCGATCAGGACCAGCCATGAGATCGGCATCAGGATCTTGATGAGCCACGCGAGGATGGTGATGTAGGCCGCGTACTGGCTGCCGGCCCAGCCGGATGGGGCCGCGAAGCAGAAGCCGACAAAGAGGACTAGGACAAAGAGCGTCTCGGGCCAGAGGTGGGTGAGGTCTTTGCGGACGATGTGCAGGGGCTGGGGCAGAGCCATTGGGCAGGATCCTTGTGTGTTCGTGCGGCGGCGGGCTGAAGATAGAAGCAGATTCCTTCGCTTCGCTACGGAATGACAAAAATTTAGGCAGGCGTCGCGGGGGTTCGGCCCGATTTGGCGAGGGCAAGGAAGATGCCGCGGAGCGTCATCGGCGTGGCCTGAATATTGGGGGCGACGGTCGTGGGGAAGACGGCGGCGATCTGGGCCTCGACGGGTTCGGTGTCGGCGTGGATGTGAACGAAGCGGGCGGCGGTCAGGGTCTGCTCGAGGAGCAGCCAGGACTCGGGTGGCGTGGCGGATTGCGTGAGGACAGCGGCGGCGTCGCCGGGAGCAGGAGGTGGCAGGGTGATGGTGATCTCCCGGAACCGGTTGGTCAGGGAGGTCATCTCCTCGGCGAACAGCAGGCGGCCCTGATGGAGGAAGCCGATGTGGGTAGCGAAGGATTCGACCTCGGCCAGATCGTGCGAGGAGATAAGGATGGTGGGCCGTTCCTGCGCGGGGGTTGCTGCAAGGGCTTCACCTGCGGCGAGCGAGCGCGGGTTCACGCGGGACATCAGGGCTTCGATAAGCTCGTCGCGAACCAGCGGATCGAGGCCGGAGAACGGCTCGTCGAGCAGGATGAGCGACGGGTTGAAGGCCAGAATCGAGGCCAGCGCGGCCTTCATCAGCATGCCGCGGGAGAGGTGCTTCAGCTTGCGATTGAGCGGGAGGTCAAGCTGCTGGACTAGGGCGGCGTCGTCCCATGTGGGGTAGAAACCCTTCAGATAGCTGAGGAACTGGCCGACGGTCATCCAGTCGGGTAGTTCCTGGTTCTCGCTCGCGTAGGCGATGCGGGTAAAGTCGGCGCCGTTGAGATGGGTCGTGTCCTTGCCCAGAATCATGGCGGTGCCAGTGGACGGGTGAATCATGTTCATCAGGAGCTTGATCAGGGTGGTCTTGCCGGCGCCATTATGTCCCACCAGGGCGAAGACGGCTCCGCGAGGCACTGTCAGGGTGAGCGGGTGGAGCGCCTGCGTGCTGCGGTATCCTTTGGACAGGCCGACGGTCTGGATCGCTGGGACGATGCGGTTAGCAGAGGAAGAGGAGAGGCTGACTGCGGTCATGAGTGTGCTTGCTCCGGGTTGGTCCGATAAAAATGAGGGGACACTTGGAGGCTAGCACGAGAACGGTCTGTGGCTCGCTCTTCGTTAGCGGGTGACGGTATTGAGAGAGAACTCGCCACAACGATGGTATGCCTGCGCCTGGGCCAGGGTGGTGGCTGTGGGGCCAGTCCGGACAATCTGACAGCAGTTCGAGCAGATGGACTCGTTGGGCGTGCCGAGACGTGGAATGAAATCGCGTAATGCGGGCATAAGTTTCACAGCTCCCCGAGGTCGCTCAAAAAAGTGAGCCCTCCAGTACAAGTCGTTAGAGAGGCGCGGGGCGAGTGGAGTTGTCTTGATTTGGCCTTCGGCACGGCGGTTCAGGCCGATTTGCGTAGGCGCAGACGCAATTGTGCGGTCGCTTCTCTATGGCACGGCAAACAGAGGGTGCGAATGTTGTCCAAGTCACATTGCCCGCCGCCCTCGGCCACGGGTCGGATGTGGTCGGCGTCCCAGAGCGAGCGGCGGGCTGCGATGGACTTCATACCGTAGAGGGAGAGTCCGGCGATGCGGGCTTTGCCGCGGGCTCGTTTGAGCGCGGCATAGATGGCTACCGTATCCGCCTGGCAGAGCTGGCAGACGCCTCGGTCGCGGGCGAAGACCTGATCGCGGAGGTAGCCGGGATCGGTGCGCAGACGCCATTGGTGGACGCAGTAGTCGGAGCAGAAGGTGCGACGGCGTTTGGCGAGGATTTCCATCTCGCACCAGCGGCAGAGGGGCAGGCCGTTCGGGCCGGTGGGCAGCAGATGGCGACGGGCGCGACCGCCGGCGAGGGTGCGAGGGACAAGCATCGCTCTTGAGGATACCGCCGCACGAGTCTGCGGACCAACAAGCTGCCGGTTGCCAGCTATGATGGGAATCGAGGTTGCTATGTCGAGAACACAATCAACAATGGTGGAGTTGGGAACGGTTGCGCCGCCGTTTGAGTTGCAGGATGTGGTGTCCGGGCGGGCGATCGGCCGGGATGATTTGGCGAATGGAGCGAAGGGCCTGCTGGTGATGTTCGTGTGCGTCCACTGCCCGTATGTAAAGCATGTGGGGGAAGAGCTGGCGCGGATCGGGGTCGATTACGAGGGGAAGATTGCGAACGTGGCGATCTCGTCGAACGACACCGTGGCTTACCCGGACGACGGGCCGAAGGAGATGAAGGAGCAGGCGGTGCGGCTGGGCTGGCGCTTCCCTTACCTGTTCGACGAGGCGCAGGAGGTGGCGCGGAGCTACGACGCGGCCTGCACGCCGGACTTCTTCCTGTTCGATGCGGAGATGAAGCTGGTCTATCGCGGGCAACTGGATGACAGCCGGCCGCAGCGCAAAGATTACGGCAACGACCTGCCGGTTACGGGTGTGGATCTGCGCCGCGCGATGGATGATGTGCTCGCCGGACGTCGGCCCGACACGAATCAGCGCGTCAGTATTGGGTGCAACATCAAGTGGCGTGAGTAGAGGGTGCGATGAACGATGAAGTTCTGGAGCATCTGAAGGATGGGATTCGCAAGTTTCGGTCGGAGATTTATCCCCCGCAAGCCGAGCGTTTCCAGCGCGTGATGAGCGAGCCGCAGCGGCCGCATGCGCTGATCATTACCTGCGCCGACTCGAGACTTCATCCAGACTTACTGACGCAGGCAGAGCCCGGCGATATCTTTGTCACGCGCAATATTGGCAACATGGTGCCGCAATACGGAGAGATGCTGGGCGGCGTCAGCGCGGTGCTGGAGTTCGCTGTGACGGCGATGCAGGTGGAGCACATTGCCGTTTGTGGACACAGTGAGTGCGGTGCCATGAAGGCATTGGTCGATCCAGAAACTGCGGAGGGCATGCCCACCGTGAAGGCCTGGCTCACCAACGCTCACGCGGCGCTCGCAGAGGCGAAGAAGATTCAGCAGTGGCGGCGGGAGCGCGGCGAGGCTGAGGGCGACCTTCTCAATCTGGTGATCGAGCAGAATGTCCTGCTGCAGATGCGGCATGTCAGAACGCATCCGTCTGTTGCAATGGCGCTGGAGAGCGGGAGAATCACCATCTCCGGCTGGGTGTATGACATTGCGGCGGGGACGGTTGCGATCTGCGAGGATAACGACGAGCAGTTTCACCCCGTGACCCTTTAAACGGATCGCGGCCCTGGTTTTTAGACCAGAGCCGCTCTCTTGAGGAGGGCCCAACATCAACACCAATTAGTAAGATTCCTGTTTCTGGCCGACGGTTGCGTCCGACCCGTGCTGCTTGACCATCTTGTTGTACAAACCAAGGATGAGAAACGGTGCAACCCACTGGCCGACGAAGAGCGCCTCATGGTGTTTGTTGGCGGCCTTGAAGCAGACCGACCCGATGATCGACGCTATGGCAGCGCCGAGGAAGACAGATGAGGGGACCTGGGCGGTCACTTTTTCGATGGCTGCGGTAACTTGATCTTCCTGAGCTTCGCCGGGGGCTACGCGGTAGTCGGTCATGTGGTTCTCCTTGAGCGTTTTACGCTTGTACGAAGAAGGATGCCTTAAGTCGGGCTCGCGGTCAGTGAATTTGCGTGTTGATTTGGCGGGACTAACAATAGGCCATGAAAGATTCGTGAAGGACCAGTACAGGCCCCTCCTCAGCGAGCAAAAAGGGCCCCAGCCTCCTCAGGGAAGGCCAGGGTGTTATGGAAAATGATATCGATCCCGTCGGACAACTGCGCGGCTGCAATTAATCGATTAGCGGGGATTGCGGTTGTCGCTATTGTCGCGGTGGTCATCACGATGGTCGTCGCGGTGGTCGTCCCGATTGTTGCTGCGGCGGTTATCCCAATAGTGGTTGTCGCGGTCCTCGTGTCCCCAATAGCCCTCGTGCATGTGCCAGCCGTCTGGGTAGTGATCCCAATGGGGATGAACATAGTAGGCACCCTCATAGGGTGGGCGTTCCCAGTAACCTTGATGCCAGCGGTAGCGTCCGTTAGCCGGCTCCCAATAACCATCCACCCATCCGTAACCGGGACCCGGCATCGGGGGGCGAGTCTCGTAGCGCATGGCCGGCGGCGGCTGTGCAATGCGAACACCAAAACTAACTTGAGCCTTTGCCGACGGCGCTACCAGGCCAATTGACAAGATGCCGACGGCGGCGGTCGCTGCAACTTTAGCCAACGACATGTATCGGTTCATTGTGGTACCTCTCTGCTTAATGAGAGCCCATGCGGGACTGGGAGGTTGTCCGACTCCGGAAATTGGAGGGGGGGCCTCATGCCAATCCGGAGCCAGTCATCAGCAAGGAATGAAGGGTCACGTCTTCGAGAAAGTTGAGCTCCAGGCGGACGGTTAAGAGGGATCGGCCGTGGGGTGAGAGAGCCAGATGCTTGCGCGAGACGCAAAGCGCGGTAAGGGTGTCGTGAGTGCAGCGGGTGAGTTCAAGCCCGGCGGCAACCAGCGAGGAGTAAAGCTCGACGATCGACTGCAACTGAATCTCGATGCGGAACTCCATGGTGGTTGCGGAGGTCGCCTTGCGCTCCAGCACCCAGCCGCCGCAGTGGCTGAAGGCTGAGGTGAGGACAGGCAGGATTGCCTGGCGATCCTGAAAGCTGTATCCCCGAAGTTCGTGAGTCTGGTTTGCGTCGTCCATTCGATGAGTGCCTCGCGCGATCCTGTTCTTTCGATAGAGGTTTCATCGGAGCAGAAACCCGCGACGCCACCGCAGCACGGCACGGGAAAAAACATTGGTCATAGGCCAAAGGTGGGATGATGGAAGGGCGAGGTGGCGCAGGCAATGATTCTGGGGATGGGTACCGATCTGTCTGAGATCGGACGAATCAAAAAGAGCATCGATCGCTTTGGCGACCGCTTTCTGCAGCGGGTCTATACGCCGGGCGAGATTGCCTACTGCATGACCAAGAAGGGGTCCGCGGAGAGCTTTGCGGCGCGGTTTGCGGCGAAGGAGGCGGCGGCCAAGGCGCTGGGAACGGGGATCAGCCGAGGCGTGAGTTGGAAGGAGTTCGAGGTGACGCGGGCCGTTAGCGGCAAGCCCAGCCTGGTGTTGTATGGGCGAGCTGCGGAACTGGCACACGAATTAGGCGTGACCAGAATCTCGCTGAGCCTGACGCATTCGCGCGAGATGGCCCTCGCAGTCGTGGCGATGGAAGGGCCGGATGGTGTTTGAAGCGCGTGAAGCATTTTGAGCATCCATAGACTGTCCGTTCAGAAACTGACCAGTAAAGCATCTGGAAGAGTTCATGTATTCTTTGAGTTACCGCGCTCAGAAGGAGCAGTATGCCCAGCCAGCATGAGGTTCGATGGTCGCAACTGAAGGTCGGCGTGATCGTGCTGATCTCGTCGCTGATCCTCGTTTTTCTATTGTTCCTGATGACGAGCGCGTCCGGGCTGAGTGTCTTCTCGAAAAAGCTGATCGTCACCACCTACTTTGAAAACGCGGCGGGCCTGAAAGAGGGCGCGTCCGTGAATCTGCAGGGCGTGACCATCGGCACGGTGCAGCACGTGACGGTGACGACCGACCCGGCCCGGAAGCTGACTCCCGTCAAGGTTGAGATGAAGCTCGATGGCAAGTACCAGGACGTCCTGCGGCAGGACTCCAAGGCAGAGCTGACGACGGTGGGTGTTCTGGGTGACACGGTCGTGAACGTGAATAGCCAGAACGCTGTTGGCGCCCCGCTGCAGAGCGGCGACGAATTGCACACGCTGGAGACGCCGAATATCCAGGAGGTCGTCAAGGCCAGCCAGGGGACGATCGAGCAGCTGAATGTGATTCTGGCGAAGATGAACGCGGTTGTAGACAATATTCAGTCGGGCAAGGGTTCTGTCGGCCAGCTGATCAACAACCCGGACCTGTACGACAAACTGAATCGCACGGTCACCGAGCTAAACACGCTCGAAGCCAACCTGAACGCCGGCAAGGGTTCGGCGGGCAAGCTGCTGCATGATGATGAGCTGTACGCGAAGCTGAACGAGACCACGAACAAATTAGATACGATTGCATCGGACTTGCAGGCGGGTAAGGGTTCGGCGGGTAAGCTGCTGAAAGACGATGCTCTCTATAACAATTTGAACGCAACGCTCACCCGCACCAACGCGCTGCTGGACGACGTACAGCACGGCAAAGGCGCGGCAGGAATGCTGATCGGCGACCCGGAGTTTGCGAAAAAGCTGCGCGACACCGTGGACGAGACGCATACGTTGATGGCCAGCATCAACGGGGGCAAAGGGACCCTCGGCAAGCTGGCGACCGACGACACGGCGTATACGAATGTGAACAAGCTGCTGACCGGGACCACGGATTTGATCGCGGCCGTCAAGCAAAATCCGAAGAGGTACCTTGCCATCCAGTTGAAGATTTTCTGACGTCTTTGGCGCCACCAAAGGAACTGAGGCGGCGATTCCCGTTTCGCCAGGCCGACGGCGCGTGGGCAACGGCGAGTCGAGCCTCTGTGGCGCAACCTGAAGACGCGGTGTATCGTCTTTCCAATATCCCAATTCAGTTGTCGGACCAATCAGGAGTTTCATGCGCGTCAAGTACCTGCTCTCTGCCGTTGTTCTCTCCGGGGGCCTGTCTTCGGCGTCCATTGCCGTGGCCCAGAATGTTTTCACTGAACCTACACTGTCGATCAATCTAGATGGCGACCCAGTCATTCCTTCGGTGCCGAAGAAGCCGATCATGTTCGACACCACGTCGATCGATAAGACGGCCGACCCCTGCAAGGACTTCTACCAGTACGCCTGCGGCAACTGGATCAAGAACAATCCGATTCCGGCGACGGAGACCCGCTGGGGCAGCTTCAACACTCTGGGCGAGCAGAACCAGTATCTGCTGTGGAAGGAACTCGACGCGGCCGCCAAGGCTCCGAAGACCCCGCTGCAGACGAAGTATGGCAACTACTTTGCCGCCTGCATGAATGCCGATCTGATCGACAAGCTGGGGACCAAGCCGATCGAGGCGCAACTGGCCGCGATTGCCGCACTGACCGACAAGACTAAGCTGGCGCAGTTCAACGTCGCGATGGCAAAGAAGTACGGCTTCAGTACGTTGCTGGGCGTGGGCGTGAGACAGGATCAGAAGGATTCGACGCAGCAGATTCTGCAGACCGCAGGAGCACGGACCACGCTGCCAGATCGTGACTACTACCTGCTGACCGACGACCGGAGCGTCAAGCTGCGGGAGCAGTATGTCGAACACATGAAGGCCATGTTCACCCTGCTGGGCGACTCCCCGGAGAAGGCTGCATCCGAAGCCGCCGACGTGTTGCGGATTGAGACAGCCTTGGCCAAGGGCAGCCCGACTCGCGTGGAGATGCGCGACCCGGCGGCTCGCTACCACATCATGACCATCGACCAGGTGCAGGCGTTGACGCCGGCGTTCGACTGGAAGGTCTATCTGGCCGGACAGGGCGTGGCACAGGCGAAGACGATGAATGTGTCGTCGCCGCAGACGATAAAGACGGTCAATACGGAGATCGAGACCGAGCCGCTGAGCGCGCTGCAATCGTACATGCGCTGGGAGGTGCTGCACGGCGCAGCAGGAAACCTGTCGAAGCCGTTTGCGGATGAGAACTTCAAGTTCTTCAATGCCACTTTGAACGGACAAAAAGAGCAGCAGCCGCGCTGGAAGCGCTGCACTCGCGCCACGGATGCCGCGCTGGGTGAGGCTGCCGGGCAGGATTGGGTGAAGGGGAACTTTCCGCCTGCCGCGAAAGACAACATGGAAAAGCTCGTGAAGGCCATGGAGAAGGCGCTGGGCGAAGATATCCAGACGCTGCCGTGGATGAGCGACGCGACCAAGGTGGAGGCCCAGAAGAAGCTGATGGCCTTCCGCGACAAGATCGGCTACCCCGAGCACTGGCGCGACTACAGCAAGCTGGAGGTCAAGCGCGACGATCTGGTCGGCAACCTACAGCGCAACACTATCTTCGAGCGGGCCCGGAATCTGGGCAAGCTGGGCAAACCGGTGGACGAGACGGAGTGGGGCATGACGCCGCCGACCGTAAACGCCTACTACAATCCGCCGTTCAATGACATCAACTTCCCGGCCGGGATTCTGCAGCCGCCCTTCTATGACAACACCAAGGACTGGGCGATCAACTACGGCGGGATCGGCGTCGTGATCGGGCACGAGATGACGCACGGATTCGACGACCAGGGCTCCAAGTACGGGCCGACCGGCAATGTGAAGTACAACGCCGACGGTACGCTGGGAAGCTGGTTTACGCCGGAGGATCAGGCGAAATTCAACGAGCGCACAGGCTGCATCGCAGACGAGTATTCCGGCTTTGAAGTGGCGCCGGGCGCGAAGCTGAACGGACGTCTGACGCTGGGCGAGAACTCGGCAGACAACGGCGGCATTCGGATCGCGTTCCGGGCGCTGTCGGAGGTCCTCGCCAAGGAGGGAATCACCGATCTGGATGGCAAGCAGGATGTGAAGGAGGGCTACACGCCGGCGCAGCGCTTCTTCATCAGCTTCGGCCAGGTGTGGTGCCAGAATCAGACCGAGCAGGCGGCCCGGGTGCTGGCAAAGACCGATCCGCACTCCAGCGGCGAGTGGCGGACCAACGGCACCGTGCAGAACTTCGACGAGTTCGGCAAGGCGTTCGGATGCAAGGTGGGCCAGCCGATGATGCCGGAGAAGAGCTGCCGGGTCTGGTAGTCGCGTAAGATGGTCGGGAAGGGTTCGGACCTTTGGTTCGGGCCTTTTCTTTTTGGCGCGGATCGTTGCCCACATTGGACACGACCGTCCCACCCTTGCGACGATGAAGCTGTCGTGAGGATGGGGTGCCCGAATTTTTGCTGGTTTTGGCTACCGGATTGCGGTTTGTGCCGTCCAACGGACGCTCACCTTTGTTTTGTCGGCAGTGTCGATTGCTTCGCTGGAAAGTGGCATAAAGTCCGATGTGCTTCTACAATAAACAGAGCAGCAATCCCCAATTAACAAGTTCACCCGCGGTCCTCTGCACGAGGACGAGGCATAAGGAAACAGATGACGTTGAGCAAGATTGGCCGGACAGCAATGGCCCTGGTAGCAACAGCAGCACTCGGACTCGGAATGACGGCCTGCGGTGGCGGCAACATCGGGTATATGTGGGTTCTGGGGACGTTTTACAACCAGATTTCTGGGTTCGCGATCGATAACTATACGGGCAACCTGGCCGCAATCACCCATTCGCCGTTCGCCTCCGGCGGCACCAATCCGGTGTCGATCGTGGTCAAGCCTGGCGGACGTTTCGTATTTGTGGTCAACTCCGGCGCTGGCGCAAGCGGCACACCGGGAACCTCGTCGTTTGCTTCGACGGGTTCGGCCATCTCTGTGTTTTCCGTCGGTGGCGGCGGTACGCTGACCTTCGAGCAGAACTACTTCAGCCAGGGTGTGCAGCCTGTCTGGGCTTCGCTCGATAGCTCCGGCAACTACCTCTACGTTGTCGACAAGTACGAGCCCACATATGACGGTTCCGCGCACGTCAACGGCTCCATCACAGCGTTCTCGATCAACGGCAGCACTGGTCGCCTGACGCTAGTGCCGAACACGGCTGTTCTGGTGAACCAGATTCCGCAGACGTGGTTTGAAGTCGGCCCGAATCCGGTGATGGCGAAGATTGGCTCGGGCAGCTGCCTGTTTACGCTGTCGCCCAACTCGATCTATCCCTATTCCGTAAACTCGAGCAACGGCCAGCTGACGGTTCCCACCACCGGACCATACCAGGTGATCGGCTCCAGTTCCCTGACCTCCATCAATACGTCGACCGGCACCTCGGCATCGAGCTATATCTATCTGACAGACAACACGGGGCCCAGCAGCCCTGGCCAGATTTTCTCACTCCAGGCGGGCGGTTCGGCTTGCTCCTTGTCTCCCGTCGCGGGCGGCGCTCAGACCAACCTCGCGGGAACGGCCAATCCGGTTAACTCCCTGACGAGCACCAGCGGCAAGTTTCTCTACGTCCTGAATTTTAGGTCGACGGGCACAGTTTCCCAGCAGAACAGCTCAATTTCAGCATTCACGATCAACTCTCAGGGCCAGCTGGCGCCGTTGTCGGACTCGACCAACAACCCGTACGCAGTTGGGTCGGGGCCGGTGTGCATCGCGCAGGATCCGAGCAATCAGTATCTGTACGTCTCGAACCTGAACGACAGTACCGTGACCGGTAAGCTGGTCGATCAGAACCGCGGTTTCCTGTCGAGTCTGGCGCGTGGAACCGTGTTCCCAACGTCGCAGAAGCCAACCTGTCTTGCGATCAGCGGAAATCTCTAATCCTTTCCGCTGGCCAGGTTTTAGGAATCTAAAGCAGTTACGGGCGGAAGAGCCCGGGAGCAAGGAAGAGCATGAAGGGTAATACCATGGGTCGCGGCGTAAAGGCCCTCGCAGTATCAATGGCAGTCGGTCTCGGGATGACGGCATGCAGCCGCGACTACACGGTCGGCTACCTTTACGTGACGAACGCGAAATCGACTCCCGGGCAGGTTACGGCCTACGCGATCGACTACCAGTCGGGCGCATTGACGCAACTGGCGAATTCGCCGCTTTCCTCAGGCGGGAACAATCCGGTAACTCTGGTCGCTTCACCCAACAGCCAGTTCATCTACGTCTTGAACCAGGGGACGTCGACCGTGGTTCCGTTTGGGATCGGAACTGAGGGCCAACTGACCGCCGGAAAGGCTTCGGCCATCCTTGCCTCCAATCCGACGGCAACTCCGACCGCGATCGCAATCGATCCGGCAGGCAAGTTTCTCTACGTCGCCTTCAAATATCAGGCTGGTACCACGGGCCTGGGCGGCATGACGTGCTTCCCGGTAAATGCGGATGGATCCTTGGGAACTGCACTTCCCTTCGTAGCTCTGGGCAACAACCCTGTCGGCATCGCGATCCCGGCGACCGGCGGCTTTGTCTATGTTGTGGACCAGGAAGCTCCGCAGACCGCGACGGCACACGGCGTTCTGCTGGCATTCACGGAGAACCTCACAACTGGGGCCTTGACGCAGGTTGCGGGCTCGTACTTTGGCGGGGTTGCTGCCGGTACGACTCCGAGTGCCGTTGCTGAAGACCCCAGCGGTCACTTTATTTACGTCACCGATCAGGCGACGAACCAGCTCTATGGCTATACCATTACCGCCGGCGGCGCGCCGCTGGCGATGCTGAACTCGCCGTTTACAGCCGGGCTGTTCCCGATCGCGGTGACGGTCGATCCACGCGGAACGTTCGTCTACGTAGTGAACTTCGCATCAAGCACAGTCAGCGTGTACACGATCAACCGGGCTACGGGCGCGCTTTCGGGCGCAGCGGGCGGTATCTCGGTGGCAACTGGACCGACCTGCGTCACGGTCGATCCGGCGGTAGGAATCTACCTCTACACGTCGAACAATACCGACAATTCGGTGTCGGCGGAGCGTCTCGATCCGCATAGTGGAGCGTTGTCGCAGGTTCAGGGGACGCAGTTCTCGTCGCAGGGTCTTCCGACCTGTGTTGTGGCTGTTGCCAACGGAGCGCACGCGACGCAAATCGTCCAGTGATCGCTTCCTTCGTACTCGCCACGACGCACCAGAGCCCTGCTCTAAACGGTCGTGGCTAGTACGAACACATATGTTGCACCAGGCAGGACTTGCCGGCTGAATGGCCGGCTGCGGTATGAGGGAGCAAGGAAGAGCATGAAGGGTAAAAGCATTGATCGCGGTCTGAAGACCATCGCCGTTTCTGTGGCGATCGGGCTTGGAATGACCGCCTGTAGTCGCGACTACGCGGTTGGATATCTCTACGCGACGAACGCAAAAGCCAATCCCGGATTGATTACCGCCTACGCGATCTCCTACCAGACGGGGCAGCTGACTCAATTGTCCGACTCGCCGATTCCCTCGGGCGGCAACAATACGGTCACCATCGTTGCCTCGCCGAATGGACAGTATCTGTACATCGTCAACCACGACACCTCTGATGTCGTCGAGGCGGCCATTGGAACTGACGGCAAACTCTATCCTGCGAATACCTACAAGGTGGTCCAAGGCAACGGACTGACCGGTACCTTTCCCGTGACGGCGGCAGTCGATGCAGCAGGCAAGTTTCTTTTCGTCGCGTTTACCTACCAGAATGGCTTTACGACGGTACGACCGGGACCGGGCGGCATCGCGACGTTCCCCATCAACAGTGACGGCTCGCTGGGCACCGCTCTGACCAACACGACCATCGGGACCACAGCAGCCAATCCCCTGCCCTACGTGCCGCTGGGTAATAATCCTGCTGCGCTTGCCGTTCCGGCTTCGGGTGGCTTCGTCTACGTGGTGGATCAGGAATCCAACCCAGGTAAGCTGCTGACATTTGCGGAAAATGCAACAACCGGCGTGCTCTCGGTCGCAGGTGCCGCAGCTGGCGTCACGGTCGGCGGAACCCCTAGTGCGGTTTCCACCGATCCGAAGGGCAAGTTTCTGTATGTAACCGATTCGGCTGCAAACCTGGTCTACACTTACGTGCTGGCCAGCGGAATTCCGCCCACGACCCCAACATCGCAGGCGACTACCGGTGTTGCTCCGGATGCCGTGACGATCGATCCGCGCGGCAAGTTTGGTTACGTGGCCAACTTTGGGTCTGGTTCCGTGACCGCTTATACGGTCAACCCCACTACCGGAGCGCTGACCCAGCTGTCGTCCAGTGCCACGCTGGGTGTGGGTACCGGACCGACCTGCATTGCGATCGATCCCGGCCTGGGAGTTTACCTTTACACGTCCAACAACATTGCAAACTCGATCTCCGCTGCCCAGCTGAATACAGCGACGGGCGCGTTGATCCAGGTGCAGGGCACGCCGTACTCCTCCCAGACGCTGCCAACCTGTCTGGTGGCTGTGGCGAACGGTGCACGCGCTTCACAACTCGCGCAATAAGAACCTGTAAGTGGATCGAAAAGCCCCGCTTGATGCGGGGCTTTTCTGCGTATGAGGCTTAGGATTTGGGCGAGAAGACATTCAGGACGAAGCGGCGGG
This sequence comes from Rhodanobacteraceae bacterium, assembly GCA_025350865.1. Classification (GTDB taxonomy): domain Bacteria; phylum Acidobacteriota; class Terriglobia; order Terriglobales; family Acidobacteriaceae; genus Edaphobacter. The sequence continues at coordinate 16,903 of JANXWZ010000127.1, forward strand.
CGGGCTGTTCGTAGAAGAAATGAACCACAAATGCCAGCAGAATGATCGCCAGATAAGAGACCCAGGGATCGAACGCGACGAGGTGGAGGCGCTCCGGCAGGTGGTAGAGGTGGATCATCTGGAAGACGTTGAAGTGCAAAAGGTAGAGCGCGAACGTGGTCTCGCCAAAGCGCATCAGCGGCTTCCACGACAAGACCGATGAGACAAGATTGGGGCCGGAGAGGCCGATTAGCAGCGCGGCGAAGAGGGGCAGCAGGATTGCACCGTGGACGAGGATGTACGGCACTCGATTGACGGCAAACGCGAAGAAGAGGCCGAGGCCAACCAGCGAGGACAACGCAAGTACTCCGCGGCGCAAGGGTGTAAGCGGCAGTGCGGAGTGCAGGCGCGCCAGCAAAACTCCGGCGATGAAGGTGCAGAGGTAGAACGGGGGCGTGTACTTGATCGCGCGTAGCCAGTAGGCGTAGGTAAAGCGGGTGACCGGCTCCGACAAGTGGTCCGGATTTGCGAGGTAGTAGTAGAGGTGCGGGGTGAGGCCGAGGAGCCACATGCCAAGGATTCCCGCGATCAGCCATGGGGCCGACGAGAATCGGCGTAACGGACCGCGGAAGAGTGCGGCGAGCCCGAGGAGCAGAAACGGGAAGATGGCGTAGAGCATCATCTCGGCGGGGAGGGTCCACGCGACGGTGTTCCAGAAGGTCGCGAGGATCGGGCTCCAGCCCTGGAGCGTGAGCGGGGTGAGGATGAGGCCGAGGTAGAAGTCGTTGCGCGAGTGCGCACCCCACTCCTGAAATAGGAACGGAATGGAGATGATGAGGGCAAGGAGATAGACCGGGTAAACACGGGACAGGCGGGCGAGGTAAAAGGCGCGTTTGGATAGCGTGGGGCGGTCGGCGTAGTTGTACGCGAGAACGAAGCCGGAGATCAGAAAGAAGAAGCCAACGAAGACGAAGGCGTTGTCCACCAGTGGCCGGATCAGCGTAATGTGCGGCGGGGTGAAGTGGAACAGCATGATGTTGACAGCGAGGATCGCACGCAGACCCGTGAGGGCGGGCAGGGCAGGCTTGCGGAGGGTTACGGGCAGCGGTGTGGGCGCAGCGGGCTCAGCTATTGCGGGTTCGGGTGGATCGAGGACGGCCGAGGAAGAGATGACAAGCTCCAGTCGCAGAAGGGCGCTACAGTATCAGACGCCTTGTGGGAGGGGCGAGTTTCTGTAAATTGTCGTGCGGCGCGTTTAGGGTGTGACTAGGGTGCCCAGGGGTTCGCCGGCGACGACGCGGGTGATGTTGCCCTGCTCGCGCATTGAGAAGACCATCATGGGCATGTTGTTGTCGCGGCAGAGCGATACGGCGGTGGTGTCCATCACCTTGAGGTTCTGGCGGAGGATGTCGTCGTACGAGATGGTTTCGTAGCGGGTGGCTTTGGGGTCGCGCTTGGGGTCGGCGGAGTAGATTCCGTCGACGCTGGTGGCCTTGAGGAGGATGTCGGCCTTGATTTCCATGGCGCGGAGCGAGGCGGCGGTGTCGGTGGAGAAGTACGGGTTGCCGGTGCCGGCGGCGAAGATGATGATCCGGCCCTTTTCGAGGTGGCGCTGGGCGCGGCGGCGGATGTATGGCTCGGCGACCTGGCGCATCTCGATGGCGGACATGACGCGGCAGTTGAGGCCGCGCTTTTCGATGGCGTCTTGTAAGGCGATCGCATTGATCACGGTCGACAGCATGCCCATGTGGTCGGCGGCTACGCGGTCCATGTCGATGGCCTGCTGGGCGACGCCGCGGAAGAAGTTTCCTCCGCCGACGACGATGGCGATCTGGCAGCCGAGCGCGTGAATGTCGGCGATCTCTTCGGCTACTTTGTGGATGAAAATGGCATCGATGCCGAAGCCGGAACCTGCGGCCAGGGCTTCGCCTGAGAGCTTGAGGAGGACTCTTTTGTACATGTCAGGTTCAAGTATCGCATGTTGGCTTCCTGCGGCACCCCTCCCCCCTCCCCATATTGCGTAAAGTCCGGACAGATAGGGACTTAGATTGGGACTTTGGTATGTGGTCTGACGGCCAAAATGGAAGCCCCGGCGGGTGGCCGGGGCTTCTCTGATTACTGTTTTAAGGATAGCAGGGTAGGTGTAGTAAAGATGCAATCTTTTTTGCAGCATAAGTCTCATCAATTCAGTTAGTTGCGGGTGATGAGCAAATTATTTCGCTTGACACGCGATTTGCTGGTGTTTTTGAGGATTTCGTTCGGGCAGGGTCGATTCCCATGTCCCAGATGCGAGACATGTGGCACCCGCTGGTGTTTTTGCGGGTTTTAAGGCAAATTGCCTGATGGTGTAGACTAAGAAATTCATTTTTGTTTGTTATCCCGTAGGGATCTGCTTTCGCACCGAGCGGCTAAAAGACAAAAGCAGATCCCTACGGGATGACAAACAACTCTATAGCCACTGGTAAATTGCTCTAGGAGGGGAGGCCGGTGGCGGTTGGGAGAATTGCTGCGTAACTTGCGTCGAGAGCGGGGCCAAGGAGGAGGATGGCGGTGATGCGGCGGGTGACTTCCGAGAACCAGGCGGCCTCTTCGGGCTTGAGGGGACGTCCGAGGAGGGGGTGTTCGCGGTAGCTGAGCCATTTTTTGAGCACCTGGTAGCCGCCGAGGGTGTAGTCCCAGACGTTAGCGGGAACAGCGGTCCAGAAGATGCCGGGGGCGTCGGCTTCCGGCTTATTGAGGTAGATGTCGAAGGAGGTTTGGCCGAGGAGCTGGAGGGCCTGATCGAGT
>JANXWZ010000105.1 GCA_025350865.1 Rhodanobacteraceae bacterium
GAAGAAGTCCGCCCCGTTCACATCGATGTCCTCACCAAGATCGTTGCCAGCGGGGCGCCCACCGTCGCGAACGACGCTCTGCGGTACATGTTCCGCACGTTCCACTTCGCTGTGAAGCGGAAATACCCCTCAGCGTGGACCGACATCACCGGCACCGGCCTGCCCATCTCCAACTCCAGAGCGATCGGCATTACGCCCAACGGCACCGTGTTCATGGCTACGTCCACCGGTGCTGGCAATGACGATGTCTACACCTGGAACAGCTCCACCACCAGCCCGGCCTGGTCGAAGGTGACTGGCTGGAATGGTGTCTCCTCCTCGCTGATCTACAACTTCGCCAACGACTCCACCGGCTACACCTACTTTTCGCCCGCGTGGAGCGGCGACATCTGGCGCAACGACGCGCCCAACTCGAAAAACTTCACCCGCGTGATCACAAATCTTTACACCACCACCAACGGCGGAGCCTCTGGCCACGCGGCGACCGGCGGGCTGTATCAGTTGCAGGTCTGGAACCTTGGCGACGGCAAGGGCGACATGATCTGGACCTGCGGCGAAGGCGAACTGGACAACATTGCACTCACGGGCGCCGCCCCTTCCAACACAGCCTACCTGACCACGGCAAAAGGCTATACCGGCAACTGCACCGCGCTCGACAAGAGCGCGACCACCGTCCTCGCGCTCAGAACCGCCGACTCTGCGCTCGATACCCTCAGCAGCATCAGTGTCGCGACCCGAGCAGTCACTATCCACGCCAGCCCCGCCGCGCGCACCGCATCCTCCTTCCCCAACAACATTGGCGCAAGCGAGGTTGGCACACTGCACTGGATGTCGGCAACCAACTTCATCCTCTCGGCTTACGCGAATAGCGGATCACCGACCTACCTGCTCCTTTCAGCTGATGACGGCAACACATGGACGGACATCACGGCAAGCGGCGCTATCAATTCCACTTGCACGGGAGCCAACCTCTCCGTCGGCTCCGTAGTAACGAGCCACTACATCTTCGCCCGCTGTCAGGACGGCCGCGCAATCTGGCAGTACGGCCCCATCTAACCCGATTTCGCTGGAATTCCCACACGCTCTGCGGTACTCTTTGCGAAGATGCGCCGGATTCTTTCCATTCTGTTGCTGTTTGTCTTCGCCCTTCCGCTGGTAGCCCCGGCGATGAGCCAGACTGCGCAACAGCGGCTGCTGCTCTGCTGCCGGAGGGGTGGCACGCATCACTGCGTCACCTCGGCGACGATGGAAGACGGTAACCCGGCACCAACGTTCCGCGAGCACTGCCCCGCCAATCCGCAGCCGACCGCGTCCGGCCAAGCCGCAACCTGGATCATGGGCAACGAGGCCTCGCACAACGTCGCCGCGATCATCAGCCCACTCCGCATTCGTCAGGTTGAAGCTGGCTACCGCGTCTCCTTCCACCGGTCTCGCCAAAAGCGCGGCCCTCCCGCACTCGTTCTTTCCTAATCCATCCGCAAATCCCTCCGTGCCCCATTCATCGCAGTCCCATCGCGATGAGTGGGAAGTACATCGCGTGATCGACCGGCTTTCCAGCCGTTCCTCAGGAGAACCAACGTGCATCCCAAGATTGCTCTCTGGCTCTTACTAGCATTTCCAGTGCTGCCCCTCGCAGCGCAGGAAACCATCAACAACGCCTCGCTCACGGGGCGGGTTACGGACGCAACCGGCGCACTCGTCGTCGGCAGTTCCGTCGAGGTCCGCTCGCAATCCACCGGCCTCGCGGGGAAGACGCTGACCGACGCCGCAGGCCGTTTCCGCTTCCCATACCTCCAGGTCGGCCAGTATGAGATCACCGTACGCCACGAGGGATTCGCCGAAGCGCACCGCTCGATCAGCCTCACAATCGGAGCCGCCTTCGATCTCCCCGTATCGCTCGCCGTGATTGGAACAGAGACAGTCATTGAGATATACGACCCACCCCCCGTGATAGAAACCGACCGGAGCCAAATCGCTGGAACCGTCTCGCAAAGCGAAGTCGCCGACCTTCCCTACAACGGCCGTAACTTCCTCGATCTCGCTCTGCTCGTACCCGGCGTTTCGCCCACGAACACTGCCTCGACCCAGCTCTTCGCAGAGACCTCCGCAGTCGGCGGCCAAGGCATCTCCGTCTCCAGCCAGCGCAACTTCTCGAACTCGTTCATCGTCGACGGTCTCTCCGCCAACGACGACGCGGCGGGTCTCGTCCAGACCAGCTTCGGCATGGACGCCATAGCAGAGATGCAGGTCGTCACCTCCGGCGGACAGGCCGAGTTCGGACGCGCCATCGGCGGCTACATCAACTTCGTCACCAGGTCCGGCACAAACGCGACGCACGGCGCGCTCTACGGCTACCTGCGCGACAAGAACCTCAACGCTCAGAACGCCCTCTCGCAGACTCGACTGCCTTACACGCAGGTCCAGTCGGGCGCGTCGCTCTCCGGCCCCATCCGGCGCGAGCACACGTACTACTTCACTAACTTTGAGCAGCGCCAACTCAATCAGACCGGCATCATCACCATCTCAGCCGCTAACGCTGCCGCCATCAACACGGTACTGAAGGCCGTCGCCTACCCGGGCCAGCAGCTCAACATCTCCACCAGCACGCCGACGACGATCTACGCCAACCCCGTCCGCGCCAGCAACTTCTTCGCCCGCCTCGACCACAAGCTAAGCGACCGCGACCAGCAAACCGGACGGTACAGCCTTTATCACGCCAGCAGTATCAACTCGCGCGGCGCGGGCAGCACCAGCTACACCTCAGCAGCCGCCGGCCTCGAAGACCTCGACCAGACCGCTGCGCTTTCCAACATCTTCATTCTCTCGCCACGCACGGCCAATGAGACCCGCGCGCAGTTCACAAACTCCAACCTTCAGGCTCCGGCGAACGACCCCACCGGCCCCGCCGTCAGCATCTCCGGCATCGCGACCTTCGGGACGCTGTCCAGTTCACCTACCGCGCGCTATGACCGGCTGTTCGAGGTCGTCGACAACATCTCGCATCAGGCCGGGCCACACGCCCTTCGCGCCGGGGTCGACTTCCTCTTCAACGACCTCAGCATCACCTTCCCACAGTCCGTCCGTGGCAATTACGCTTTCTCGTCGTTGGCGAACTTCCAGGCGGGCAAGTACAGCACTTTCACGCAATCCTTCGGCAACACCCTCGTCCCGCAGAACAACCCCAACATCGACTTCTTCGTGCAGGACGAGTGGAAGGTCAGTCCGAAGCTGGCCATCAACGCGGGCGTCCGCTACGACCTGCAGTTCCTCAAGGCTGTCGCGACCGACACCAACAATCTCTCTCCCCGCATCGGCTTCGCCTACTCCCCGTACGCCAGCCGCAACACCGTCGTGCGCGGCTCGTTCGGCCTCTTCTACGACCGCATCCCGCTCCGCGCGCTCTCGAACGCGCTTCAATCCGACGGCAACACCACCGCCATCAACGCGAGCACCTTCACCACCATCGCCCTGTCCTACGGGCAGGCTGGCGCGCCGACATTTCCTAACATCGCATCCGGATACACCGCCACCACCATTCCCGCGAACCTTCGCCTGAGTCTCAGCACCATGGACCCGCACATCAAGAATGCAACCTCGGAACAGATAAGCCTCGAGCTCGACCATCAACTCACCCCAACCAGCAACCTCGCGATCAGCTACCAGCACCTGCGCGGCCTGCACCTGCTCGTTTCGGTCAATCTCAATACCCCCACCTGCTACGCGGCGGTCGATCCGATCAACCTCTGCCGCCCCAATGCCGCCTACGCCAACAACAAGCAATACAGCTCCACCGCCGACTCCTACTACGACGGCCTCTCGGTTTCCTACGTGCAGCGGCCAGCGCACTGGGGGAGCTACCGCGTCTCCTACACCTGGTCCAAGGCGATCGACAACGTGAGCGAATTCTTCTTCTCCTCGCCGGTCAACAACTTCAACCTGCGCGAGGACCGAAGCCTCGCCGACGACGACCAGCGGCACCGCTTCGTCTTCGACGGCACGCTGCACACCTCCATGGAGAAGGCCGCGTCGCTCACCCAGCGCCTGACGCACGGCTTCCAGATCGGCACGATCCTGCAGTATTACTCGCCGTTCCCCTTCAACGTCACGACCGGCCAGAACAGCATCCAGACCACCGCGCTGCGCCCCTGCGCCTCCGGCTACGTCCTCACCACCACAGCCGCCAACACCTGCGCCAACGCACTGCCCGGCACCATGATCAGCCGCAACGCAGGAATAGGCTTCGAGAGCCTCAATGTCAATCTACGTCTCAGCCGCACCGTCCCCCTCGGCGAGCGTCTGAAGCTGCAAGGCATCGTCGAAGCGTTCAACGCCATCAACCACCGCAACAATCAGATCCCGATCTCCACCTTCGGCACCGGGAGTTACCCGACGGCCCCGTCCGCCACGTTCGGTCTAACGACGGCGGTCGGCGACCCGCGCAGCATCCAACTCGCCGCAAAACTCACCTTCTAGACCTGCGATACTATCGAAGCCCATCCCAACCGCATTTATCGCTCAAGGAGACTCACTCGTGTTCAAGCGCAGCCTTCTCGCCCTGGCCACCATCGTCCTCAGCTCTGTCCCGGCCTTTGCTCATGCAGTCCCGAAGGCAATGACGCCAGCGCCCAACTCCACCGTCACGGCGCCCACCGAAATCTCAATCACCTTCTCCGAGGATCTGGATGCGAAGTTCAGCGTCATCAAACTCGTGGACGCTAATGGCACAACCGTGAGCAAGGAAGGTGCAAACCTCGATCCGAAGAACACGAAGCACCTGACCCTCGCGCTGCCCAAGGGTCTCGCAGCCGGCGTGTACACGGTCGAGTGGACCTCGTGCGCCATCGATGGCCACAAGCTCTCGCGCTCTTACACCTTCACCATCAAGTAGCACCCATAAGTGCCCGACGCGGATAGTTACTTGTCTTCGTGTTCGGACGCTCCAACTCTATTTCCCGGCCTGACTTCCTGCGCAACCCGCAGTTTCAGCTTCGGCGTGCTGGTCGACATCTTCAGCCGCACAAGATGCTCCCGGCCCCCAGCGACCGGATCGGCATTGAAGGTCGCGATATACGTCTCCGAGATGGCATGCTGAAACTGCTTTAGAAACGGAGACAGCGACACAGGGTTTCCCGAGCCTTGAAAGTACGAGTCGCCACCAGTTCCCTCTGCTACCTGCAGAAGATAACCCTGTCCGCTGAACGATCCTGACTCACCCCGAAAGCCGGCATCGCGGTAATAAATCGAATACACCGCAGCCCCCGCTCGTTGCGAGTCGGAGATGGCCGCCTCAACGTATGGGCTGTTCTGGTTATCCATGCTGGGGCGACCGTTGTACGGGTCTACGCCATTGGTCAGCATCATTATGAACCGCGCCTTTCCGGCCCCGTTCTCGCTACCCGGCCACTGCTTCACGAAATCGGACAGGCAGAAGTACGGACTGGCCGACTGGCCCGCCATCCCCAACGGCAGACGAATCGCGCCCGCAGCCGCCGCATGATCTGTCGTGAACGGGCTGACGATCATGACGCGCCCGTTGCTCATGTACCCGACCAGCAACTCGATCTGTGGCGGCAGTGCCGTCGCGAACTCGCGTATGTCATTCAACTGAACCCCCGCGCTGCGGCTCAGTCCGTCGTCGATCAGTAAGGCGATCTGGACGCCGGATGGCTTAACGGCCTGGAGAGAGGTCAGCGGAGTGGTCCGCTGGTTTACCTCCAGCTTGATAGCCGCAGTATCGGGCAGAATATCCGTTTTGGAGTCGGCACGGACCAGGGTTTGCGTGGGAATGCCCCGGCCCTCCTGGGCGACGGCGGCAATGGTAACCAGGACGAGGGAGGTAAGCACGGCAAAGCGAAGCGGAGTCATCATAAGTACCTTCACAAGGTTAGACGCAAAATCTACCCTGTGGATGCGATCACCCCCAATCGCCTCACTCCCTGCCCAACCTCGCCCTCACTCCAACCCTGATGCCAAAGGGCGTGCTGCGATACCCAATCGGCGCGATATTCCGGTCATTCAGCAGATTCGTGAGCTGAGTGAACACGTTGATTGCGTGGGTAGCGTTGTAGCTGAATGCTGCATCCACAGACACATATCCCGGCGACAGATCGTGATTGGGCAACAGCAGCGTGGGATTGAGGATCAGCCCGGTGGTCCCATCCGACCGGCCTGCCAAGGTGGCCTTCAGGCTCGCCGAAAATGCGGAACCAGTGTACTGCGCGAGTACAAATCCCACATGTGGCGCCCGGTCGAACGGCCTCTGTCCAACCAACGCGGTTGTCGCTCCAATCGCGACGCCGGGCAGGTTCGGATTCGTCAC
>JANXWZ010000108.1 GCA_025350865.1 Rhodanobacteraceae bacterium
GAGAACCACCCACACCTGCTGGCTGCGCTCTGTGGTGAACTGGCGGGTGATGAGCTTGCCGCGGCGCGCGGTCGCGGTCCAGGAGAGGTTTCGGAGTTCATCGCCGCCGACGTAGTCGCGCATACTCTCGAACTCGCGACCAGTGCCGCGCAGCTTCACCTTGCGGCGCTGCATTTCGAGTTGGCGGACGCGCATCAGGTACATGCTTGCATCCTCGCCGCTGGTGTCGAAGGCAGGGAAGACTCGGACGTCCTGCGACATGGGGCAGACGGCCCAACGCTCGACGAGTTTGGTCATGCCGCGATAGCGCAGAAAGACGTTGCCCAGCCGCAGGTCTCCGCGAACGCCGGGGAAGCAGGTGACCTGGGTGCGTGCGGCATCGCGCGGAAAGGCCTCGACGCGGCGGGTCTGGGGAATGGGCGTCAGTGTGGGGTGTAGGTCGTCGGTCAGGTCGATCTCGAGGATGCGGGAGGAATGCTGCAGGATTTGCAGCTCGACGTGGGTTGGCTGTCCGAGGCGGGGAGAGTCGAGGAATCGACGGGTCACCTGCAGCTGCTGTGGCGACGGCAGCGACACTGCTTCGATGATTGCGATGAGGAGTAGGAGTCCGTCCCAGGCGAACATCATCCAGATGCGATGAGGGTGAAAGAAGGCCGGGATGGACAGGAGGAGCCCGCAGAAGAGCAGCAGAAGAGCGCGGCGCGTGAGGCCGAAACCCAGCACACGGCCGCCGCGTCCGAGGGGTCGCGCCTGCGCCGAAATTTCTGCTGGGATGAGTGTCCGCATGGCCCTTGCCTACTTTGGCAGCGCTGTGGCGGCCAGAACGTCGGCGATCACGCGATCCGGGTCGAAGCCTTCGAGTTCGGCCTCGGGGCGCAGGCTGAGCCGGTGCCTGAGGACAGGCAGTGCGGCGAGCTTGACGTCGTCGGGGATGAGGAAGTCGCGGCCTTCGCGAGCCGCGTAGCCCTTGCTTACCAGCAGCAGGGCGGCAGCAGCGCGGGGACTTGCGCCGAGCGCGATGGTTGGCCACTCGCGGGTGCGCCGGACGAGTGCGATCAGGTAGTCGAACAGCGCTGGCTCAACACGGACGGCGCGGACCTCAGCGCGTGCGGCACTGAGAGTGGCGAAGCTGATCGGCTCCAGCTCATGCAGTTCGAGGTCTTTGGCTGCGACGCTCGCGTGGTGTCGCTCGAGGATGAGCCGCTCATCGGCCAGGCGCGGATAGCCTACACGAATCTTGAGGAGGAAGCGGTCGAGCTGGGCTTCCGGAAGAGGGTATGTGCCCTCGAACTCCAGCGGATTCTGAGTGGCGAAGACGGTGAAGAAGTCGTCGAGTGGCAAGGCCTGTCCGCCCATGGTGACCTGGCGCTCTTCCATTGCTTCGAGCAGACCGGCCTGGGTGCGGGGCGGCATGCGATTGATCTCGTCGGCCAGCAGAAACTGCGTAAAGACGGGACCCTGATGCAGGGTGAAGCGGTTGGTTTCGAGCGAAAAGACTTCGGTGCCGAGGATGTCTGCCGGCATCATGTCCGGCGTGCCCTGGACGCGGCGGAAGCCTAGTTGCAGAAAGCGGGCGAGGGTCTTGACGGCGAGGGTCTTGGCGACGCCGGGGACGCCTTCGACCAGGGCGTGGCCGCCGCAGAGCAGCGTGAGCAGCGCCTGATCGATCAGCTCTTCCTGGCCGGCAATGACACGACCGATTTGCGTGCGTCCGTGCTCAAAGATGGCGAGAGTCGCCCGTACGCTGGATTCTTCCTGCTGCGTCACATCGATGTCGCTCATAAACCCCCGTTTTGATCCTTTTCAAGCTTCAATCGCGCCGCAAAGTCTGGGCGCGCCGCATTGCAAATTTTTCGCGCAGTTTTGTCTCGTCGAGCTCCAGCGCCTGGATAAGGCTGAGTGCGCTTTTTGCCGTCATCGTTTGGCCTTCGGCGTTGCGGGCATGGTCGAGGTGCGATATCAGGTCGCTCCAATCCTCGCCGGTTCGCGACTGTAAGACCTCTCCGATACCCTGTGCGGGACCGCGGAGAACCTCGGGTGCAACACCGCAGCGGTCGCCGAGATAGGTGAGCAGACGGCGCTCGGCCGCGCCTACCGCGGCTTCGGTCGCTCCGGCGCTGGCGTAGAGCCGTCCCATGGATTCGGCGAACTCGATGGGGGACGTTCTCGGCAGGGTTACGGAAGCCCGCAACGGGCCGTTCCTGCGGCTGAAGCTGAGGATGAGTAGCAGGCCGATCAATGCGAGTTGCCAGCCGAGCGACCGCCACGGCAGGCCGCCCACGGTGTCGAAGATGGTCTCGTGCTGCTCGTGCAGATACTCGTCGAAGATGATGGTGCGTCCGGCGGCCGGTCCGAGGGTTGCAAGGAGAAGCTTGAGGTTACTGTTCTCCATCATCGCGCCGTTGGTCATGGGCTGCGGGGAGCTCCACCATACGGCTTCGCCTTCGCCGTGATGCAGCGCGACGACGACTCCATCCACGCCACAGCGCTGCTCCACGCGAAACTGCGGGCCGAGGGCGGACCAGCGAACCGGCATGGTGGTGGCGATGGTTCCGACACGGGCGAGCGAGCCGGGGCCTTCGGGTTGCGAATAGCAGAGGCCTTGATACACGTGGGTCGGTGCGGCTGTCTCGCCACCGGGCAACAAGCGGGCACCGCCCGAGCCGGTGGCCAGCACACGCCCGCCGCGGTTGATGAATTCGGCGACTGCGTCCTGCAGGCGCTTTAAATCTTTGACCGGGGGTACGGGCTCGGCGAAGACGGCGGTGGTCTTGGAGGCATCGACGGTGGCCAGCCACGTTTCGGGGCCGGTGGCGCGCTCGGCGCCGTAACCGAGCTGGGAGGTCAGGAGGAATGCGACCTTCAGGCCCTGCGTTCCGGCGTTGTAGGTGGTGGGCCTCGGGTCGTCGTCTGCTTCCTTGGGCCCAAAGATGCTGAAGACAACGGTAGCGACAAAGACTGCGCCGACGATCCAAAGGACGAGGCTCCGGTCGGCGCGTTTGTTCGTGGAGGCGGCCATCTAGACTGTCCTCATCTGGTCGAGCATGGCTTTGGCGTCACGGTAGTCGCTCTCGGCGGCGGGGCGGAGACCGTACCAGATGCGCTCGAAGACTCGCGTCAATCCACCAAGCTGTCGGCGGCGTTCGCTTCCCGGCTCTAGAAGGCTGAGATACTCGCGAGGGGTGCGTGCCCGGTTCTGTAGCCAGAACTTCTGGCCCTCGAGCATGACGATGGCCGACCAGTAGAGGCAGTGGACGGCCTCGCGCCAGTTGGCCTGGGCGGCCTCGAGCTCGGCGCGTTCGGCCCAGCTTTCGCTTTCGGCGTGCCACGCCTGCGTGGGCTTGGAGCCGGTGTCGATGCGGAGGCGGTCCTGCCGGTTCAGCCTCCAGGCCCACAGGACGAGGCCGACTACGGCCAGCAGCAGTACGCCGTATTCGAGCGTGGGGGCGATCCACCAGGCCTTGGGCAGGAAGCTGCTTGTGCCGGCGAAGAGCTTGTTGATCAGCAGCATCAATGCTGCGACTTTCGCCGCGAAGTAGGACGTCTGCTGGACGCGGTTGAACTCGGGCTGGGCGAGAATTGCGTTGGCGCGGGCGCGGGCATCTTCATCCGGGGCAGCGGATTGGCTGTCCGCCAGATCGTGCGCGTCGTCGGCCAGGTGTTCCTCGGCGGCGTCCAGGAGCTCTACGCGGGTTGAGAATTTCGGGTCTTTGCAGAGATTCAGAGTGAGCTGTAGCCAGTCCCAGCGGGTGGCGAATTTGTCATCCACCATGGCGGGACTCGGCACGACGCTGGCACCGCAGGCTGCGGCGTCGATTTTGCAACGCTCCACGAGCGAGCGCATTGCGGTGATTTGTTGGAGGGACTGGTCGGTTGAAATGCGCTGCAGCTTGAGGCTGGGGGCTGGCCGCGGCGTCTCGTCGTCCTGCGCGTAAGCGGCTGGGACGAGGAGCAGGCAGGCGATTACCCACGCTGAGCAAATTCTACCCATGCGGTCAAACCAGCTCCGAGGTAAAAGGCGACGGCAGTTCGCCTGGCGGGAGCTCGACGACCGGCTTCAGTCCGCCGACGCGATTGAGGAGCATCTCGACGTCGAAGCCCTCGTCACGTACGCGAGCATCGATGTAGAGTAGGCAAAAGGCGATGGCGCCGACCGGGGTGACTAACGAGTTGGAGAGGAAGGTCGTTAGCAGCGTGAGCGCCTCCAGGGCGGCTCGCTGACCGCCATGGGCCAGGTTCATCAAGGCTGCGGCTGTCGTCTGGGCGACACCGGCCACGAGGGTGAGCACCCACATGAGGAAGAGCAGACCGAGTACGCTCCACAACCGGCCGCGAGTTAGAACTTTGCTGCGCCGCATCGACTGGCGGACCTTGAGGTTTTCGACAACGGAGGCGACGATGGCCAGGGAATTACGCATGTAGGCATAGAAAGCGTAGAAGAGGCTCAAGCCTGCGAGAACGAGGACCAGGATTCCGACGGGACGGAGGGTGGCTCCAGGGATGGATATAAGGATGGCTCCGATGATGCTTAATACCATTGGCAGCCACACCGCACTCGAGGATTGCCATAGGACGATGAGGATGTAACGGAACCACTTGTCGCGCACCAGGCGAAAGGCCTTGCCGATGGTGGTTTCGTAACCGAGGTAGACATCGGAGACTGCCGAAACCGTCGCGGCCTGGGTGACGCTGAAGGCCACAACCTGGAACAGGGCGATGAACAACGAAGCGAGGCCACCAATGAGCGCCACTTTGGATGCATCCGCGGGTGCTGGCTTCGTTCCGGCGAGGCCCCAGGTCATCTGTACAAATGAACCAATCGTGACGACGGATGCCGATACCACGGCCAATCCCGCAAACAGCCAGAAGCGCTTGCGATAGAGGGTGAAGGTGCGGTCAAGAATTTCGCCGAGGCTCAGCGGACGTAGTTCATACAGCAGCTCTGGTGGCCGTGGAGGCGGTGGCGCAGAAGGCAAAGACAGGGAACCCATTCCGGAACCGGAAAACTCTGTTGATTCGAGCACATTGACTCCAACCTAAACGGTGGGCCTAGCCTACCACAGCGTCGTGGGCAATTAGTCGCGGCGAGGAGCTTGCTGCAATAGCCAGAACACAGAGCGAGAGCGTACCCCAGCGGCTAAAGCCGGATTGCAAAATACAACACGTGCGGCACGGCTGAAGCCGTGCCGTCAAGCGAAACGGAATATTTCAGCAAGCTCTCCCCGATCGTCAATGCGTTATGAGGACTGCCAAGAGGAGCTTGCGGATGCGGGTGGGCGGATCGCCGGGCCGCGGCGGGTCGAGTAACGCGATGCCCTCCCTGGCGATCGCATCAGCCTGCTTCGGCTGACCGTCAGCCTGCAGTGCCTGGGCGAGTTCGAGCAGAAAGTAGGCGCGTTTACGGTGGGTGAGAGCCACGCCCCGTTCGGCCATCGCGATGATTTGTTGTCGGTTGCGTAGTGATGCGGGTTCTGCCCGGAGCATTGCGGAGACGGAAAGGTCGAGGTTTCGAGGCGAGGCGTTTGACTTCATCGCGATGCGCTGGAGGACGGCGATCGCGGCCCGCGATACGGCCTCGGTTTCTGCGGGCTGGCCCAGCGCGTACTGGATTGCGCCGAGGCGAACCTGTACGTTGGCGACCTCCTGCGCAGGGTCGTCGTTGCCGGGCTGTAGCGCGATGAGCTTGCGAATGGTGGCGGCTTCTTCCTGGAGGAAGGCGGCGGCGGTCTGCAGGTTCTGCTGGCGCTGTCCGGGCTTGGCCGCGAGTACAGGGTCTGCGGCAGCTTCCGACGCTGTGGCGGCATCGTCCAAAACACGCTTCAGATCTCCGAAGGCGCGAGTGTCTTTGGGGTCGGCTTCCGCGAGCTTTCGGTAGATGGCCAGAGACTGCGCGAAAAGCGGAGCGGCGGTGGTGTAGTCGCCCACGTCGGCGAGGGCTACGGCTATTTTGCGGACCAGGACGGCGTGCAGTCGCAAAGTATTCAGCTTGGCGAGCTCCTGGGCGGGCAACGCCTCGACAACTTTCAGGGCTATGCGGAACTCTTCGCGCGCGCGCGGCGAGTCTTCATCAATCTGAGCGTTGCCGATGTGCAGGTGCATATAGCCCGGACCACGGCGGGCGGGCATGTAGGTGGGGTCGAGGCTGAGGGCGCGCTCATCCATGGCAAGCGAGCGTCGGTACATCGCGATGCCGGCGGCGTTGTCGGCCATCCCGGCATCTTCGCAATACTCATCGCCGAGAACCTGGTTGGCCGTGGACGCCTCAAGCAGCAGCGGCGCTGTGACTCCGGGGAGCGCGAGGATGCGGTCATAGGTCTGGACGGCGGACTTGAGCGCAGCGATGGAATTTTCGGGGTTTCCGGCGGTTGTGAGGACCTCACCACGATCCTCGACGGCAGTGGCCAGGACGCGCAGAGCTTCGGTGTCAGACGGGTGCGCGTCGACCACAGCCTGCGCGAGGGCGATGGCTTTGCCAAGACTCTTGAGGGCACCGGGGGTGTCGGCCGCATTCTGCTCATAGGCGTCGCCCTGCACGCCGCCGAGACTGGTGTAAGCGCGGGCGAGATCAAGTTGCGTCTGGCGGTCGCCTTGGGCATCGGCGGCCATACGGTCGAGGTGTTCGAGCACGCGGCTGACGAGCAGTTTCTGCGCGCCGGTGGAGCCGGGGATATCTTTGAGCGCCTGATCGAGCTCCGACAGGAGGCTGTTGCTGAGCTGACGCAGATCCTGCGATCGTGCCTCGGCGCGCTGGCGTTCGCGATTGGCTACGTGAGCTTGCCACAAGACACCGGCGATTCCAGCCATGATACTGACCAGCAAGAGCGCGGCGGCGGCGAGCGGAACCTTGTTGCGGCGAACGAATTTTCCTGCGATGTAGCTCCAATTGCCGCGGCAGGCCGATACCGGGCGGCCATCGATCCAGGCCTGGATGTCGGCGGCGAATTGATCGACGGTAAGGTAGCGTTGTTGCGGCTCTTTGCGCAGGGCCTTGAGGATGATCGCGTCTAGATCGGCATCGATGGTGAAGTGGCTCATGGTGGCGACGCTGCTGGGTTTGGGCGGCACGTCGGTGCAGATGACACGCAACATCTCCGCCGTTGTGAATTCCTTGAGCTCGTACGGAAGTACACGGGCAAGCAAGAGGTAGAGCAGGACGCCCAGCGAGTAGATGTCGGAGGCGGTGGTGATGGGGTCGCCGAGAACCTGCTCGGGGCTGGCGTATTGCGGGGTGAAGGCCTGAAGGCCAAGTTGGGTGAAGCCGCTGGCGGCGTCGGAATCGGTGGGGACGACCAGCTTGGCGGTGCCGAAGTCGAGCAGGCGCGGTGTGCCGTCGGCGGCGACGAGGATGTTGTCGGGTTTGAGGTCACGGTGGATGACGAGGTTCTGATGGGCGAATTGCACGGCTCCGCAGACCTTCAGGAAGAGGGCGAGGCGGTCGCGCAGACTGAGAGAATTTTCCTCGCAGAATCGCTGGATGGAAACGCCGTCGACGAAGTCCATGGCTAGGTAGAGCTCGCCGGTTTCCGCCACGCCGCCGTCGAGCATGTGGGCGATGTAAGGGTGGACGAGGCCGGCGAGGATCTGGCGTTCGAGGCGAAAACGCTCGCGGAAGAGATCGGTGGCGAGAGGCATGTCGATGAGCTTGATGGCGACCTGCTGCTCGAATTGTCCGTCGTCACGATGCGCCAGGTAGACGGCTCCCATGCCTCCGCGACCGATGAGTGAGTCGAGGCAATAGGGCCCGATCAAGCGGCCGGGATGTGCTGCGGCGGAACGAGCTTCGCGAACGATTCTGGAGCCGAATAATTCCTCGGCCTCGCAGGCCTCAAGCAGCGAGCGCAGCTCTGCCATGAGGGTGGTGTCTCCGGCGCATCGCCGCTGGAGGGTCGCCTCGCGTTGATCGCGTGGGACGTCGAGCAGATCGTGGAAGATTCGCTCGGCTGGATCCGGCACCGGGTCCGGCGGCACGGGATTGGGCGGCATGTTCGATGGTGACAAGCAGTCTCTCCCTGACCAGACAGCGCAAAAGGTGGAGCAAATGACTCAGGGTCTGGTGAGAATGGCGGCTGGGTCCGGCTGGATGCGACGAAAGAGCCAGGCCCGCGCGTACTTGAGGTCGCGGTCGATGGTGGCCTTGGAGAGGTGCATCAGGTCAGCGGTTTCGTCGGCAGTGCAGCCGAGGAAGTAGCGCAGCTCCACCATCTGGACTTTGGTGGGGTCGATGGCGGCGAACTCGTCGAGGGCGCGGCTGAGCTCGATCATCTCCACGCTGCCGATGCCGACCCAGGCCATATCGTCGCTGAGGGGCACGTGTTCCGCGTGGCCTCCGCGCCGCTGGGCGTGGTTGCCGCGCGCATGGTCGATGAGGATCATGCGCATGATTTTGGCGGAGAAGGTGTAGAAGTGGGCGCGGTCGGTCCAGTCTGCCTTCTTTTGGCCGAGCAGCCGCAGGTAGAGCTCATGGACAAGCGAGGTGGCCTGCATGACGCCGGGATCTCGCTCGCGCCGGATGTAGGAGGCGGCGAGTTCGCGCAGGCGGGGATAGACGAGGGGGACAAGCTGGTCGAAGGCGTCGGGTTCGCCATCCTTCCACTTTGTCAGCAGTACGGTGATTTCGCCGTCCAAATAAGCTCCCCGAGGGTTCCGTGCGCGGCATGGCTCTGCAAACAGCAGCAATTTTGTTTGCCGTAAGCCTAGCACCACACCGGGCCAAAGAAAAATTTGAGCGGAGGTGAGTCATTTTGATTTGGTCCAACGCAGTCCTCATTGAATCCCGCTGTGCGAAATCCACCCTGAGGAAACTGCGATGAAGAACTTGATGCATCTCCCGGAAATAACGAACCTTCCATCTGCCACCAGCACAAGTTCAACCTCGTTCGCTTCCCGCTTGTGGCGGATGGTGTGGGGCGCGGCTGCCGTTCTGTTGAGCGCGACAATGATTCATGCCCAGCAGCCTGCCGCCGGCGTACGGGCGAACTACGGCAACGTGCCGCTAAGCTTTGAGGCCAACCACGGGCAGACCGATCGGCGCGTGCAGTTCTTCTCTCGCGGCGCCGGGTACGGACTGTTTCTGACTCCCGGCGAAGCGATTCTCGAGCTCGAAAACCCCGCATCTGCCGCGAAGAAGATCGGAAAGCCCTCCCCAATCGAAAGCACGACCCTGCGCATGAAGCTCTTGGGCGCAAATGCCAACGCCCCGGTGGCTGGGGCGGATGCGCTTCCCGGCCGGGCCAACTACTTTGTCGGTTCCGACAGCCGTAAGTGGACCACCGACGTTGAGACCTACAAGAAGGTCAGCTACAGCGCCGTCTATCCCGGCATCGACCTGGTGTACTACGGCAACCAGCAACAGTTGGAGTACGACTTCGTCCTGGCACCGGGTGCCGATACCAACAAGATCGCGCTGAGCTTTTCCGGAGCCACACCCAAGTTGAATGCGCAGGGCGACCTGGTGTTTGCGTCGAAGGCGGGCGAGACGAGCTTTCACAAGCCGGTGGTCTACCAGATGGCGGGCGAAGCTCGTGTGCTTGTCGCTGGAGCTTATAAGCTGAAGGGCCAGGAGGTCGGGTTCGAGCTGGGTTCGTATGACCATTCCAAGGCGCTGGTGATCGACCCTGTGCTGAGCTATGGAACGTTTCTGGGCGGAAGCCTCGATGATCGCGGCTTTGCGATTCAGGTCGACGCAGCCGGCAATGCCTACATTCTCGGCGATACCGTGTCGCTTAACTTTCCCACGGTCAACGCCTATTCCAGCGGCAACCATAATACGAGCAACGGCTGGGTTGTCTTCGTGAGCAAACTCAACCCGACAGGCACCGCGCTTATCTACTCGACGTTCGTCGGAGGTGTCGCTGACTCGCATGGCCTCGGGCTCGCCATCGATGCCGCCGGAAACGCCTACTTCGCGGGATACACCGGTGCGGGCGACTATCCAGTAACCGCCGGAGCCTTCCAGACCCAATGCGGGTCGAACTTCACCACCGTCAACAATGTGCTCACGCGCGTTAGCGGTTGCGGCCCCAGTGCCTCGAGCAGCGCCTTCCTGACCAAGCTTAGTCCGGCGGGGAACTCTCTTGTTTACTCCAGCTTTCTTGGAGGCAATGCGTTCACGGGTGCTACGTCGGTCGCAGTCGATGCAGCGGGCGAGGCGTATATCGCTGGCAACACCAACTCCTTCTGCGGTGCAGGGCCATACTACCCGGCCCCATTTGCGAACCACGTCGAAGACTGCTTCCCGACCACCGCTGGTTCCTACCAGACCATGATCAATGGCGCGTTCACCCCCGGAGCTCAGATCTTGGGCTTCCTCGCAAAGTTCTCGGCCAATGGATCGGCCCTGATGTATTCCACGCTGTTCGCGGCCCCGACCAACACCGCACCAAGTGGCGGTGCTTTGACCAACACGGTCAATGCCATTGCTGTCGATACCTCCGGCAACGCGTACATCACGGGCAACGGCGGCTATGGGCTTCCCACCACCCCCAACGCCTTCTATGTGCCGCCCGCCAATTCATCGACAATTCTTCCGCCCTATCCGGCATACGTCGCCAAGTTCGATCCCACGAAGTCAGGCGCATCTTCGCTGGTCTACAGCACGTTCCTTGGGTCTGCGGTGCAGACAGCGAACGCCTCCAACTATGCCAACACAGGGACCAGCATCGTGGTGGATGCCAGTGGTGACGCGATCGTAGCGGGCTATGCGAATGTTTGCGGCTTTCCGACCACTGTGGGTGCCTATCAGCCGAGCTTTCCGACCTCCGGCAATGGTTCCACGGGTTGCCAGGATGGTTTCGTCACCAAGGTGAATCCGACTGGCACCGGGCTGGTGTGGTCGACTTTGTTGGGTAGCGGGCGCAACGCCTCCGTTACCAACACGACGGCTAACGCGGTCGCTCTGGGCGCGAACGGCAACGTCTATGTCGCCCTCAACGCGGGTGGCGGAACCTTCCCTCTGGTGAATGCGCTGCGCACCGCAACCAGCGGCGGCTCGGTGGTTGCCGAGCTCGATTCCACCGGTAGCAACCTGCTGTTCTCCACCTACCTCGGAAGCTACGGGAGCAGCGGCTACGGCGGAACGGATGTCGCCACAGGAGTCGCTGTCGATCCGAACGGCAACATGTACGTTACGGGCAGGATGGACGCGAACACGTTGACGATCCCGACGACGCCGGGGGCGCTGCAGACCACATACCAAGGCGGATCCTATGACGCGTTTGTCTTGAAGATCGCACCCACGATCACCAGCACCACGGCGTTAACTATCCCAACCGGAACGGTGAGCGCGGGCCAGCCGGTAGTGTTGTCGGCTAAGGTATCAGGTCCGACTGGCACGACCGCCGTTCCGACCGGCACGGTTACTTTCCTGAGCGGGAGCACAACCCTGGGCACGGGAGCGCTGTCGGCCGGCGTGGCTACCTACACAGCTCCGAGTCTGAACGCCACAACCTACACGATCACGGCCAGCTATCCCGGCGACACGAACTTCGCTGCGAGTGTCTCTGCGGCGAGCACCTTGGTGGTCAGCCCAGTTACGCCGACGGTGAGGCTGACCGCGCCAGCCACCGCGAATGCAGGCGCTTCGGTGACGCTGAGTGTCGCGGTTACGGGCGCTACTGGAACGCCGACCGGAACTGTGGTCTTCAATAATGGTGCGGCGACGCTTTCCACGCAGACACTCGCGTCGGGCGCGGCGAGCTTCTCCACAAGTAGCCTGTCCGTCGGGGCACACAGCATCACGGTCAGCTACAGTGGCGACAGTATCTTCGCAGCTGGGGTTACTGCGGCGCAGACTGTGACTGTCTCGCTGCTGACCCCCACTGTGACGTTGACCGCTCCGGCCACGGCAGTGGTTGGCGCGTCGGTGACGCTGGGTGTTACGGTTGCCGGAACGGGTGGCACGCCGACTGGCAGCGTCACCTTCAAGGATGGGTCGACGACGCTCTCCACGGTGACGCTGACTTCGGGCGCTGCAAGCTACTCGACGACAACCCTCGCGGTTGGTGCGCACAGCATTACGGCGAGCTACAGCGGGGATAGCACCTTTGCGGCGACGGTTTCCTCGGCGCAGACGGTGACGATCAACGTGGCACCGGCGATCACGTTTAGCGCAGTACCGGCGACGCTGACGCTGGCGCACGGAGCCACGGGTACGGTCGTCATTACCGGCACACCGGTGGGTGGCTACACCGGGACGGTGACGTTCTCCTGCGGCACACTGCCTTCGGCCGCAGCTTGTACGTTTGCTCCCACCAGCCTGGCGTTGAGCGGCAACAACGTGGCGCAGAGTACGACGTTGACCATCACAACCAGCCTGACCGCGATGTTGGAACAGCTTCCGGGGCAGAGGATGATCCCGGGGATTGTGCTTGCGATTGTGCTGCTGCCCCTCAGCCTGACGCGCCGAATTCTTCGCGGTCGTCGCGCCGGACGAGGTTTGTTGGTGGTTTTGATGATGCTGGCTTCGCTTGGCGCGGTGGCCGGGCTCAGCGGATGTGGTTCGTCCGGTCCGACGACGATCACCACGCCGGTTGGTACCTACAGCCTCACGGTAACTGCCTCGGCTGCCAGCGGGAGCTCAACCCTCACCATTCCGATCACGGTGCAATAGCCGCTTCGGCAACATGAATTGAAACTAAGATGGAGGGCCGGAAGTGCGGCCCTCCATCTTAGTTTGGGTTGGCGTCAGTCGCCTGTCGCTTGCGGTTCGCGCCGGAGGATGCGCTCGGCGCCGTTGTAGATGTTGAATCGGCGGTCTCGCAGAAAGCCGATCAGCGTGATGTCGAACTGGCGGGCCACCTGCACGGCAAGGCTGGAGGGTGCGCCGACCGCGACGACCATAGGCACACTCGCCATCAGCGCCTTCTGCAGGAGTTCGAAGCTGGCGCGGCCGGAGAGCATCAGCAGGCGGTCGCGCAGCGGGAGGCGGTCGGCGAGAAACTGCCGGCCGAGAAGCTTATCGACTGCGTTGTGGCGACCGATATCCTCGGCGGCAGCGTGCAGGGTGCCGTGGCGATCGAACAAGCCTGCGCCGTGGATGCCGCCGGTATTGCGGAAGAGCGTTTGTGCGGAGGTCAGGCTTTCGGGCAGCGAATAGATGGTCTCGGCGTCCACGGTGAAGGTGTTGCGCAGGCGGGGTGGCCCTATGGTTTGTAGGGCCAGCAAGGACGCTTTGCCGCAGATGCCGCAGCTTGAGGTGGTGTAGAAGTTGCGCTCGAGGGTCGCCACGTTGAGTTCTACCGAGGGATCGAGTTCAACTCGAACGACATTGCCGATGGAGCTGGGGGAGAGCACAGCCCCCTGAACGGGGATAAGACACGTCGCGGATTGAGAGGGGTCGGGCGTGGCGTAATCGATGCTGACGATGTCGCTGCTTTCGCGCACGACGCCTTCGGTCATCAGAAAACCGGTAGCGAGGTGAAGGTCGTCGCCGGGCGTGCGCATGGTGACGGAGATGGACCGGATCTGACGGTGTTCGCGCGGCCCGTACATCAGTTGAATTTCGAGTGGCTCTTCGACGGCGAGAGTGTCTTCCAGAACATGGGAAGTCGAGCCTGCAACCTGATCGATCGCGACCTTTGCCGTGGCGCGCGACTGGGTCGCCTCTCCGGGAGCGTGGGGCTTGGCGGTTTCGTGCTGGAGGGTTGAGGGCATAGCGGTAGCGGGTTGTGGAACGGCGTCGACAGTTCAATTATGGCGCAATCGTCGCATGACTGAGCAAATACCACCCATGCTCTTGGCAGGGCATCAAAAGAAACGCTATGCTTTGCAATTGCGGGTCGAGGATCAATGCGATCTATCGCTGCCGTCGGGTATAGTGCGGAGTGGAACGTGGTATGAGTGCCAAGGAACGTAGGCCAGTTCCTTGAGGGGGACGCAAGAAAACTATGGTTGATCAGCGTGTTGCACCGCAAGCCGTGTTGGGGGCTGTTACAACCCAGGGGGAGAATGCGGTTTCGGTTTCTTTGGACGGATCGCTTGTGATGGCTCGCGCCGGCGAGGCGCTGATTGAAACCATTCTGCGGCACGAGACGATCCCCCACATCTGTTATCACTCCGAGTTGATGGGGCCGATACAAACCTGCGACACCTGCATGGTCGAAGTGGATGGGAAACTGGTGCGTGCATGCGGTGTTACCGCACGGGCAGGGATGAGCGTGGTGACGCGGTCGATTCGCGCCGTGTCGGCCCGTGCCGAGGCCTACGACGTCATCCTCGGCAATCACATGCTTTACTGCACGGTCTGCGATAACAACAACGAGAACTGCCGCGTGCATAACGTGGCCAAGGACCTGAAGGTCGAGCACCAGGTACACGAATTCAAACCCAAGCCGTATGCGGTGGATGATTCGAACCCTTTCTATCGCTACGATCCGAGCCAGTGCATTCTATGCGGCCAGTGTGTGCAGGCGTGTCAAAACGTGCAGGTGAACGAGACGCT
The DNA here is from genome assembly GCA_025350865.1 of Rhodanobacteraceae bacterium. Lineage (GTDB taxonomy): Bacteria > Acidobacteriota > Terriglobia > Terriglobales > Acidobacteriaceae > Edaphobacter. The sequence continues at coordinate 14,438 of JANXWZ010000108.1, forward strand.
GACCATCGACTGGGAGCGGGAATCGCCGCGAGTGATGTGGGATGGCGGCGAACAGATTGCGGGCTCAAGCTGCGTCTCCTGCGGCCACTGCATTACGGTTTGCCCGTGCAACGCCCTAATGGAGAAGTCGATGTTGGGCGAGGCCGGCTTTCTGACCAAGATAAAGCCGACGCCGCTTAACAAGCTGATCGAGGTGGTGAAGTCGATTGAGCCGGAGACAGGATATGGGCCGATCCTGCAGGTTTCCGAGGTGGAAGCGGCCATGCGTGAGGAGCGCATCAATCGGACGAAGACCGTGTGCACCTACTGCGGTGTTGGTTGCAGCTACGACGTGTGGACCAAGGGGCGAAAGATCCTGAAGGTCGAGCCCGGGCTGGGCGATGCGAATGCGATTTCGACCTGCGTGAAGGGCAAGTTCGGCTGGGACTATGTGAACCACAAGGATCGGTTGCAAAAGCCGCTGATCCGCGAGGGCAGTGGCTTCCGGGAAGCGAGCTGGGAAGAAGCACTGACGCTGGTGGCGACGCGGCTGGGATCGATCAAGAAGAGGTTCGGACCGGATTCGATCGGCGTTGTGATCTCCTCCAAGACCACCAATGAAGACGGCTACGTGATGCAGAAGTTTGCGCGCACGGTGATCGGGACCAATAACGTCGACAACTGCTCGCGGTACTGCCAGTCTCCGGCAACGACGGGGCTTTGGCGTACGGTGGGCTACGGCGGTGACTCCGGATCGATTGAGGATATTGGCAAATCCGCGCTGGTGGTCACGGTTGGCAGCAATACGACAGAGAGCCATCCCGTGCTTGCGACTCGCGTGAAGCGCGCTCACAAACTGCATGGGCAGCGGCTGATCGTTGCCGACCTGCGCAGGCATGAGATGGCGGAGCGCGCGGACATCTTCTTCCGTCCGCGGCCCGGCACCGATCTTGCGTGGCTGTGCGCAATGAGCCGGTACATGTTTGACCACGGCTATGCAAAGACCGAGTTTCTGGCCCAGCATGTGAACGGAGTCGAAGAGTATCGCAAGAGTCTTGAAGGTTTCACGATGGAGTATGCCGCCGCGATCTGCGAGGTGCCGATCGAGACACTGATCGCGGTTGCGGAAGAGATGGCTGCAGCCGAGACGATGTGCATTCTATGGGCGATGGGTGTAACCCAGCATGTCGATGGGTCGGACACATCGACGGCGATTTCGAACCTGCTGCTGGTCACCGGGAATTACATGAAGCCGGGCTGCGGGTCGTATCCTTTGCGAGGCCATAACAACGTGCAGGGTGCGAGCGATATGGGTGCGATGCCGGACATGTTCCCTGGCTACCAGCATGTTTCCGATGACCCTGTGCGAGCGAAGTTCGAAGCGGCTTGGGGTATGAAGCTGCCCGCCAAACGCGGCTATGACAATCATGAGATGGTCGATGCTGCATTGGAAGGCAAGCTCCGCGCTATGTATCTTGCCGGCGAGGATATGGTCGCTGCCGACGCCAACTCAAATCGTGTTGGAGAGGGCTTCAGCAAGCTGGACTTCTTCGTCGTACAGGACATCTTCTTTACCGAGACGTGCCGCTACGCCGACGTCATTCTGCCCGGTGCACCTGCGCTGGAGAAGGACGGCACCTTTACCAATACCGAGCGTCGCGTTCAGAGACTGTATCAAGCTCTGCCGGAACTGGGCGACAGCAAGGCCGACTGGAAGATCACGCAGGAACTTGCGCAGAAGATGGGCCATGCGTGGGATTACAAGCACCCAGCGGACATTATGGCGGAGATGGCGTCGCTGACGCCGCTATATGAGGGCGCATCCTTCGCCCGACTCGAAGGGTATAAGACGTTGCAGTGGCCTATCCACCAGGACGGCACAGATGAACCGATCCTCTATCTGGATGGGTTTCACTTCCCGGACAAGAAAGCGAAGCTGTATCCGCTGGAATTTCGCGAGCCAACCGACCAGCCGAACGCGGAGTTCGATTTGTTCCTCAACAACGGCCGTGTGCTGGAGCACTTCCACGGAGGCAACATGACACACCGGGTTGCCGGAATCCATCACGAGAATCCAGAGCGCTACGTCGAGATTTCAACGGAGCTGGCCGCAGAGCGCAACGTAGTCTCTGGGCGCTGGGTTCGGCTGGTCAGCCATCACGGAGCCGTAAAGCTGAAGGCGCTGGTGACCGATCGCGTGCAGGGCAAACAGGTGCACCTGGCGTTGACCTCGCAGGAAGGCCCGGTGAATGTGCTGACGGGCTCAATGGTGGACACCACCACCCATACGCCCGCTTACAAGGAGACTGCGATTCGCATGGAGCTGCTGCCGGAACAGGGCAACAACCCGCTGCACGCGTCGAACTTCCGCTTCTCGGGCAAGCGTACGCCCCAGATCGGAGTGCAGGTGGAACGGAAGTGGAAGCGCAGTGACTACAAAATGCCGGGGCTGGATACGGCCAAGGCGCAAAAGGATCTCGTACAGATCACGACTAAGTAACAGGATTGATTTTCAAGGAAAGTGAAGCTATGGCCGTTCCTGTTGATTTTCGTACGCTCACGCCGCCGGATTCGCGTGAAGACCTCATCCGCCAGCTGCAGGAAGCTCCTGTGAAGCATGCTGAAGCACTACTGGCGACGTATGAACTCGTGCAGCGATTGCATGACAGCGGTGTGATTCCGCTGCTGAACGGTATGCTGAGCGCTGGCGACGAGGTCGTGGCGCGCGTCGTTGATGTAGTCAGTTCCAAGGAAGCGGTCAACCTGCTGCGCGTCGCGTTGATGGCGGTGGACCTTGCGGGTTCCATGGACGTGGATAAGCTGGCACAAGCTTTGAAGCCACCGCCGAATGAGAAAGAACCCTCACTGTGGCAGCTCGGCAAGGAAGCAACCGGTAAGGACGCGCGTCGGGGTGTGGCGGCTGCCGTTCAGCTGCTTACCGTGTTTGGGGCAGCGCTTGCGGAACGATCTGCAGGCACCCAAAAGGACGCCAGCCCCAAAGAGCCAGCCTAGCGCCGGAGCGTTTCCAACGAAGCCGCCTGGTCATACCGAGTGGAAGCCTGCCTTTCTCATCGCGATTCCAACCTCTCGGTTTTTAGCGAATGTCGACCACACGAACCCGGTACGGTAGTTTTCCGCCATCACGACGCTGATGCCGAGGTCGATCCCCAGGACTTTCTCGTCGTACCAATTTTCGTCGGGATTCATTGCGTCGCAGAAGCCGTAGCGCCCCCAGCCTAATTTGCCGTAATTAGCCTTGAGGGCTCGCTGTACGCGCAGGCAGGCATCGGGGAGAAACGGCAGCGAGCCGGCCGAGGCGTAGGGCACGATCGATCCGTCGATGCCACCGAAGCTTGGCGGTCCACCCCACGCCACGTAACCGTGCCGCGAGTCCGATGCGCTGATGCCCCAGTAGTCTGCGGAATACGGCTTTCCCATGCCGAGACAGAACGCCATGTGCGCCTGTGTGGCCAGAGTGGAGTTTGCAAAGTAGTCGGCGAATACGTCGCGCTTTTTGCGAAAGTCGAACCAGGCGTGACTGTACTGATGGACGAACAAGGGGTCGATCGCGGTGATGTACTCGACGCCCGCGTAAGTCATTTTGGGCCGGGTCCAGGCGAGCCAGCAGGCGGGGTCGACAGGATGGGTTGGAGACCCGATCGCCAACAGATAAAGCATCATCAATTCGCAGTATTGGTTCCAGCGGGACTTAAGAAAGTTGCCCTTATAAGACCCCATGGAAAACGTGTTGCTCCCATTGAGCATCCACGGCCAGTCGACGCGGTCATAGATCTCTGTAGCCAGTTTTACAATCTCGGCATCGCGGCTGAAGTAGGCTCTAGCCGTGAGCACACCACATAACAGAATCGCCGTATCGATGGAAGATATTTCGCTGCCCGGAACGGACACGGCCGTCTCGCGATCGGTGAAGTGGGAAAAGAAACCGTGGTCATGCGGCATGTCCTCTGCGTGGAAACGCAAAGTGCGGCGCACTTGCTCGATCAGCTCCGCGTGCGGGCGGTAGGCTCGCTTGTCCGAGATACAAAGGGCCGTCAGTCCAAAGCCGGTGGCTGCGATGCTGGCCATTCGGCGCGGATCTAATGCACCGGTGGCGTTGATCGCCGTAGCAGCATCCAGGACCTGCCCCGTCACCGGACTTGCCTGCTCCACGAAGTAGAGACAGCCGCGCATCTGCATGTCATCGAGGAATGCATCGTCGTCGGCGGAGTGCGCCTGAGCGAGCGATGGCAACGGACCCGAGAGGGCCGTCCCCGCCAACAACTTGAGTAGGTCGCGCCGATCCATCATCCTAGCGTGCCATGGTAACAACTACGAGACCATGTGCGGGCACGACTATGTTCAACCGTCCTTGATTGAGCCTCACGCGCTCGGGCGATGCCATAGCTCCGGCTGTTTGTAACTTGACTACTTGATCTTTGGTCAGATCGCCTGGCGGGCGTCCCATTGCGTCGAAGGCCTTGAGAACATTGCCGTGGTCGTCGTCGATTCGCCATATCTCCACGGCAGCGTTCGCGGTTACGTTCTGGAGGGTGACGCGAAACGATTTCGCTGAGCCGGAGTTTGCCTGCGGCATTGTGTAAGCCGCGCCGGTCCCGACGGGTGGCGCGTAGTTCCAGAGCGCAACGGCGAGTCCCCCAGATGCAGTGACGGTAGCCATCGCAGACTCGGAGCCAAGCGTCAACCGTTTGTCTCCCAACTTGTGCAGGGCGCGAAAGACATTGAGCGACGGCTTGGGAACGTGATCCGCAGCGACTAATCCGAAGCCTCCGTAGAACGGCGAGCGCACGACCCCCTGCTCTTCGAACACGTCTGAAAACGCCCAGTAGGCCATGTTCTGGACGAGCCCGTCGCACTGGCGGATGGTGTTTGCCAGCCATGGACCCATGTAGTCGGAGTCGGTGACGTTGGGCTCATTCGCGTAGCTGGCGTTGTACTCGGAGAAGATGAGCGGAATGGTCGGGTAGGCCGACTGTGTGATCTCCCGATGAACTTTCTGCACGGCCCGGAAGACCATCATGTCGCGTGGGATGTTCTCTTGAGTGCCGAGAACGTCTGGCGCGGTGTCGTTGGCATAGACGTGGGTGGAGACGAAGTCGACGGGAACATTGGCGGCCTTGGTATGGGCGAGAAAGGGTGCGACCCATGCCGCCTGGGCTGTCGACGGGCCGCCCACCTGGAGCCGCGGGGAGACTGCTTTGAGCGCCCTTGCGGTGTGGTCATATAGCTCGAAGTATGTGGGCTGCTTCGGGTTGCCGACCCAGAAGTCGATGTTCGGTTCGTTCCAGACTTCAAACTTCCAGGAGGCGACCTCGTCCAGGCCGTAACGCTCAACCAGATGCTCGGCGAACGCGCGAATCATCTTGTCCCAGGCGTCGTAGTCTTTTGGCGGCGAGACGTCGGGCTTGTACCAGAAGGCATGCAAGGCGGCTGGATCGCTTGCCATCTTGCGCGGCATAAAGCTCATTTCAACGAACGGCTTTACCCCAGCTTCCATGACTCCGTCGTAGATTTGGTCGACGTAGGAGAAGTTGTAGACCGATGCGTCATTAGCGGCTTGCGCAGCCAGACCAGGGTTCTTCACCTGGCGATCCGGGTCGTACAGACCGACCTCGTCATTGAAGATTCCGTGGAAGCGTATGGATTGAAATCCGGTTGCTTCCTTGACCGCGCGCAGATCGTCACGATAGCTCTGACGCAACGATAGGATCGCTCTGCCAGAGCCGAACGTCTGCTCCCAGAAATGTGGGAAGGGGGTCGTCGAGGCATGAGCATCGATGGTGATTTGCTCCGGCTCCTGGGCGTAGGCGTGGCTCGTGAAACCAGAGAAGGCGGGAAGAGTCAGGAGTGCGGCGCAGAGCAGAATTCGCATATCGGACTCCAAACTTTCATTCGACGCAAGATTGCAAGTGCTACAGGAAGGGTGGTTGCGGGTGGCCGATTGTATGGCCGGCCACCCTGCGTTTTTAGAACTGGAAGCGGGCCAGCAATTCGATCACGCGACCCTCGTCTGCGCCTTGTGCGTAGCCGAAGTATGCGCTTGCGATGTTTGATCCGCCGGAGTTGTTGCCGATGGGCTGCAGCTGGAGTTTGTTGAAGACGTTATACATGTTGGCCTGGAGCCGGAGCAGGGTGTGGCGCTCGCCAAAGTCATGCGCGAACTCCTTGGCCATGCTCATGTCTATGTTCTGGTAGCAGGGGCCGCGGAAGCTGTTGCGACCGATTCCCGGTTTATAGACTCCGGTTGGCGGGAGGATGGTGGTGAAGTAATTGGCACCGCCTACGTTGGTTGCGCCGTTGAAGCGATTGGAGAAGTTCGAGCCAGTAGTGAACGCGTCGTTCGAGCAGCTGGTCCCGCCTCCACCGCTGTAAGCAATCGGACGCACGACGTTCTGCGTCGCAGCGCCATTCTGGATTGGTACGGTGTTCAGGTTGGTCGTAATCGGAGTCCACGGGAAGCCGGTGTGGTAGGTGTAGGTGGCATTGAGCTGGAAGCCGCTGACGAGCGCATCGAGAACCGCGCTATGCGTGTGGAAGGTTGGAGTCTGGTACAGCGCGGTTGCGGTAACCCGGTGCTTCACGTCGTAGTCTGAAGGCCCGTACTCGCTGGCATTGTTAGCTGGGTTGGTTTGATTTGCCGCACCGTCAGCCAGATCTCCGTTGGAGACCTGGTCCATCGATTTTGCATAGGTGTAGTTGACGGTGTAGGCGATCCCATGACGCATCGGCCGTTCGAGCCGGGCGTTGAGGGAGTTGTAGTTCTGCACCGAATCGGTCTGCGCGAAATACGCCGCATATACCGGGGAGTTTGCCTGGTTGTAGAGGAAGTTCTGATTGACGAGGCGAGCGTAGTGGTGACCCACGCTGCCGGCGTATCCAATGGTTGCAGTAGTGTTGAAGCCGAGCGAGCGCTGGATGTCGAGAGAATAGAGGTCGCTCGACGGGTACTTCAGGTTGTAGGGAGCACCGTAGATTTCAATCTGAGGGGCCGGTTGACCCGGCGTGATCGCATTCGGGAATCCAGATGCGTTGATGCCTGTTTTGAGCGAGGGGTTCGGTGCAAAGCTTGATGGGGAGTGACTGGATCCGAGGCCGTACTTGATACCTGCCGTGTTGCCGGGCCCACCGCAGCATAGGCCGAAGGTGGCGATTCCGGGTCCGTCTTCCAGTGCGTTATTGAACAACGCAACGTCGAGCCGGTTGTACGCAAGGCTATAACCGCCGCGGATGACCATCTTGTTTTTAAAGATTGCGGGGGTATACGCGAAACCGATCTTCGGGCCGTAGTTGTTGTGCTGGAAATTCCACAGATGATCGTGCGGAACAAGCGCCAGTCCTGCCAGTTCCTTACCGGCAGGTCCAAGGACGGGATAGTTCGTCTGTGACCCCTTGTTGGCCAGCGGCGTGAATTCCTCCCAACGCAATCCCATGTTCAACGTGAAGTTTGGAGTAACTTTCCAGTCGTGCTGTACGAAGGCAGCATAGTTCTCCGAGCGGAAGTATCGCTGGGTATTTGCCACCCCACCGGTGTTAGGATCAGCGGTAATCTGCTCGAACACGGAAGCGTCATTGGCGAAGGCAAAGAGGCCGTTGAACGCGTAGATCGGGCGCTCCTCACCGAACAGGTTGTCGTTGTCCTGTTCGAACCGGACTTCGACGCCTGCGCGAATGGTGTGATTGCCGAACGTGTGGGTCAGCGTATCGCGGACTTCATAGGTATTCTCGGCAAACTTCGCGGGGCTGGTGTTGCCGAAATTTACGCCGAACTGGATGGGGAAGGGGTAGTTCTGAACGTTGACATACGGGATGCCGAAGTTGACCGCGTCGCCGCCATCCTTTACCTGATCATCAGCGAAACGGGTGCTGTTTCCGCGCAGTTCATTCAGCCAGCGCGGCGAAAAGGTGTGGATGTAAATGAGAGTGGCGGCCGAATTGAGCGGCTTGAAGGGCAGATAGTTCTGTGCTGCCGCAGGGCTCGTCCCGCTGGTGCCGAGGTTGTCGAGCTTTGTGAAGAAGACTGATCCCGCCACGAGATCCTTCGGAGTGATCTGCCAGTCCAGGCGACCGTTGTACTGGTTTCCGCGGCTTTGGCTCGGGACTTTGATCTGGGCAAACTGAACGTCGGGAATGCCGTCGAGCCCAGCCCCAATGTTGTTGGTTGGAAAGACTCCAAGCTGCGATGCGCCGCCCGGGGTGAAAGAGCCAAGGTCCAGGCCGCCTGTGACTACGGCACAGTTTGTTGCGTTGAGGCCAGCGCAGGTCGGGGTGAGGAGACCGACGATGTTCGGAATGGAAGCGGGGTCGGCTACAATCCGCTGCGAGACGCCGCCCGACCGGTTACTTGCCAACGCAGCTCGATATTGTGGCGACAGCACATACGCCGTTGCGACGCTGGCGTTATTCTGCTTGTACTCCGAGAAGCTGGCAAAGAGGAAGAGCTTGTCCTTAACGACTGGACCGCCGAGCGATGCCGCCCAGGTGCGCTGCTTGTTGTTGTTACGGACCGTTGCGGTCCCGGGTGCTGGTCCACCGTACTTATTGAACTGGTTGAGGCCGGGTTCGTCATAGAGGAAAAACAACGACCCGTGAATCTGGTTTGTGCCGCTCTTGCTGACGACCTGAATCTGCGCGCCCGTGTTCCGGCCGAGGCTCGCATCGTAAGAGGTGGAGACAACGTTAATCGCGTTTACGGCTTCCTGGTTGGGCGAAACTACCGCCGCGCCACCATGGGTCAGCGAGTTCACACTGACGCCGTCGATCATATAGTTGTTGTCCGACTGGCGCTGTCCGTTGGCCGAAATTTGCACGGCATTTTCTGTCTGGTAGATGCCGGAGTTCGAGCCGCCGGGACCCGCACCGTTGGGGAGGAAGACCGCATTTCCATTGCCTGCACGGGCCGCGTCTCCGCTGATGCCTGGCGCGGTGCGAATGAGTTCGTATGGGTCGGCACCGAAGATTGGCAGCCGCTGAATTTCTTCACTGTCGATGGTTCGTCCGATACTTGCATCCGTCGTCTGGAGCAGGGGAGCAGCATCCGCGTTGACCGTGATGCTTTGCGACTCCTGACCGGTCTGCAGGGTTACATTGAGGTCCCTCGGGGTTTCCGCCGCTAGCGAGACGTTGGACTGCACGTTCTGCTGAAAGCCCTTGGCGGCCACCGTGACGGTATAGCTGCCGGGAGCTAACTCTCGAAACTGAAATGTGCCGGAAGGTCCAGAGACTACGGTCTGTTTGGCCTGCGTGGAGTCATTGCTGAGGGTGACTGTGGCGCCAGGAATCACGGCCTGCGTGGGGTCCTGGACGGTGCCCGAAAGGCTCGCGCCGAACTGAGCGCGGGCGATTGTGGGTGCCGCGCAAACCAGCGCGATCAGGATCAAAACAGCGCCGCATCTGCGCATAAGATTGCTACAGCAGGAAAAACATTTCGACATCACCGACATACTGCCTCCAAGGTGTTCGTAAAGCTCTTATTGCGCTGTTTCATTCGCGTAGGGGTAGTGAGCGGATGTGTGCACTTGTGAGCACCCTATGCCGGTTTTATGGCACGCTCTGGCTGCGTCGGCACTTTCATACCAACGGTGAACTGCAAGCCCGCGACCGCAAATCTAAAACGACAAACAACTCAATGATTTGCGACGCTGTCGGCCGGACTGGGGTTGTCTGCGGCTGCAATTTGTGGTGTTTTAAACCGCGCGGTGCGGGGAAATCGGCAAAAAAGGCGAGCCCGAGGCGGAACTCTGATTCCAGGCGCAAGAAAAGGGGAAGGCGGATGGTCCGCCTTCCCCCTCTTGATCGGTTCACGGTTTACTTTGTTGTGGGTTCTGTTAATGGAATCGCCAGATGATCGTGATTCAAAATGCTGTTGAATACGAGGTTGTAGCTGCCGATGGTTTCGCCGCGATAGATCGGGTTGTTGGCGAAGAGCAACACGTTGCCCGAACCCACGTGGGCATCGACGACGATGGCGTGTTCTGCAATAACAGCGCCCTTATCGAGGAGGCCGGAGAGCAGGAGGTTCTTCGCCTCATCGAAGCGCAGGATCACCTGCGGCCGCGACGCCGGTGGCAGCACCTGCGGGTTGTTGCGGGTTTGCTCGTCGGTGAGCGCTTTCGCTTCCCAGACCTGCTGCTTGGCTGGGATCTCAGGGTCTACGTTGACCCGGCCTTGCGGCGCATCAATTTCGTCCGGGCCGCCGCGACCCGTGGGCCGATGAGCGTAGAGATCCATAAGAACGCGACCACCTCCGCGAGCAAGCGTGTTGCTGACGTTGAAGCTCATGCCGTCGGCGCTCATGACGGGCAGTTTGGCGTCATAACCGTAGGCGATGGCACTGTTCTTCGCGACGAAGACACTGCCCAGCACGCTGCCCACGACGCGGCTGTCTGCCTTGGGGTTGATGCTGACGCCGGGTGCGAGTCCGGTGTCGATTGCGAACTGCGCGGTGTCTTCGCAGGTGATGAGAAGGCCGCCCTTGCTGACGAACGTCTTCAACTTCTCAAGACCGGTATAGCCGAGACCGGGCCGCGTATCGGCTGTTTCGTCGAGGCCGCCGAGGTTTGGCGTCAGGTCGGTCTTCTGCCAGGGAAGCGCGTTGGTAAACATGGGCAGGCCGTCGATGATGTCGGTGCTGGAGGCGCGGCCCACCGGGGCAAAGACGATGACGTCGAACTTGCTATTGAGGTCACTCTCGGTAGCGATCTTCTGCGTACTTAGGTACGTGAACGGAATGCCTGCGACATCGAACGCCTGGCGCCACCAGCCTTCGGTCTGCGTCGCGAGCCACGTGTGCATGAAGGCGATGCGCGGCGCGGTGACTGGGTGCGAGGCGACAGTAGGCGCTGCGTCGAGTCGAACTCCATCGAGCGCAAGCTTATGAAGCGCTGCGGTCGCCGCTGCTTCGTCGACGCCGGTGACGAGAAGCGATCCGGGGGCGAAGTGAGTCCCCTGTGCGTCGAACGCCTGCTCGGCGATGGCGAAGTGCGCCTGCTTGAGTTGGAACAGAAGCGAGAGCAACGTCGTCTGGCCGGTGTTGGCGATGGCTAAGGTAGAGCCGGTCCCGGTGAGCTTGCCAACGCTGGCCTGAAGATCAGTCACGGGCGTCATGGTGGACTGCAAGAACTTTGCGTCCGTTACGCGCGAGACCTTGACGTTGAACAACTCGCTGTAGGACCAGCCGGTGTCGTCGTAGGGGTGCTTCTGCGGATCGTCAGGTGCCCAGTACTGCTTGTCGAGAAGGGCGTCGGCTACGCGGGAGTAAGGCTGGTCAAGACGGATGACGTAGCTGCCTGCGGGGAACTTGACGGTAGTTGGCTTGTCGTCTTTCTTCGCCGGTGTCTTCTCGTCTTTGGTCGCGGAGCTATCGTCTTTTGGCTCTTCCTTCTTCTCGAGTTTTTTGGGAGCGGGGATGGTAACTTCCATTTCTGCGGAAAGCTGCTGGATTTCTACGTGCTGTGCCTCCAGCACTTTCAGCAACTGGAGCTGGCGATTGGTCTCTGCGGGGTTGGCGGCGAGAACGTATGCGGCCGGGCCTTCCAGTGTCGGCTTCTGTACCGAGCGCTTGCTCTTGGCGTAGTAGTTCTCGAGGAAGTGATGCGTGTTGTGCGAGAAGTAAGAGAGCGTCGTCAGCAAGGCACTCTGCTCGTAGTTGTTGTTGTCGCGCTGCGACCAGACTACCGAGGCGGGGGGAGGGTTCTGGCGGTACCAGGTGCGGGAGTACTGCTCTGGAGTGAGGGTGCGCTTTACGGTGTCGGCACCGCCATTTCCGAACGTCTCGTAGAGGCGGCTGATGCCGTTATGCATGCCTGCGAGGAACATGAGGTAGCCGGGGCTCCAGGTGTCGAAGTCACCGTGGGTGAAGACGCCGGGCATGCCGAAGCTCTGCATCTGTGCGACGTTATTCCAGCCAAGTTCGGCCCACTCATCGGCCAGCGTGGGGTCGATCCACGCGTTGTAGGGGCCGTCGCCGACGGTGTTGTCGTAGAGGAAGGGAACGGATTCGTGGAGGTCGTGCAGCACCTGCGCGTGCCAGCCGAGGTAGGCGCCGAGCACGTTGCGCGTGAGGGCGAGGGTCATGCCCATGGCGTCGCGATTGTTATCGTGCGCAACGTAGTGGCCCCAGTAGGTGAGACGCGGATAGATCTCGTTCGGGTGGGCTTTGTGCCACTTGTAGATGTCGACCATGCGGTCGCGGCCATCGACTTCAACGACCGGTGTGATCAGCACGATCATGTGCGAGCGGATGTACTTGATGTAAGGCGAGTCATCGACCGCGAGGCGGTAGGCCATCTCCATCAGAGCTGTGGGAGCGCCGGTTTCGGATGAGTGAATGGTGCCAGTGATGTAGTAGACAGGGAATGATTTGTCGATCAGCGGCTGGGCCTTGGCGTCGTCGAGACCGATGGTGCGCGGGTCGGCGAGTTGGGACAGGCGGGCGTCATTCTCCTTCTGCGCCTTGAGGAGTTCGGCGTCGGCGATGGCGACGGCGATCATCTCGCGCCCCTCTTCGGTCTTGCCGATGGTGACCACCTTCACGCGCGGCGAGGACTTCTCCAGAAGCCGGAAATACTTGTACACGTCCTCGGCGTACGGCAGCATGTCGGGTGCGCCGGCAACGTCGCCTAGCACCTTCTCAGGGGTTGGCACGGTGGTGGAGGCGGGGAGGTACTCGACCAGCGGCGAGAGGAAGCGCGGCTCGGTCGTGTACTTGTGGATGCGATCGGTGTACGACTGATCGATGGGCTGTTTAGGATCGCGAGCAAAATTGCTGCTGAGTTGTGCGTGCGAAGCTGCGACAGACAGGAGGCCGAGAGCGGAAGCTGTGACGAGGTTACGACCGAAGCGCATTGGGACCTTTCGAGGTGGGGTGTTGCTTAGGGTTTGTTAGGTGGGATGGTGCCTGCGAATCCATCGTGCATGAACTTGATCATATGATCGCGAGCGATGATGCCGGCCCACGGCTCCGTGCTTGGCTGGCCGGCGAAGTTTGCACCGAGTGCACCGTGATCTTCGCGAGGGAAGAGCAGCATCTGCACAGATACACCTTCCTGACGCAGCGCGCGGTAGTACTCCTTCGACTGGCCTTCAGGGTCGGTGGTGTCAGTCTGACCCTGCAATAACAGGAACGGAGTCTTGGCGTGCTCAGCATAGGCCAGAGGGCTTTGACGCCAGGCCGATTCGAAGTGACGCCACGGCTGCCCGGTGTACCAGCGGTCCCCGTACGAACCTGCCTCGGTGCCGTACTCGCTGAACTGATCGATCACCGGCGCGCCGGAGATGATCGCCTTGAAGCGTGTGGTCTTGCCTTCGACGAAGCCAGCCATTTCGCCGCCGTAGCTGTAGCCGATCAGCGCCATCTTGTCTGCGTCAATAGGTGCGGACTTGATGGCTTCGTCGACTGCGGCCATGATGTCGAGGTAGTCGCCGTTGCCCATGTCGTCTTTGTTGGCGGCCTCGAAGGCGACCCCGTAGCCGGTGCTGCCTCGGGGGTTGGTGATGAGTACGGCCCAGCCCTGGCCGAGCAGCAGGTTGGTCAGCGGGGAGTAGGTGTCTGTGAATTGGCCGCGTGGGCCGCCGTGTACGTTGACGACGAGCGGGACCTTGCCAGAGGCGGCCTGTGGCGGCAGATAGAGGAGTCCCTCGATGTTGAAACCGGCGCGCTCGAACAGGATCGTCTTCGGGGCGCCAGCAGTCCAGGCGGCGGGGACGAGTTCCGGTGGAGCGAGCTTATGACCCGGCTGATCGAGTGACGGCACCATGTAGACCAGGCCCGGAGAGGTGCTGGAGCTGCCGACATAAACGTAGGGTCCAGCCTTACCCTGCTGGCGAAGACCTGCAATGGTTGGCAGGCCGAGGTCGAACACCTTCATGCCGCCGGTTGCGAGGTTGATCGACGCGTTGGTACGCTTCATGCCGCGCGTAAGGCTCACGAGAACAGAGCTGTCGTCGGGGGAGACGTTGAGCTGATCCGGGGCAATGGTGCCGTCCTTCAATGAGCTGGTGAGGTTGCGCAGCTTGGCGGTGGCGAGGTCGAAGACGAAGACGTCGGCGCAGCCCTCAGGCGCGTCCTGTTCGCATTTTGCGGCGATGACCAGGCGGTCACTCTTGTTGGTGAAGGCTGCGCGGCGCGTAGATTCCGGCAGGCCCTTCACCTTCTCCTGAGCCGAGGGGTCTTTGACGGAGACGATTGTGCCGATGGCACTGGGGCCGAGATCGCGCAGGCGGGCGTGGGTGAGGACGAGCAGCTTGTCGGACTGCTCCGACCAGGCAATGGAATCCATGTCTACCAGCGCGGGCACTTCGCGGCTTGCGAATGTCTTTGCGTCCAGCAGATAAAGCCTGTGCTCCAACTCATCGTGCTCGACCCATTCGACATCCTTCTTGTCCCGTTTATCTTTGGTCCGCGCGGCCGGTTCGGGGTCTGTAGCAATGACGGCAATGGTCTGGCCGTCCGGCGAGACGGAGAAACTGCCGACCGACACGGCGAGTGGTGTCTCGCCTGGAGTGGGTGGGCGCTCAAGTTTGACGGGGGAGGCTTCACCACCGTCGAGAGGCAAACGGTAGAGGCTGGATTTGTTGTCGCGGCGCGAGAGGAAGAGGATTGCCGAGTTGTCCGGCAGATATTCGGGGCTGCGTTCGCCCGATGCGTCGGCGGGGCTGAACGTCAGCTGGCGCGCGGGCTGTCCATCGGTGTTCAGCAACCAGAGATGGGTCTTGCCGCCAGTAGCCGTGCTGTCGGTGATGACGGCGACGACGTGTTTTTGGTCGGGCGACAGCTGCGGCGAGGCGATGGTGCGGAGTTGGCGAAGCTCTTCGTTGGTGGGGAAGTGCTGCTGCGCAAACGAGGGCACACAGTAGGCGAAGAGAGCAAACACACCACCAACGTAGCGATTCATGAGCAACTTCCTTCAATCCGATGTTTTGCCCCCGTGCACTCGCTGTAAGGACATAGTGCGAGTGCACGGGGGCAGGTGGGTTGCGGTTAGAACTGGTAGCGGAGCGAGAACTGCTGACGCCGCGCAGTCGTTAGGGTGCTGCTGTATCTGCCGAACGAACCGCTCGTTACGTTGGTGCTGGCAAGACTGCCGAAGCGCACCGAGTTGGTTACGTTGAAGACTTCCCAGGCGAACTGCATGGAGTGATACTCGGTGATCTGGAAGGGCTTGAACACGCTTGCATCCGCTCCGAAGTAGCCGTCGCGACGGAAGTTGTTGCGCTGACCTGCTTCGCCGGGGTAGGGAAGGCGGAGATAGGGACCGCCGTTCGAGACGGTATTGGTGATTGCCGCTGCAACATCTTTCGGAATCGCATATGGTACCCGGTTGACATCGCCAGTGGTGCCGGTGTTGAAGCTGCCCGTCTTGACGGCGAAGCTTGCAATCTCCCAGTCGGTGGTAAATCCGCCCTCGGTAGCCGAGAAGGGAAGTCCGCTGGTCCAACGCGTAATGTTAGCAAGACGCCATCCGCCAATCGCGAGATCGGTGAAGTGGTTGACCTTGCCGCCAAATGCCTTGCCACGTCCGAAAGGCAGGCTGTAGGAAGCCGTGAAGGTGATCAGGTGCCGGGTATCGAAGTCCGATACGCCGCGCGACTGTGCCGGGTTGAAGGCATTGGTGATGTAGGAGCTGACACCGCCCAGCGCAAGGCTATCGCGCTCGGTATCGGAACCGAGGTCGATCGAGTTGCCATAGGTGTAGCTGAGGTCCGACTGTAGACCGTGGCTTGAAGGATGACGCAGCACGAACTGACCGGCGTTATAGGAGGAAGTGCCGATGGTCGACTGTGCATACAGTGCCGAGAACTGACCCTGGAACATACGGTTCGCAGGAGCGTTTGCCGGGCAGCCGTATGTGCAGTAGTTGTCGATATCGGCGGTGGACTGGGTCTCGCCGGCGATCTTGCGGTTGGGCGCAAACTCCAGCGTGTAGATGTTCTGCGTGGCCGACTTGCCGGTACCGTCGTAGGTGATCACGCCCTTCGAATTGCGGATGACGATGTTCGCCATCTGCGGGAAGATATTTTCGAAGTACGGGATGGTTGCAATGTTCGTGGCCTTGCTGCTGCCGCCGTTTGCATCGACTGCCGCAGCCAACTGCGCGCCAGCCTGGAAGTAGCTGGTGCCAGACTTTGTATCCACCAGGTTGGTGGGCGTCGTCAGATCGAGCTGCTGAACCAGCTTGCGACCGAAGCGTCCAACGTATGCGGCTTCAAGCGTGAAGCCTCCAGGCAGCGCACGCTGAATCGACAGGTTCACGACCTCGGAGTACGGGGTCTTGATCTTGTTGTCGATGCCCGAGCTGATGAGGAAGCCGGTGCTCGAAGGCGCGTACGGGAAGTTGAGGGTGGCTGCCGGGGTGACCTTCGGCAGATTCGGCAGCGTGAAGCGATCGACGAAGCGCGGTGCGGTCTCGGGCGAGAGCACGTTGAGTGCGCTCGACAAGCTGCTGGCAAGACCGAACGAACCCTTCTGGTTGAAGCCGTTGATGATGCCCTGGCCGAAGTGGTCATAGTACAGGCCGGCACCGGCGCGGATGGACGTCTTGCTGTTGAGCGCGTAGGCGACCGAGAACCGCGGAGCGATGTTCAACTTCTGCTTGGCCCAGTATCCCGGACGGCCATAGACTGGCCCGTTCGGAGCGAAGGCGATGGTCGGGTTGTAGGTCTGGCCGGCAGCTGCCGCCGCGGCGCGCTGGGTGAGGATCGCGTGCGTGTCGATGGTCGGAGCAGCGGACTGACCGTTGCTCTCATACGGCACCTGCAGGATGCTGTGGCGCAGCCCGAAGGTGAGCGTGAGCTTCGGAGTGGCGCGCCAGGAATCCTGCGCGAAGTACTCGAACTCGTTGGACACGAATGCGCGTACCACTGGAGCGCCCACTGCGAGCAGCGTACCGGTGTTCCCGCCGGAGGAGACGGCGTAGTTGATGTTCTGTGAGATGGCGGGCAGAGCGCCGACCAGGTTGCCGTACGCCGTGAGGTAGTTGTTGGTAAAGCCGGACGATACGGGGAAGATGGTTGCGCTCAAGGTGGAGGGATCGGGCAAGCCGTTGGTCGTCAGGCCAAGCGGATTGGTGCTGCCACCGTAGAACGAGTTGGCATCGGTCTTGGAGTTGTTGTGGATCAGCCGCCAGGAGGCGCCGACCTGGATGGAGTGGTTGCCACGCGTGTAGTTCAGGTTGTCGTTGATGCTGTTGATGGGAACGCTGCGGATCGAGTTGCGGGTTTCGCCGGTTGGCGAGGCGATGAAGCGGATGTCCGTATAGCTGCCGACACCCTGACCGGAGGTTCCGAAGCCCTGACGGGTATAGCCGTAGCGGATATCGTTCACCATCCGCGGGTTGATGATGTAGGTATATCCGACAGCGATGCCCTTGGTGTTGTCCTTTGTTGCGCTGGAGGGCGGGAGACCGGGGAACTGCTGCGTTCCGCTGATCACGTCCTTCTGCAGGTTGCCACGCACGAAGATGTGGTGATTCGCGGTGGGTGTGTAGTCGAACTTCACGATCGACGTGTTGTGCGTGTACGGCGTAGGCGACGAAAACGTGAACGAACCTTCGTTCAAGCCGTCGCCGAGAGTAGTGCCGTTGGCGCGCGGGATCTGCGCGAAGTATGCGAGGATGGCGGTGTTGGGACCGGGGCCCTTGGGACAAACGCCGTTCGCCACGCAAGGTTGGTCAAGGGTCGTGATTTGGGCGGGCGTCAGGCTCTGGATATTGCCTTTCGTGTCGCGGTATTGAATATTGCCGGCGCGGTATGAATCGGTCGGAACTTCCTGCGTTACGGTCGCGCTCTCATGTGTGCGTACGCCTTCGTAGTTGAAAAAGAAGAAAAGTTTGTCCTTGAGGATGGGGCCACCGAACGTGCCGCCGAAGGTGTTGCGAGTCAATTGGGGCGGCTTGTTTGCCGTTCCGCTGAGGGCCTGGGTCTGCTTGGGGAACCACTCGTTCGCGGCAAAATAACGATTGCGCCAGTACTCATAGGCGCTGCCGTGGAACTTGTTTGTGCCGCTCTTGGTTACCAGCGTCACCTGCGCACCGGAGGAACGACCGGCTTCAGCGTTGGCGCTTGCAGTCGTCACGCGATACTCCTGCGTTGAATCGATCGTCGACCGGAGAACGCCGGTGAAGGCGTAACCGAAGGTCTGGTCGTTGTCGTCGAGGCCGTCGAGCGTGATGTTGCCCTGGTCGGAGCGAGCGCCTGCGACTGCACCCAGACGGCTATCCGTAGTAGCAGCAGGATTGCTCGCGCTGTTGTTGTTTCCGAAGTACAACACTCCCGGCTGCAGGCTGAGCAGGTCGGCGACATTGCGCGCGTCGATCGGCATCGTCTCCAGTTGCTCACTGCTGATCGCGTTGCCAATGGTTGCATCGGTAAAGTTCAGGGTTGACGAAGTCGAAACCTCGACCGTCTCTTTTGCTGAGCCGACCGACAGTTTGAAGTCGATGGTTGCAGGCTGGCTGACCAGCAGTTGTGTCTGCTTTTCGACTGCGCCGAAACCGGCTGCAGTGGCCGTGATCGTATACGTCGACGGCTTGATTTCCACGAAGCTGTAATCGCCGCCTTTGCCGACAGGATGCGTCTGCGAGGTGTTGGACGTGACATCTGTGATGGTGACCGATGCCGTCGAGACGACTGCTCCCGTCGGATCCGTGACCACACCTCGGACCGATGTGGTGGCGTTTTGGGCGATCGCGGTCGCAGCGAAGACCAGGAAAGAGCTAAAGGCGAATAACCTGCGGATCATGGTGTAGTCCTCCAAAAATGAAACAAATGAAAAGTCTTGGGCACTGCCTCGAGAAAACGTATTGCCTCGAAATTTAGGGGGTCACTCCCCCGGTACGACGTGTCGGGGCAGAGGGCTCTCCTGTTGCGGTTGCGGGTGATGTGGCAGGCGGGATCGATTCTGCCGGCATCGGCGGGTTGTCATACTGATAAAGCGCGTTGAACATATAGCGGTAGGTGCCGTGGGCCTGCCCACGATGCTGCGGTTTGAAGCCGTAGAGCAGAATGCGGCCTCTGCCATAGCTCACCTCGAGCGCCGCAATCTTGTCGTGCAACATTTCGGAGTGGATGATCATGCCGCTCTCCAAGGGGTCTTGCTCGCGTGGATAACGGGCCAGAACCGCGCCCTTGAACCCCGGTAGCAGGTCGAAGGCGGGACCGCGCTCAAACATGATTACTGGTGAATCCGGCACGCCGAAGTTGACGGGCTGTTCGCCACGCGACTTCTCGATCTTCAGCAACGCTCCGGCGCAGAAGAACTTGTCGTTGGCGACGCCTTCCAGCACATTCTTCACAGGCAGCGACATCAACGGAATCAGCGCGGCAGCCGCCTGGTTGAAGGCGATCAACGTGCCGCCGTCCTGCACGAACTCCTGCAGATTGGTGAGGCCGTTGCGCTCGATGCCGCCGGCGTACTGGCCGGGAACGCTTCCCGTCGCAAAGCCGTTCATCAACTGGCGCGAGCTCATGTCCGGCAGGATGATGACGTCGTAGCGGGCGCGCAGCCCGGACGAGCGGATGTCGGCGTTGTAGATGCTGATGGGCTTGAAGCTGTAATCTTCAAGAATCCAGCGGGTCCAGCCTTCGTCGATCGACGGGCTCCACGGCCGATAGAGGCCAACGCGTGCGGCCTTCAAGGGGACGGTGTGGGCTGGTTCCGTCGTGGCAGTTGCGCCAATCGAGAACTTCTTCGCCAGCGACTCAATCTCGGCTCTTGCAATGCCGCCGACCACAAAGGCGCCGCGCTCCGTGCCTTCGGCTGTCTTTACGGCGTCGGACGCCATCGAGACCGTTCCACCCTTGGCCAGAACGGCGTTCACCAGCTTGAATGCTGCGTTCGGTTTGTGGCTGATCGCAAACTGCGTGCCTTCACCGGATATCGCTGATGCGGGAAGCTTGACCTCGGTGATTTTGAGCAATGCCGAACGCTGCTCTGCGGTCATCGGATCGGTGATGGCATCTACCGAAACACCCATCTGCAGCGGAAGCGTCCAGCCAGTAATGTCATACGGAAGGTGCGCTCCGGCGGCGGTGCTGCCGGTGGCTGCGGCGGGGTAGACCTGGCGCTCAAACAGCTCCTTCGCCATCGCCGCGAAGGGCTGATCCATCGGGATGACCCAGGATCCAGCGGGGTAATCGATGCCGTTAGTCTTGAATCCGGCCTTGGTCTGGTACACGTCGAGGCCGTTGTCGATCATCTTCTGCGCTAGCAGTCCGGCTTCGGGCACGTCAGACTGCTTGTCGCTAATGACATAGCCGTAGGGCGGCTCGGTGCGGTGAATGCTGTCGCGAGCGGCCTGGTAGCGGTTGTAGTTCAGCGATTCGCGATTCTTGGCGGCGAGATCGAGTACGGACATGGAGCCGGCAACCATATAGTCGACAGCATCCTTCAGCCTCCACCAGCCACCCTCCCAGGGAGTGGTGTACATGGTGCCGGGGCGCAGGTCCCGGAACTCCGTCGGGAACTCGTCAACCGTGTAAAAGCGCGGAGTTGCGTACCGATAAAGAGCGGTTTCGGTAAAGAAGGAAATCTCGTTGCGGAAGACGCCGGCCCAGTCGGTAAAACCCGCGTACCAGTTGTCGAAACGCGACTCGTGAATGGCACCGGGCATGTTGTGTTGGTCGAGATACGCGGCCATGTTGGTGCCAATCACATTGAGCCAGCTGCGCACGTAGGGGCTGACGTTGCTGGAGATGGGGTCCGCAAACGGCGGAATCCAGATGCGGCCGGGGAAGGGTGCCGTCTGGTGCTGACAGTAGAAGATGACCGGGCTGTATTCCAGCTCAGCCTTCACGACGACCTGCTCTTCCTTCATGTTCAGCATGAAGCCGTCGCGGTTGTTGTCGTGGCCGACGTACTCCTGATAAAGGAACGGAAGCGGCGCGACCTCGTACTTGGTGCCGAGATTCTGCCGGTACCAGGAGACGACCATATCCTGACCGTCGGGATTGAGAGTGGGCCACAGGACGAGGACGACGTTGTCGAGAATTGCCGTGACTTCGGGATCGTCCTTCGCTGAAAGAAGCTTGTACGCGAGCGCGATGGAGTGCTGGCCGCCAGCGACCTCAGAGGAGTGGAGACCGCCGTCGATGTGGACGATCGCCTTGGTCTGACGCGCCAACTGAAGGGCCTGCTGATCGTTTAGCCCCTCCCCGGTGGCGAGACGGCGGGCGTTTTTCTTGTACTCGTCCAGTCGGGCGAGGTTTGCAGGCGAAGAGATGACACCGACCTCGATGTCGCGGCCCTGCGAAGTCTTCCCGACCGTAAACATCTTCATCCGGTCGGAGGCCTGTGCCATGGCATGGAAATACTTGACCGATTCCTCGTAGTTCGCCAGATAGAAGTCATCGCCGGGAGTGTGCCCGAGAAAGGCGGAGGGTGTCGGTAATTGCGCGAACGGAGTGGCCGTGGCGATTCCGAACCAGAGCAACGAACAACCCAACCACTTTCTCGGCGCAAAACTCATCATTGTCTCTTTTCGTGGAACCCAACGACTTCGTTGAAGCAAGCTTGACCTCGCGGATACAACCCGAGGCGAATTTGTGGCAACGCAGACGCAACACCGGGGACTCTGCGGTCCAAAACCAGGGAGCCAAAATCAGGTCAGCTTAGGACGACGCCAAAGCTGTTTTTTTTCGTGAATAATTTGAATGTAAAGAAATCGTTACGAAACTGCAATGGGCATCTGTTACGTCGCGGAAAATCGTTTCATTCCCGGACGAAATGAGTCATTGCAGGCAGATCGCGTGGCCCACTGTCCGCGCCTGTATTCATGCTGTCGACTAATTCGCTCTCTATTTTTGGTTCCCGGCTTCTGTCGGGAAGCGCACCCATCCGACGGGACTATTCCGCCCGGCTCCGACGCGAGTCATCGGCGTCTCTAGATCGCCTGGTTCAAAGCTGACGTGCGAGCAGGAGGGTGATGTCGTCGGGTTGCTCGTGGTCGCCGATCCACTGCTTGACGGCCGCGAGGACGGTGGCCATGATGACGGGGAGCGGCCTGTCTTTAATTGGGGTGATCAGCTCGATGAGGCGCTGCTGGCCGAAGTCGTGCCCGTCCTGCTCGGGTTCGGTGACGCCGTCGGTGAACGCAATCAGGAGATCGCCGGAATTCAGTTGAACGGCGGCCTCGGAGTACACAATGCCGGGCAGCAGGCCGACGACGGAGCCGCCGACGTCCAGGCGCTCAATGGTCCCTGCGGCGGTGAGGATGATGGGCGGTAGATGGCCGCCATTGGAGTACGTCAGGGCGCGGGTTTCGGCCACATAGCAGGCGGCAAACAGGGTGGCGTAGCGCGAGGATTGGGTGCTGCGGTAGAGCGACCGGTTGATGGTCTCCATCATCGCAGCGGGCGAGATCGTTGTCCCGGTGGCTGAGTTCGCGTCGAAGCTGAGGGCGCGGATGGAGGAGTGAAGCGACGCCATCAGGAGCGCGGCCGACATGCCCTTGCCGCTGATGTCGCCGAGTGTGAGGCAGACGGCGTTTTGCGGGCCGAGGATGAAGTCGTAGTAGTCGCCGCCGACAGAAAGGGCAGGAACGCAGACCGCGTGGAGTTCCAGACCGGCGGTCGTGGTGGGGGACTGGGGGAAGAGTGTGCGCTGTACATCCTGGGCGATTGAAAGCTCGTTGAGGAGCTTGTCTTTTTCGCGCTGCTGGATGAGGAGGTCCGCAATGGAGCCTGCCATGCGGTTGAAGGAGCCGGCAAGTTCCCCAAGCTGGTCGGGACGCTTTACGGGAACGCGGTGCTCGAGGTTGCCCGCATCGATAGCTCTGGTGCCGCGGTACAGGGCAGCAACGGAAGAGACGATGGTTCGGCTGACCACGATCGCCATAACCACGGCGAATAACTCAAGCACAGCGAACGCCACAATGACGGTGAGCAGGATGTAACGCGCGACCGCCCCGCCGGAAAAGGAGTTGGCAAAGAGGCGGTGGTAGAGGATGGTGGGGCGGGAGGCGACGACGATGATGGAGGATGTCTTTCCGCCGTTGTTCCATGCGTAGATGGGGATTGGCGCACTGAAATAGATGGGCGCGTCGAAGAGGTTGGCGGCGGCGGGGAGCGAGCCGCCTTTCAGGTCGACTTGATCGGTTGAATGGCGTGCGGCCGCTTTGGGGGCGGCTTCCGGATTCTTGCCGGGACTCTCATCTTCGTTGTGGGAGAAGATGCGCAGGGCACCGAGGCTCGCGTCGAGAGAGCCAAGCGTGGGTTCGTCGAGAGGCCTGGAGCCAAAGATTTCGGCGGGGCCGTGGGGGGTGTTGGCGGTGTCGGCGGCGCAGAGGTACAGGCGGCCGTCCCGCTCGATGATGCCGCGGAAGGAGTGGAGCAGCCAGGCGGGTACAGGCTCATCGGGGCGGGCGAGGGAGTCTGCCGAGGCGGCGGAGAGGGGCTGCCACTTACCGTTGTTTAGTACCGAGATGCTGGCGCGCGTTGAAGGCCTGCCGGTGTCGGAGATAAGGTGTTGGCTCATCGCGGCCGCACTTGCGGTGTCTTCGGCCACAGCTTTGCTGGCTTCGTCGAGGTCGGCGAGCGCGGTGTTGGTGGAGTACTGGCCGGCGAAAAGGTACAGGGCGATGCTGCCGAGAATCGAGAAGAGGACGATGGGCGCGAGTCCCATCAGGAGATATGTCAGCGTGAGACGGTTTCGGACCGACCAGAGGACACGCCTGCTAAACCAGCGAAAAAAGAGAAGGAGCACACAGACGGCGAGCGGGATCGTTGCGACCACGAGCAGAGTGACGGCGAGGCCGCGGAAGAGGCCAAGGATGACCCCAAAGATGAGACAGACGACGAAAGTCCCGAGGAGCCATAGCGTGAAGCGGGCTAGGCGGGTCTGGCGGGCGTACCAGCGTTTGGCGTTAGCAAGAAACGGCCGTGGTGGTGGGGCGGTCGGCATGGAATTGCACACCTTTCATGCGGAGCCCACAGTGGGTGCTGTGTGCGCTCCATCATACGGTGTGCCGAGGTTGTTGGGAGTGATGTGTTGGAGCACCGAATGGGATTTGAACCCATGAATACTGGTTTTGCAGACCAGCGCGTTAGCCACTTCGCCATCGGTGCTTCCTGTTGCAACCTCAAAGTCAAAACCCACCCGGCACTCTGGCAGCGGGTGGGTTCAAAGTTGTTTCGAAAGCTTCTTGCTCCGATTTCACTCAGCCACACACTGCGGTGTCATCGCAGCAACAGCAGGTCGTGTGTGAGATTGCAATCGTCATAGGCTTACTCTCAAAACTCAATTTCGTACCGCGCCAGCTTTGGGTTTCAGATCAGCTAGCATGGTGAAGCCGTTTGCCCCACTGCGGTATCTCGAATCTCTCACTGGAGGACGTGCGATGTCAACCCTGCCACCCATGCAGCCTCTCGACTATGCCTTGGTCGATGTCTTCGCCGAGCGCTCCCTCGAAGGCAATTGCCTCGCCATCTTCACCAATGGCACCGGCCTTTCGACGGCTCAGATGCAGGCCCTCGCCCGCGAGATGAATCTGCCTGAAACCACGTTCATCATTCCGGATCAGGACGAGCGGGAAGGCGTGCATGTGCGCATCTTCACGGTGCAGGAGGAACTGCCCTTTGCGGGGCATCCTACGCTGGGGACGGCGTCCTGGCTGTATTTGAATCGACCTGAACTGCGGGAGCGCGGCAATGTCACACTCCGGTTGAAGGCTGGCGATATCACGGTCACGTTCGAGCAGCCAAGCAACAATGAGGCCGGCGTCTTTGGGACGATGCGTCAGCTTGATCCGTTCTTCGGCATGGTTCATTCGCGCGAGGAGGTCGCTACCGCGATCAACGTGCCTCTGGAGGACCTGGATGCCTCGCTCCCCATCCAGACCGTCTCCACGGGGCTGGCGTTCTGCATTGTGCCGCTCGCTTCGATGGCGGCGATTGGCCGCCTGTGTATCCCGCAGGGGAGCGCGCAGGCTTATCTTGCGAAGACCGATGCGAAGTTTTTCTACTGCACCACGCGGGCGGACGCAGCCTCCGGTGCGGACTTCCACTCGCGCATGCAGTTCTACAACGGTGAAGATCCGGCCACGGGTTCGGCCTCGGGATGCGCGATCTCCTACCTCGTTCGTCATGGCGTGGTGCCTGGTGGTCGTGCGACGGTGCTGGAGCAAGGCGTTGAGATCCATCGGCCGTCGCGAATTCATGTCAGCGCGACTGTCAAGGGTGAAGTTGTAAGCGATGTGTTCGTTGGCGGACGCACCATCTCTGTTGCAAGTGGACGCTTTTTCCAACGCTGAATCCAATCTTTCCCACAGCGATTTGTTACGAAACAGCAACAATTACGGGCACGCACAAAAATCGGTGGATGAGACGGTACTAATGTGGTGTAGTTTCGCTTTATTTTCGCCTATTGACCAGTTGGGTTCCTGTTCGTAGTGTTGGGGAGCGATGAAGGAGCGAGCGAGTCGACTGGAGAACAACACGACCCGCAAATGCCTTCATGACTGTACCGTTTTGATTGATCTACCTAACAGCCTGAGTTGAGAGAAGACTGACTGTTTCGGCAGTCCTGCCTTTTCCGGAAGCAGCTTTTCGGCCCGTGAGCGCATTGTTTGGATTCAGTTCTGAAGTCACCTTGCATGGTGGTCGAGGGGCCGTTCGAAAAACACTGCGATCGCGGCCCTGGAACCCCCTGCGCCTTTTTCCGGATACGCCCCAAACCAGGGCGGCAGGCAGACTGCGCCGTGCAGCGACGATCTTCTCGCAACGACCGCGACATTGTGTCGGTCGGAATTGCAGCATTCCGACCGACCCATCACTGGGCCCCTGATTCCGGTTGTCCGGAGCAGCCGCCCTTGCTCGTCCTAAACCTCGGCAGTCGATGCCGCGGTAGCCGAACGAGGGTCCCGGTAAACCTCTAACCCGCCTGTGGCGACCGGTCAAACAGCCGATCGCCCCCCAACCTAAGCCGCCCGCGCCCAACCAGCTCCCGGGGGAAAGAGAATAGAAAACTATGCGCCCAAAGAAGGTCATTCTCTGCGTCGACGATAACGAACAAGCCCTCTCCGTCCGCACGTTTCTGCTGGAAACACGCGGCTATCGCGTCATCACCGCCTCCACGGCGAAAGAGGCTCTGGACATTGTGCGACGCACGATTCCCGGAACGCTCGATCTGCTGATCGCCGACCTCCTGCTCCCGGGCATGGACGGCAACGACCTGGTCCGGCACGCCAAGCAGATGCATCCAATGATGCCCGCGCTGATCGTCAGTGGATCGGTCACCGCCTACGATCGCGCACTCGCCGCCGATGCCTTTTTGCCCAAGGGCGCGGGTACGGCAGCCGAGTTGCTTGAGAAGATCCGGGTGTTGGTTGCCCGCAAACGCGGCCCCAAGAAGCAGTACCCCGCGCCTACTTATGCGCCGCAGCTGCAACCGCAATCGGTTGGGTCGAGCGCAGCGGATGATTCGCCATTGAAGCATTCGATCGCCAGCTGATTCGCCTCAGGCTTCTACCAGACCATAGCGCCGCTGCCATTGCAATTTCAGCCTAGCCCAGACCCCGCCGATCTCTTCCTTCGAGAGCGCGGGGTCAGGCTTTTCGGCGAAGCGCGCGGCCTCCGCCTTGGCTAGCTCGAGGATGGCGCGATCGCGTAGAAGGCTGGCGACGCGGAACTCCGGCATACCGGCTTGCCGCGTGCCGAAGAACTCGCCCGGACCGCGTTGTTGCAGGTCCATCTCGGCCAGGGCAAAGCCGTCCTGCGTGGCGACCATGGCGTCCAGCCGAGCTTCCGCGGACTCGCTCACGTTGCCGCCAGTCATCAGGATGCAGAAGCTCTTCGCGGCTCCTCGGCCTACGCGTCCACGCAACTGATGCATCTGGGCGAGGCCGAAGCGTTCGGCGTGTTCGATCACCATCACGCTGGCGTTGGGCACGTCGACACCGACCTCGATCACCGTGGTGGCGATCAATACGTCCGTCTCTCCTCGCTGGAACCGGCGCATGGCGACTTCCTTATCGTCGGCGGACATGCGCCCATGCAGCAGGCCAAGGCGCAGTCCGGCGAGTGGTCCGGCGCGGAGCTCTTCATACATTTGTGTCGCGGAACGAAGCTTCGCCTTGGGGAACAGACCTGCAGCTTTCGCCTTCTTGCCGCGTACGGCGGGAATAGCTGAAGGTTCTTCGTCTCGCGCGAAGTCGAGCTCGGGCTGATCGTCCTTTGCGCCTTCGATGACCGGATAAACGATGTACGCCTGCTGCCCCTTGGCGACGTGCTGGCGGATGAAATCCCACACCTTTGGGGCTTTGTCTTCGCTGGTTCGGCGCGTGACGATCGGCGTCCGCCCCGGCGGTAGTTCGTCGATGATGCTGACGTCCATGTCGCCGTAGATGGTGAGGGCGAGCGTCCGTGGGATCGGTGTCGCGGTCATCACCAGAACGTCGGGATCTGTAACCCCTCCGGATGCATTTGGTTTCTTCATCAGCTTGAAGCGCTGCTGAACACCGAAGCGGTGCTGCTCATCTACCACCACGAGGCCGAGGTTGGCGAAGTCGACCTTCTCTTCGATCAAGGCGTGCGTCCCGATGGCGAGATGCGTCTCGCCGCGCATGATGCGGCCCTGGCCCTCGCGCTTGCGGTCGGTGTCGAGCGAGCCTGTCAGCAACGTGACGCGGTAGGGTTTGCCGGTCAGCGGCGAGAGTTTGTCGGCGAGCAGCTTCTTCGCGCTCAGGTAGTGCTGCGTCGCGAGAATTTCAGTCGGCGCCATCAGCGCGGCCTGGTAGCCATTTTCAATAGCGACGAGCGCGGCCTGCATCGCGACGATCGTCTTGCCGGAGCCTACGTCTCCTTGCAGCAGGCGGCGCATGGGCTGGGGCTTCTTCATGTCGCCGACAATCTCTCCCAGCACGCGCTTCTGCGCCGTGGTTGGATGGAAGGGAAGCACCTGCTTGACCGCTTCGCGGACATTCGTGCCGGTCTCAAAGGTGGTGCCGATGCGTTCCCGCATGCGCTTGCGTTTCAGCTCCAGCCCGAGTTCGAGATACCACAGCTCTTCAAAGATAAGCCTCCGATGTGCCGGGGTCGCCGCGCTTTGCAGGTCGGCGAGTTTCGTTCCAGCTTCAGGGAAGTGGATCGCCTTCAGCGCCTGCATGCGCCCGGGCAGGTGGAGCCTTGCGCGCAACGCTTTGGGCAAGGTTTCTTCGGCCTCGACGCCGGCTTCGGTCAGCTCTTCGAAGACGCTCCACATCACGCGGCGCGTCCACTTGCTGGTCAGCTTGGAGCCCCACGGAGTTGTGCCGCCGAGCGACTCATAGACGGGGACGATGCGGCCCATTTCGAGCATGGCGAACTCGGCGTCGGGCCCGGTCGCGCCGGGCTCCGGCAGGAACTCAAACTGCGGCTGGATTAGCTTGAAGCGGCCTGATCCGCCGGATCGCGACGGCTCCAGCTTGCCGTAGACCGCGACGCGCTGGCCGAGGCGAAACTTATCCTTCAGGTAGGTTCCGTTGAACCACGTGCACTGGATGGTGGACTGGCCCATGCGGACTTTGTTCATCCCCACCTCAAACGATGGACCCGTTTGAGATGGGGCACCCGATTGATCGTGGATGCCCGGAGCGGACAGGCCAAGCGTCAGCTCAAACAGTCCCGCGCCAGCCTTGGTGCGGAGCAGTGTCGAGCCGCGTACGTCGCCGATCAGCGAGGCCATGTCGCCGGCAGTCATCTCGGCGATGGAGCGCGGGTTCAGCCGGTCCTCATAGCGGAACGGCAGGTGGTAGAGCAGGTCTTCCACCGTTTCGACACCGCGCTTGGCCAGTCCCTCGGCGATACGTTCGCCGACGCGTTTTACGAACTTTACCGGCGTCGATAGCTGCAGCGTCACTCCCTGATGCTACCCGACTTGGTGACGCCTAATAGGCTGGCGAGCAGCACGATGATGATGGCTATCTCGATAACGGGATTCAGCGGCTGAAAACGCAGTCGGGTAAGCACGTGCGTCCAGACCTTTTCGTTGGTCAGCCAGAAGGCCACACCGACGGCGTACAGCCAGGCGATCGAGCGTCTGGTTCGGGCGAGTTCCACCGCGGCAGGGATCAGGAGCAGGGCTGAGACGCGATCGTAGCCGCGATGATAGATAGGCAGCAGGCTGATCATCTGGCCAAGCGAAGTCATCGTCCACGGGTAGCGTTCCAACGCGCCGGATCGTCTTGCGAGGATTGTGGCAATGATAGCGAGCGCGGCTGTTGTGAGCCATGCCAGTGCGTTGATCGACCGCCGACCGAGGTGGTGGATCGTGGCGAAAGATGTCTGGATGTTGAGGAAGTCGAAGGAGAAGTTGCTGGTGAAGTCCGACGAGGCCAGTGGCGCGATGGACAGACTGAAGGCATGGTGCAGCGTTTCGAGGTAATGGAACGAGCCGAGTCTGAAGCGGTAGCTCAACAGGCCGACGAGCAATAGCAGCAGTGCGATCCCGCATGCCTTTGCGGCGGCTGTACGGGTGTCGCGCCGCAGCAGCAGAACGATGACTACACCCAGCGCAAGTTGCGGCTTCAAGGCAAGCGCTAATCCCAGCGCAATGCAGCCGATCCAGGCCAATCGACGCTGTTCAAGCAATACAAAACAGGCGAGAGCAGCCAGTCCGGCTTCTAGCAGCGCCGGGTTGCCGTATTCCAGCGCGCCGAGGACCGCCTCGCCGGCTAACAGGGCAAGCAGAATGATGCCAGCCGGGTCCCATAGACGAATGCGAAAGCGCCACAGCATCAGGCCGGCGCAAAATGCGGCGAGCAGTCCGCCGGTGAGGTCAAACAAGTGGGCGGCGAGCGGCCACGGAAGAGCCTCGTACGGCAGCACAAGAATCAACGCCGACGGCGGATACACCGGACTCATCTGCCAGATTTCGCCCTTCGCATCGTGGCGTCGTGCGGCCTCAGCGTTCAGTGTCTGCGAGTCATACGGGTCGCAACCGGCGACGAGGCACTGGGCTCCGGTCTGGATGTTGCTGAAGTCACTAAACGGAGCCTTGCGCCACAGCGACGCGGCACCCGCAGCGGAGAAGATGGCGACCACCACGGCGATCAGGGCGAGGAGCGAGATACCTCTTGAGGATGGCCGCGGCGGCATGTCCCATACTAGCAATGCTCGAACTGCCGTTGCGGCTGGCGCGCCGTCCATAGAAGGCTTGCCAGCAGCAGGAAGCAGAACAACACATCCTCGACCGGGCTTTGCGCCGTGTACCGCCAGCGTCGCAGCACATGTTCCATCAAGGTGTCATTGGCTACCCAGAGTGCGATCAGCGCGCAGTACAGCCACGCCACAACTTTGCGACTGGCTGCCATTTCTGCCGCCGCAGGAATCAGCAGTAAGGCCGTCGAACGGTCGTAGCCACGGTGATATACGGGCAGCAAACTGATCGCCAGGGACAGCGCAATGATCGTCCACGGCTTCTGCCTCAGCGCCTTCGTCCTGCTCGCCAACCATGCCGTAGCGGAGGCTAGTCCGACCGTTGTAGCCCATGCCAGTGCGTTGACCGCGCCGCGCGAGAGGTGCGGAATTTTTACGAACGTGACCTGAATATTCAGGAAGTCGTAGGCCTCGAGATTGGCAAAGTCGGACGATCCCTCAGGCATCACCGAAAGACCGATCGCCCAACGCAACGATTCGAGGAAGTGGAACGATCCCAACCGCAGGCGATAGCTTGCGATTCCCAGGACGAGCAGACCGGCAGCCATGAAGGCGGCCTTCAAAGCGAGGGCTCGGGTGTCTCGCCGGCAAAAGAATACAAGCGCCGGGCCAACCGCCAGTTGAGGTTTCAACGACAAGGCTAGCCCCAGCAGAATCCAGCCAAGTGTGTTGGCTGCGGTGCGCCGGACGTCACTCTCCCGTAGGAACAGCAGGCCCGCAATCGCGGTAAGTGCCGTCGCCGGAACCACCGGGTTGCCGAAACTGATCGCATCTCGAAACGGAATGCAGTAGAGGAGCGCCGCAAAGATCAAGACGGGCGGGTCCCAGATCCTGAGCCGAAACCGCAGCACCATCCAGGTTGCGGCACCCGCCGTCAAAATCGTGCTAAGTCCAACAAAAACAAAGGCAGCGGCGGGCCAGCTCATGGCCGCAAATGGCAGCAGAATGATCAGCGTGCTGGCCGGATAGACCGGGCTCATGGCAAAGACGATTGGCTTTGGCTCGTGCCGCAGCGCGATCAACGCATTCATATTGTCGGCGTAGTAGGGGTCGCAGCCGGCCAGCAGACACTGGCTGCCCGTTTGCAGGTAGCTGAAGTCGCCAAAGTTCGGGCGATAGTGGTTACGGGCGTGCGTTATGGTGATGATTGTGGTCCAGGCGGTCAACAATACCGCTGCGAGCGCGAGCAGCCAGACACCGCGCGTCGAAGACGTTGATTCCATGACTCATAGTATCAATCTGGCGATTGCGGCCTGGTGGTCCGGATTGCGGTGGAACAATAAGTGCCTTTGTAAGTCCCGACTCAGCTTATACTTTGGAATTGCAACGGCCCGATTGTTACCTTTGCGCGGCGTTGCATGGCGCGGCTTAGGGATGGAAAAAACGTCGCAGCGTGGAATAATTGTGGTTTGCCACGCTGTTAGAGCAGATGCAGGAACCGGCGCGAAGACGTCGGAGATAGACAGAAAACAATGCGCTTCTATTTATTACTTCTGGGGTTATTCGCAGTCGCCAATCCGATCTTCGAACACCAGGCCGAACAACCGATTCGGACGACGATCTGCGCCATTAAAGGCTCGCCGTCGATCTTCAATGGTCGGCTGGTAGAGGTGTCGGGCTATGCCACGCATGGCGCGGACAACTCCATGTTTGAGGATCCAACCTGCTTCTGGAGCAAGGACAATCCCGGCATCTGGATGGAGTACGGCGGGACGACCGGCACCCCGAAGACAAAGTCGAGCACTCCAGCCAATGCCGTTGACCCCAGAATAATGGTGGTTCAGGGTATCGGCGTCGTGCTGAATCACAACGCCACCTTCGACCAGTTCGACAAGCTGCTGCACTCCGTTCCCGGGAAAGATGTTTCCGTGAGAGCTACGGTTCGCGCGCGTTTTTTCGTGACGCCCGAGATGGTGGACGGCAAGTTGAATACGGGCAAGGGTTATGGTCGCAAGGGGTGTTGCATGCTGTTCGCCATCGAGCAGGTAACGGCGCTCGAATCGACTGCTGCCGAGCCTTCCATTTTCGACCTCGCCAAGACGTACACGCCGCACAAGCCCTGAAGCCGGAGCCTGCTACACTGCTCTGGTCCGCCATGCCTATCGTCCAGCTCGACCACATCCGCAAAATGTACGACACCAAAGTTGCCGTCGAAGGTCTTTCCTTGACCATCGAAGCCGGCGCGATGTTTGGCTTGCTCGGCCCCAATGGGTCCGGCAAGTCGAGTACCATCCGCATGATGATCGGCATCACACGCCCGGATTCAGGCACCATTCGGCTGTTCGACAAGCCGTTCGAGCGCGCCGCTCTCACGCGCATAGGGTATCTGCCGGAGGAGCGCGGGCTCTACAAGAAGATGAATGTGTTGGACCAGCTGGTGTTCCTCGGTCAGTTGCACGGACTCGCCGCCACAGAGGCCTCGAAGCGGGCCAAGGCCTGGTGTGAAAAGCTGCAGATTGCCGAGGCCATCGGCAAGAAAACTGAGGAGCTGTCGAAGGGCATGCAGCAGAAGATTCAGTTCATCGCGGCACTGCTGCATGAGCCCGAACTGATCATCATGGACGAGCCGTTCAGTGGCCTCGATCCGGTCAACGCAGCTCTCCTGATGGATACACTTCTCGACCAGCGCAAACAGGGCCGGGCGATTCTCTTCAGTACCCACCGTATGGATCAGGTGGAGAAGTTCTGCGATGAGATCGCGTTGCTTTACAAGGGAAAGCTGGTGCTCGAGGGCAGCATGCGCGAGATCAAATCCCACTACCCGGCCAACCGCGTCCACGTGCATTTCACCGGCGACTCGACCTTTTTGCAACATGCGGCCGTCGCGAAGTTTGAAAACTTCGGCGACACAGCGGAGATTGTGCTGCACGATGGCGCTGACCCGCAGTTGGTGCTGCATCAGGCCGTCGCGCGCGGGACCCGGATCACTCGATTCGAAGTCATGGAACCGACCCTGGAAGAAATCTTCATTGAGACCGTGGGGGAGAACGTCGATGCATAACATCTGGTTGATCGCCCGGCGCGAGTATCGAGAGCGCATCAAGACGAGGGCGTTTCTGATCGCGACCTTGCTGATTCCGGTGCTCCTCGGCGGTCTCGGGTTCGGCAGCGGGTTTCTAGCTCAGCGGACCAAGGCTTCGGCGCACATTGCCATTCTTTCGGATGGCTCAGTGCTTGCGCAGGACCTGAAGCATGAACTGGAGCAGGGCAAGGACAGCAACATGCGTGTCGATCTGGAATCCCTGGATGATGCGACAGTGGCTCGCCTGAATGCTCAACTGAAGGATTCCAAGCAGGGTCTGGTGGGTTATCTGCGCGTAGTTCCGCCAGCCGACCCACAGTCAAGGCCGCGGTTCATTTATCGCGGCCGGTCCGCCTCTGATATCGGCACTGATACTGCCCTAAAGCAGGCGATTAAATCCGTGCTGATGCGGGAGAAACTGACCGGGCGCGGCATGGGTCTGAAGGACATCGACGCAATGCTGGCGCCGGTGGAGATTGAGAATCCGGAGACGGGCGATACGACGGCGGCGTTCTTTGGGGCTTACATCATGTTCATCCTGATGTACATGGTGATCATGCTGTACAGCATGAATACGGCGCGGTCGATCATCGAGGAGAAGTCGAGCCGCATCTTCGAAGTGCTGCTCTCGACGATTACCCCGGAGGAGCTGCTGGCGGGAAAGATTCTGGGCGTTGGAGCTGTGGGCGTGACGCAGACCTCGATCTGGATGTCGGCGGCCGGTCTGCTCGGCGTCTACTTTGCAGGCAGTCTGTCGGGCAGCGGTGGACATTCCATCGTCACCGTGCCGCAGATGTTGTTCTTCGTGTTGTACTTCATCTTTGCGTTTCTGCTCTACTCGTCCATTGCGGCTGGGCTGGGCGCGACGACGAACTCCGAGCAGGAATTGCAGCAGCTAAACATGTTCCTGGTGCTGCCGCTGTTTTGCTGCATGATGTCGCTGCTGACGGTGATCAAGAGCCCTGATTCTACGTTCGCCAAGGTGATGTCGTTGGTGCCGTTCTTCAGCCCGCTGCTGATGAACCTGCGAATCTCGATCGGCACACCCCAGCCGTGGGAGATTGCCCTAAGCTTTGCGCTGATGAGCGTCAGCATCGTCGCAATTCTTTGGGTGTCCAGCCGAATCTATCGCGTGGGGATTTTGATGTACGGTAAGAAGCCGAATCTGCCCGAGATTTTGCGCTGGTTGAAGTACAGCTAGGCACGGCTACACTAACTCAGTGGCTTACACCTTCACCCAACGCCTCACGCTCGCCATCGTCCCGCGACTGACAGCACTGCTGATCAGGGTTGTCGGCGCGACGTTGCGATATGAGGATGTGTTTGCGCAAGGCTACGGTGAGCCGGTTCGCGGCGACCTGATCCCCGGACCGACGGTCTACGCCTTCTGGCATCGCTCGTTGCTCACCTGTGCGCATCGGTTTCAGGGCCGGGGGATCGCCATCATGATTTCGCGCAGCTTCGATGGCGAGTTGATCGCCCGGACAGTCGAGTTGCTGGGCTTTCGAGCCGTGCGCGGATCGAGTTCGCGCGGCGGCACTGCAGGTCTGCGGGAGATGGTTGTGGCCTACAAATCCGGGCATCGATGCGCCTTTACTGCCGATGGTCCGCGTGGCCCGGCGATGGTCGCGCAGCCCGGGCCGGTCCAGCTCGCACAGTTGGTGGAGGCCCCGTGGGTGGGAGCCTTCTATGCGATTCCCATCAGCGCGTGGGAGCTGGAATCGTGGGACCGATTCCTGATTCCGAAACCGTTTTCGCGTGTCGTGATGACCTGGCCAAAGCACATTCCGGCGAGCGAAGCGACATTGCCGCGCGTACAGCAGGCACTGGACGAAGCCGTGGCCATGGCGGAGGCTGTGCGCTGATGCTGGTGTCGGATTTTGATTTCGAGCTGCCGGAAGAGTTGATCGCGCAGCAGCCGCCAACTGTGCGCGGGTCGAGCCGTATGTTGCGCGTCGACCGTGCGACTGGCGCGGTTGCAGACGATCACTTTCGCAACCTGCCCGAACATTTAAGGGCTGGCGATCTGCTGGTGCTGAACGACTCGCGTGTCCTGCCAGCGCGGCTCTACGCGGTGCGTGCGGGGCTGACGACCCAGGCGAGTTCGCCTTCGCCGAGTGGAAAGATTGAAGTGCTGCTGACGCAACAATTGAGTGCGGGCGAGTGGTCGGCGCTGGTCAGGCCGGGGCGCAAGGTGCCGGTCGGCGAGACGCTGCTTTTTCCTGACGACACGGGCGCGACAGTGCTGACTTCCGAGGTGATCAGGGCGGGTGAGTTTGGCGAGCGGACGCTGCGGTTTGCCGCAGACCCACTGTTCCTGCAGAAGCTGGACCGCATTGGGCATATGCCGCTGCCGCCGTACATTCATCGGGATGATTCGCAGGATGACAAGGCACGATACCAGACGGTCTATGCTGCGACACCGGGATCGGCAGCGGCTCCGACAGCGGGGCTCCACTTTACGTCGGAGATACTGGCCGAGTTGCATGCTCGCGGGGTTCAGGTGGAGCGCGTGACGCTGCATGTCGGGCTTGGAACATTTCAGCCTGTGCGGGTTGAACGGCTGGAGGATATTCGGCTGCATACGGAGCACTACACGCTTTCCGCCGAGACGGCTGCCGCCGTTAACGCCGCGTTGAAAGAAGGACGGCGGATCATTGCGGCAGGCACGACGACGACTCGGACGCTGGAACATTGCGCGGCGATTGAAAGGCTGGAAGCGCACTCCGGCTCGACGAACATCTTCATTCAGCCAGGGCATCGGTTTCGGGTGGTGTCGGGATTGCTGACGAACTTCCACCTCCCCCAGTCGACCCTGCTGATGCTCGTGTCGGCGTTTCTCGGCTCGGAGCACGGAAGAGAGAGAGCGTTGGCCGCGTATGGGCATGCTATCCGTGAGCGATATCACTTTTTCAGTTACGGCGATTGCATGTTTATGGCCTAATTTCCGGCAATCCATTGGGCGGCCCGGAACGTTACTCATAAATCCCACAAAAAAATTCACAATGCACGCAACGGCGCGAAAGGCACCGGGCATCAGAGGCTCTGTTCGGGTTATCCCGATAACTCGAGACGCGCGGTTTCGGTGTTAGATCGCCAATAACGGCACGGTCGTGCGCTCGTTCAGCCCCTTATTCCAGAAGTGAAGTATGTTTATACCCCGTGGTATTTTGCGAGTCGCACTTGTGGCTTGCCTCGTCATTCCTGCCGGCACCAGGTTACAGGCGCAAGAACCGGATAATTCCGCCCACAACAAGTCACAGAAGACAACTGCTGACCAGTCGTCACATTCGGCGTCCGACCGCGAAATCACGCAGAAAATCCGAAAGGCTGTGATGGCCGACAAGTCGCTCTCCACGTACGGCCACAACTGCAAGATCATCGCCCAGAATGGCATGGTGACGCTGAAGGGACCCGTTCATTCCGAAGACGAAAAGACGGCCATCGTGAGCCATGCGGCGGAGATCGTGGGCAAGGACCACGTAACCGACAACCTCACAGTCAAGCCGTAATTGACCGCTTCTAAAGCGTCACAACCAGCAACGAGAACCCAGTTTAAGGAGAATCAAAATGGCAGGCAAAAACACGGCAGCATTTGCAATCTTCCCCACGCGTGCGGCGGCTGAAACCGCTGTTGATCGCTTGACGGCTTCAGGCTTCTCAAATGGCGACGTATCAGTCCTGATGTCCGATACCAACAGCTCGCGCGACTTTGCCGCAGAGAAAAACACCAAGGCTCCAGAGGGGACGACTGCCGGTGCGATTGGCGGCAGCGCGATCGGCGGCACACTCGGTCTGCTTGCAGGCATCGGGGCGCTTGCGATTCCCGGTGTTGGACCCCTGATCGCTGCGGGGCCCATCATGGCGACACTTGCCGGTCTGGGTGTCGGCGGAGCGGTAGGCGGCCTTCTGGGAGCGCTCGTCGGTATGGGAATCCCGGAGTATGAGGCCAAGCGTTACGAGGGTCGCGTCAAGGATGGCGGCATCCTGGTGTCGGTCCACTGCGACACTTCAGAGGAGGTCACACGCGCCAAGGAAGTCCTGAAGGAGTGTGGCGGAGAAGATGTCGCGTCAGCCGGCGAAAAGGCCGTCAGCACCCATGGAGTCGAAAGCGACCGCGACACCACCCGCCTTGAGGACGAACGGTTGTCCGGCGGGAATTACGTTGAACGGGATCTCGATGGGACCCGGCCTGTCGTGGTTGAGCACGCCGGCACCAGGACCACCTACTAAGCCCTTAACGTTCAGACGAGCGCCTGCACTGGATACGTTCCGTGCAGGCGCTGTCGCGTGTGGATACCTTAGGTAGCATGGCGCGAGTACCATCATAGGAACATGGCAGCCAACAATTCCAAGCCCCCCGTCTACCTGCTCGACACCATGGCGTTCATCTTCCGCGCGTACCACGCGATGCAGCGCCAGCGCCCGATGTCCACGCGCACCGGCATCCCGACCGCCGCGACGTATGTTTTCGTCAACATGATCAACAAGCTGCGCAAGGACTTCCAGCCGCAGTATCTGGCTGCGGTGTATGACGTCGGGGCGCCCGTCCATCGCAACGAGATGGCCGCGCAGATGAAGGATGTGCAGAAATTCAACATCAAGACGCAGGCGTTCGAGACCGTCGAGTATGGCGGCTACAAGGCCAATCGGGCCGAGACGCCGCCCGACCTGATCCAGCAGCAGCCTTACATCCGGCGCGCGTTGGAGGCATTCCGTATTCCTATCCTCTACAACGAAGGTTTTGAAGCGGACGACGTGATCGGCACGCTGTCGTGTCAGCTTTCGGCGCTAGGCCACCATGTCTACGTCGTCTCGCCGGACAAGGACATGATGCAGCTAGTGACGCAGGATGTGTCGATTCTGAATCCGACCAAGGACAACCTGATCCTCAACCCGAAGAAGGTGGAAGAGGTGCTGGGCGTGCCGCCGGAGCGCGTAATCGACGTGATGGCGCTGCGTGGTGACTCGGTTGATAACATTCCCGGTGCACCCGGAATTGGCGACAAAGGCTCGGTGGAGCTGATCCTGCAGTTTGGATCAGTGGAGGCAGCGCTGGATCGCGCCGACGAGGTGAAGAAGAAAACGTATCGGGAATCGTTACAAAACAATCGCGAGAACATCCTGCTCTCAAAGGAGTTGGTGACGATCCATACGACGGTGCCGATTGAGTACACGCTGGACGCGATGATGACTCAGCCGGTGGACAACGCGGCGTGCCGTGAGCTGTTCAGCGAGCTTGAATTTACGACCATGCTGAAGGAACTTGCGCCGGCCGTCGACAATTCGGTGATTGCCTATCAGTTGAAGCCTACGGCGGAGGAGATCTCGCAATTGCTGGCGGAAGCTCGTGCGATCGATCCGGCGACAAATGCGCCCCACGGCTTGTCGTTTGCGATCTTCGCTGACGCTCGTGCGCTAGTGGAAGAGGTCGCGGCTGAGCCGGATGCAGAAACTGTCGAGCCAGAGCCTGCGCCCGCGCAGACTATGTCGTTGTTCGGGATGGAAGCGCCCGCGGCGCAGCCGGAGCTGTCGCCTCCTGTTCAGGACCCTGCGTGCAGGCTTGGGCTGGCTGTCTCGCAGTCGGCCGCGCTTGAGGTGTCGCTGGATGCGCCCGGTCTGCGCGAGGCTTTGGAAGATGCGTCGCTGCCCAAGGATTTGCACGACTTGAAGGCGGTTTTGCGTGCGTTGCATCCGCATGGAGTCACGCTGGCCGGCGTTCGCGACGATGTAATGCTGATGAGTTATCTCGTGAACCCGACGCATGCCTCGCATACCTTGCCGGATGTGGCGGCGCGTTTCACCCAGCGGGCGCTAACGCCTGTGGTGAAGGGAGTTGTGTCGCCAAATTTGCTTCCGGAGGCAGCGAATGCGATCCATCGCATTGCGCCAATCCTGCGCGAAGAGGTGTTAAAGGCAGCGACGGTAGTGCATGAAATTCCCAAGGATGATCCGTCGCTTGGTGGTGCGGTGACGACGGAGATGTTGTTCGGCTCGGAGAAAGGTGCGAAGGCAACCGCAGATCCCTCCGCTTTGCTGCGGGATGACAACCAAAATGACCTTCGGGACGACAAAAAGTTTCCGGATCTGATGGATGTGTACGACACCATCGACCTGCCGCTGGTATCCGTGCTGTTGCGGATGGAGGAAGTGGGTGTTCGGATCGATCCGGTGGTTCTGCGCGATATGTCGGACCGGCTTGCCATCGAGATCGACAACCTGGCGCAGCGCATCTATACGGACTCCGGCCAGAGCTTCAACATCAACTCACCCAAGCAGCTTGGCGACGTGCTCTTCAACAAGATGAACCTGCCCAAGCCGATGAAGTATGGCAAGGGTAAGGTGGTTTCGACCGCGCAGGATGTGTTGGAAGAGTTGGCGGAGCATCATCCAATCGCCGCGCTCGTAATTGAGCATCGGCAGTTGCAAAAGCTGAAGTCGACCTACCTCGATCAGCTGCCAGCCCTGGCGGATTCGAACGGCCGCATCCACACCACGTTCAACCAGGTGGGCACGGCAACGGGTCGACTCTCCAGCACGAACCCGAATCTGCAGAACATCCCGACGCGCACTGTGATCGGTCGTGAGATTCGCGCGGCCTTTATTGCCGCTCCCGGCAACCTGCTCATGTCGGCCGACTACTCGCAGATTGAGCTGCGCCTGATGGCGCATTTCTCGCAGGACCCGCTGCTGCTGAACGCCTATCGCACCGATCAGGATATTCATACGCTGACCGCCTCGGAGGTCTTCGGGATTCCCGTTGCGGAGTTGGATAAGGAGACTCGAGCGCGGGCGAAGGCTGTGAATTTCGGAATCGTGTATGGCATCAGTCCGTTCGGGCTGGCGGCGCAACTGGGCATCGACCAGAAAATCGCGAAGCAGTACATAGAGACGTACTACGAGCGCTACGCCGGGATCAAACGCTTTATCGACGAGACGCTGGAGCAGGTGCGTCGCGAGCAGGCGGTAAGGACTTACTTCGGACGCATCCGGCCTATCCCGGACATTCAATCGCGCAACCCGAACATGCGCGGATTCGCTGAGCGCACGGCGATCAACACGCCGCTGCAGGGGACGGCTGCAGACTTGATCAAGCTGGCGATGATCGCGCTGGATCGCAAGATGACTGAGCGGAAGATGAAGTCGGTGATGACGCTCCAGGTGCATGACGAACTGCTGTTCGATGTGGTGCCGCATGAGGCTTCGGAGTTAGAGGCTTTAGTGAAGTACGAGATGGAACACGTGGCTGAGTTCTCGGTGCCGATCGTGGCGGAGGTTGGGGTCGGAAGCAACTGGCGGGATATCAAGTGAGTTCCGGGTGGACGAGCTTACCCAAGATCGCGGTGCTAGAATTTGCTTAGAGCGAAGGCCGAGATGCAGACCGTAATCGACATTCCCGAGCAAGAGATCAGCCTGCTTGAAAAGCTGAGCGCGGAGCGCAAGGTGCCGCGCGACGAGATCGTTCGCAGCGCTATCTCGAACTATCTCCGGGCAGAGACTGCGCGTGACGCCGCGTTTGGTTTGTGGGCTGACAAGAACATCGACGGTCTTGAGTACCAGCTTCGCATGAGGGATGAGTGGTAGGTCAGGATGGATTATTCGATACGAATATTCTGACCGATGACCTGAATGGAGAGGCTCGCGCGAAGGCGGTCATTGCGCGCTATCGGAGCCAGTCCATCAGCATAATTTCCTGGATGGAAGTGATGGCGGGTACTGACGCGCTGGATGAAGCGACGACTCGAAACTACCTCGATACCTTTCGAATTGTTCCCATTTCCACGCCGATCGCTGAACAGGCCGCCAGCCTGCGAAGGGCTACGCGGTTGAAATTACCCGACGCCATCATTCTCGCGACCGCTCAGGTTGAGGAATGTACCTTGATCACGCGCAACAGCCGGGACTACGATGCCAACGACATCGGAATCAGCATTCCTTACCAACTCAAACCGTGATTCGTCATACGACTGATTCGCTCAGCACCGGAGATTCCATGACCCGCACTGTGATCCTTAGCGCCGCACTCGCCCTTGTTTCTGCAACCGCCTCCGCCCAGACCGCACCTGCTACCCATGGCATCGACCTGACGGCGATGGATAAATCCGTCATTCCTGGTGACGATTTCTACCATTATGCCGACGGCCAGTGGATTGCCCGCACCGAAATTCCGGCGGATCGCGCCTCGGTTGGCGTGTTTGCGCTGCTGGCTGACCGCAGCAACAAGCAGGTGGCGTCGATTGTTGAGGAAGCGGCGAAG
>JANXWZ010000187.1 GCA_025350865.1 Rhodanobacteraceae bacterium
TCCGGCTCGCCGCTCAGATCGGTCACTGGAACAGGCACAGAACCGGCAGGCGAGATCACCTGCACCGGCTCCCCGTCCATCACCACATACCGCGTCCGCAACACCTCATGCCGGGCAGCGATCTCACTCAGCGCAGCCGCAAGAGCACTGTGGTTCAACTCGCCACGCAGCCGCCACTTCAGCGCCACGTTGTAAAACGCACTCCCAGGCTCCAGCTGATTCAAAAACCACAACCGACGCTGGCCAAAAGATAACGGGATGTGCGCGGGGCGAGCGCCAATCGAAGGAGCAACAGTGGCGCTCACGCCTCCCGCCTGCGCTTCGCGGACCACGTTGGAAAAAGCAGCAAGTGTGGGATTCGCGAAGACCGACACCAGCGGCAGCTCCACGCCGAATCGTTCAGAGATGCGCGAGATCATCTGTGTCGCCAGAAGCGAGTGGCCTCCGAGAAGGAAGAAATCGTCCTGCCGTCCAACGCGTTCCGCCCTCAAAAGACGCGCCCATACCTCGGCGACTCCGGCTTCAAGTTCATCCGCGGGTTCAACATACTCCGCCTGCAGCCCCGTGCGGCGGGTCTGCTTCGACTCCACTGCATCAACGATGGCCGAGGTCTTTGAAAGCTGAGACGCTATTCGCGCCAGGACGGAGGGCTTCATACGGACGCGACCTCCTCTGTCATGCGGGCATGGGCACCCTCGGCGGAGCTGAGCCGGTACACGATGCCGCTCTCGGTCTCAACGCAAGAGGCGACTGAGAGGGATTCCAAAAAGTTAAACGCGGGGGCATTCTTCGCCGAAGCGGAAAACTGAACGTCCACCCAAACCAGCCCCATTGTGCGCGCCTCTTCACAGAGTTGATCGAGAATTGTGTGCTCGACCCTTCTGCCGAGTGCGCGGCAACTCATCAGGAAGGACTCCACGAGCAGCGACGAGTCAACTACCGCGAAAATTACAACTCCAATGAGCCCGTAGTCGCCGAAGCGGTCGCTCAGGTGAACCGTCCAGCAGCGGAGCGTCGGCGACGTAATCAGTTCCCGCACCTGTGGGTCCTGGCGGCGGATCGTCGTGCTATTGAACTGGTTGCTCCGCTGCGTCAGTTGCGCAACGCGATTGACGTTTTCTTCCGTCAACGGGGCGATCTGGATGTTTAGTTGCAGGCTCCGAATGAAGTCGTCGAGGCTCTGGTTTGCACGGAGTTCGCCACGCTCGCGCTCTTCGCTGTACATCTCGCTGCGACGGCGGTCGGCATCCGTGGTGCGATAGTGATCGAAGGCCCAGATGTGATTTAGAAATGCCGGAATGTCGTTCGGATCTTCGGGCAATTGCAACGTCAGCACTTCGGGGATTTGCGTTTCTACCGCTGAACATTCGACCGGGCTGTCGTCGATGAAGACAAAGCTGTCGATGCCAAGGTTCAGTTCCTGTGCAAGCGACCGCAGATTGTCCGGCTTTGGCTCCCAGTTGATGCGGTGCGCGGTAATGTGTTCGCGCTTAAGCAACATGCCGGGGTTGCGGTCGAAGACATCCCACGCATCCGGCTCATTGTTCTTGCTGCAGATGACGATCAGCATACCCTGCTCGCGCTGATGCAGAATCTCCTGCTGCAGTGCGCGCTGCGGAGCGTTTACCGTCACGCCGAAGGTGCCGTCTTCGCCGCAGACGCCGCTCCAGAGCGTGTTGTCGCAATCGAGGGCGATCACTTTGTAGCCGGGTCCCCGCAGGCCCCAGATGCAGCGGATGAGCATGGTCGCCAGCGCGGTCGAAAACTCAGTGGTGTACGGGACATGCCCGACGGCAAGGGCTACCTTGTCTTCGTAGTCCGGGACCGCGTAAAGCTCGTTCAGCCTTGCCGAGGTGATGACGTGTACGGTAGCGGAGGATGCCAGCCCTTCGACCAGCGACGTCTCCAACCCGGACAAGAAGCCGGACCATGCCGCAGTGGTAACAAGCTCGCTCGATGACGGGCAGCAGCAGAGGATGAAGCTGGCTGCGCTCTGGGCGGCGGCGGACTTTACCGCTTCGATCAGGTCCGCGACACCACGCGCGATATTCTCCTGCCTGACTTCTACCGAGTCGGAGCCGAACTGGTGGAGGTCCTCGAAGCGAAGGAGCAGCACGTTGTAGCCGGAAGTATTGGAGCGCAGCAGACTCGTTGGGTCGAGGAGTTGCTGGAAGACCTGGTGGTTCGGTGCAAACTGCAGCTTGTAATCCAGCTCCAGCTCGCGCATCCAGAACGAAAGGGGTTCTTCAATCGGCTCGGCCGTGAATGTCGCCGAGACGAGAACTTTTGGCTTGTCGTCGCCGCGAGACCTTGCAGCCTGCTGCTCCAATCCGGCAGGAATCTCAACGTCATCCACCCTTACCGATGGGTCAAGCACAAGCGACTGCAAGGTCGAGCTGTATGCGTTGAGCAGCAGATCGATAGTGGCCGTGTCGAAGAGGTCGCGTTTGTACTCGCACGCCAGGCGGATGCGCTCCGACCGGGCGGAGACGACAAAGCGAAGATCAAGCAAGGCGGATTCGCGCGGAAAGCCAACCGACCTACCCTCCAGCGCGTCGGTCTTGAAGACCACTTCGGAGAAATTCTGCAGCAGCAGGCCGACATTGAAGATCGGGTTGCGGTCCGGCGTTCGCTGTACCTTCATCGCATCGACGATCGCGTCAAACGGGCACTGCCCGTAGGAGAATCCATCGAGCACAACGGCACGCGTCCGGACGAGTACCTCGAGCGCGGTTTCGGATCCGTTAACATCCACTCGGAGCGGAAGCATGTTCAGAAAGCAGCCGACCATCCGGTCCAGCTCAGGCAGCGGCCTGTTGCCCGCAACGGTGCCGATCACCAGGCTCTGGTCCCGGCTCCAGCGATGCAGCATGATCGCCAGCGACCACACCATGACCGCAAACTGTGTCACCTTGTGGACCTGGCAGAACTTCGTCAGCGAATCGAAGAATTCAGTTTTGATCGTGATGGAGCGTAGATCGCCGCTGGATGTCGCGGATTCGAGATGATGATCGACCGGGAGTTTGAGCCCAAGTGGAGCCCCTTGAAGATGATTCCGCCAGTAGTCCAGATGTTCCTCGAGGACCGCGCCTTGCATCCATCCGCGCTGCCAGGCGGCGAAGTCGGCGTAGTCAAAGCTGTGCTCGGGAAGGC
This sequence comes from Rhodanobacteraceae bacterium, assembly GCA_025350865.1. GTDB lineage: Bacteria > Acidobacteriota > Terriglobia > Terriglobales > Acidobacteriaceae > Edaphobacter. The sequence goes on from JANXWZ010000187.1 coordinate 3,154, forward strand.
TTGGCCGCTCGCCGGACTCCAGCTGCGAGTACAGCGTCGTTAAATCCTGAAACAGGATTGCGGAGCTTGATCCGTCCATACAAATGTGGTGGCTCACCATGGCGAAGACGTGGTCCTGCGGTCCAATGCGATAAAGGTGGAATCGGCAGACGGGTCCGGTCGCAAGATTGAACGGAGCCTGCGCAGCGGCCGCGATGTGACGCAAAGCTTCCTGTTCCCCTGCGTGCTCAAGGTCGACAACCGTCAGTTGAAGGGGTTCAGGCGGTAGGATGCGCTGAAATGGAATGCCTGCGTCGGCCAGGTAAATCGTGCGCAAGACTTCATTGCGCGCACTGATTTCCGTCACCGCCGAGTTTAACACGGCGATGTCCAGTGAGCCACGGAGGCGGAGTGCGGACTTTACGTTGTAACCACTACCCTCCGGATAGAGCTGCGTCATCAGCCAGAACCGCTGCTGGGCAAACGAGAGTGGTAGCCGCTCATTGCGGCTCACGCTGGTGAGCGACGGCAACGAGCCAGCGCTTCCTGACAAGCGCAGCACGTCTACCTGTGCTGACAAGCCCCTGACTGTGGGGTGCTCGAAGATGCGGCGCAACGGCAGGTTGACCTGGAAGGCCTGGCCGATCCGCGCAATCACCTGCGTCGCCAGCAAAGAGTGGCCGCCGAGCGAGAAGAAGTCATCCTCGACTGATACCTTCTCCAACCGCAGGACATCCATCCAGATGCCCCCGACAATCTCTTCGGTAGGCGTCGCGGGCAGAGCCTCGCTGGTCGACGAATGGTGATAGATCGGCTCTGGCAGAGCCTGGCGATCGACCTTGCCGTTCGGCGTTAGAGGCAGCACAGGCAGCAGATGGAATACCGCAGGCACCATGTAGTCCGGCAGCGTGGCTTTGACGGCAGAGCGCAGAGCATCGAGCTGCAGCTCCACGCCGCTGCTCGGGACGACATAGGCCACAAGCTGCTTGCCGCCCCGGTCATCGTCGCGGGCGACGACGACGCAATCCAGAACGCCGACGCAGGTGCGCAGAACAGTCTCGATCTCCGCCGGTTCAATGCGAAAGCCGCGAATCTTGACCTGCTGGTCAAGCCGCCCGAGATACTCGATGGTGCCGTCGGCCAGCCAGCGGCAGAGATCGCCCGTCTGGTACATGCGCGAACCGGCCACAAAGGGATCGGCTAGGAATCGCTCTGCCGTCATGTCGGGCCGGTTGAGATAGCCGCGCGCGACGCCGGTCCCGGCCAAAAACAGCTCGCCGGCGACGCCGATCGGCAGCGGATTTCCAAGGTTATCGAGAATGTATCCACGAATGTTCGCCAGCGGACGGCCGATGGTGACCCGCCGGTCGCGCTCCACGACCTCCCACGTCGCATAGCCACTTTCAGTTGGACCGTAGGAATTGACCAGGGTGCTAACAGTTGGGCGGTCCAGAATTTCCGCGGCGAGACTATCGCTTAGTGCTTCACCCCCTAGCAGGATCGTCGAAACCGATGGCCCGACTCCGCCCGACCGCAGCAACTCGGCCATGACGGACGGCACCGTGTTGATCAGCGTGACTTCGCTTGCGGCGGGGGCTGACGCGAGCAGAAGCGCATTCTCCACGATCACCAGTTTGCCGCCCGCGCCCAGCGTGACGAACATCTCGAAGGTCGACATGTCGAACCCGATAGACGTGCCGAAGAGGACGCCTGCTAGCTGCGCCGGCGTGAATTGGTGGAGACACCAATGCACGAAGTTGACCGAGTTGCGATGCTCGATTGCAACGCCTTTGGGCCGGCCTGTGGACCCGGAGGTGAATAGTACAAAAGCGAGGTTGTTGGGCGTCGCTGGGCAGGCCGGGTTGACTCGCAGCGGATCGGACTCAAACCGGTCGACCAGCACAATCGTCGCTTCGCTTGGCGGAAGCGCATTGGCAAGCTCTGAGCTGGTGATGATGACTTTGGGCTTCGCTTCCTCGATGATGCCCGCGATACGCTGCTGTGGATAGGTCGGGTCGAGCGGCACATACGCCGCACCCGCCTTCAATACGCCGAAGATGCTCGCGACCAATTGCGGTGTGCGGTTGAGATAGATGCCGACCAGGTCGTCCGGCTGCACATCGAGCAGGCTTGCAATCCGGTTGGCGGCGGAATTGAGCTCCGCATAGGTGATGCGGCGTTCGCCATCGATCAGCGCAACGCTACCGGGAATCCGGTCCGCAGTGGCTTCGAGAAATTCCTGAATCCGGGTTGGACCGGAGAAGTCCCTGGCCGTCTGGTTGAAGCCTTCGATGACCTGCTTCCGCTCGGCTTCCCCGAGAAGCGCCAAAGACCTAACAGGGGTCGACGGAGCCGATACAATCGACTCCAGCAGCACACGATAATGATCGGCGAAACGCTCGATGGTAGTTGTGTCAAACAGGGCGGTACTGAACTCCAGTACGCCGCGAAGTTCGGGTGCATCGACCACCGACACATAGAGATCGAACTTGGTCTTCTGGCGCTCGGATGGCAGACCTTTGATCGTGAGGCCAACCAGTTGAATGGCCTCGCGCGGCATGTTGTGCAGCGCAAACATTACTTGAAAGAGTGGGTTATAGCTGAGACTGCGTTCCGGCTGCAGATGCTCGACGAGCTTCTCGTACGGCATGTCCTGATGCGCAAAAGCGTCAAGGGTAAATCGCCTGACGCGAGCCAAAACATCGAGGAACGTATCCTCGGCGTGGATGGTCTGGCGCATCAGAAGCGTATTGCTGAAGAACCCGATGATCGGCTCAAGCTCCAGCCGCTCGCGATTGGCGATCGGCGTTCCGACTACGATTCCCTCCTGCCCGCTTACCCGCGATAGCAAGACGTGCAGCGCTGCCACCAGCACCATGAAAAGCGTCGTATTCGTCTCCCGGCACAGGTTGCGAAGGTCGTCGCTGAGTTCCCTGCTGAACCTGAACAGCACCGAGCTTCCATCAAAGGATTGCACCGCCGGCCGGGGGCGATCCGTTGGCAGTTCCAGCAGCGCGGGCGCTCCCGCCAGTGCTGCCTTCCAGAAGTTCAGAAGCCGATCAAGTCCGGAGCCGGACAGCTGCTCCTGCTGCCACGCGGCAAAGTCGCCGTACTGAATCTGCAGCTCTGCGACTGCCGCCGGCTGACCGAAAGCGAACTCACGATAGTATGCGGAGAATTCCCGCATCCACACGCCTTTCGACCAGCCGTCGAACACGATGTGGTGTGTCGTGAATAGCAGCAGGTGGTCATCTTCGGCAAGTCGCAGGATTCGGAAACGAAATAGTGGTCCGGACGCGAGATCGAAAGCGGTGTTCGCCTCCTGCGCTGCGGCCTCGATAGCTGCGGCTGCAGGATCCGGGGCAAAGGTAAGGTCCTCGACCGCCAGGTCGAACGGCCGATAGGCATGGACGATTTGAATCGGTTCGCCGCTCTGGACCCCGAAAGTAGTGCGCATCGTGTCGTGGCGATCAACGATCCGGTTCATCGCGGCAATTGCTGCCGCAACGTCCAATCCTCCGCCGAGGCGCCACGACACGGGAACGACATACGATGTCTGGTCAGGCTCAAACTGATGTAGAAACCACAGACGACGTTGTGCAAACGACGCAGGAAAGAAGTACGCCGGATTGAGGTCCTCGGGTACCGTCGTCGTCGCGATAATGCGGTCTGGTAAAAGGTTGCGCGACATAACCGTCATAACTCTCAAGGTTTGTTGAAAGGATACCATTCGAACCTCACAATTCTGAGTCCGCTATACAACCATTCCAGGAATGAACAAACTGACAAACTTCGCGTCCGTAGCACCCAGCAACGGTAACGACTAGGCTTCAGGAAAGTTGTTCAATACGACTCACGGACGAGATCGCAAACAGCGGAGGCAGTGATGGGATTCGACGGGATTATCCACAGCAAACTCAACCCGCCTGGCATTGGGTAAGATGGACCACACCGTTCGAAGACCTATCAACCGGGATTGAAAGGAAGCACATGCAAATCACCGCCCCGACCGCGTCCGCCAAATCGCAGACAACGATTACTGAACCTTTGGTGCCCGCCGGCAAGATGCTGCTTTTCGTCCTCGTGACTGTCCTCTTCTTCCTCTGGGGAATGTCGAACAACCTGACCGACATCCTTGTCCAGCAGTTCAAGAAGTCGTTCGAGTTGTCGCAGTTTGGCGCGCAACTCGTTCAGACCGCCAACTTTCTCGGCTACTTCTGCATGGCGATTCCCGCCGCACTGATCATGCGCAAGTGGGGCTACAAGTCGGGTATGGTGGTGGGCCTTACTTTCTTCGGCGGAGGAATGATTCTGTTTTGGCCGGCAGCAATTAGCGGACAATATCTGCCATTCCTCATCGCCCTGTTTGCGGTCGGCTGCGGAGCATCCATGCTGGAGACGGCCGCGAATCCTTTCATTGCACAGTTCGGCCCCGCACATACTTCTGAAAGACGGTTGAATTTTGCTCAATCCTTCAACCCCCCCGGAACTGTCCTCGGCGTGATCCTTGGCGCGAGGTTCATCTTTTCGGGAATTGAGAAGAAGCCCGCAGAAGTTGAGGCGATGAAAGCTGCCGGAACGTACGCTGGCTATCTTCACGCCGAGTTGATGCGCGTTGTGCCGACCTACCTGGTACTCGGGTCGACCGTACTGCTCTTCGGGGTTCTGCTGTCGCGCATGTCCTTTCCGACCATGAGCGGTGAGGGTGCGGCGGTCGCAGAGGATCGCGGCAGCTTCCGCGCTCTCCTTGGTTATCCGCACCTGTGGTTCGCGGTATTCGCCAATTTTTGCAATGTCGGTGCGCAGGTCTCCACCTGGAGCAGCCTCATCCCGTACATGAAGCAGTACACCTCGGTCAGCGAGCGCGTGGCTGCAGGCTATCTGACGGCAACCTTGATCGCACTCATGGTCGGCCGGTTTGCAACGACTCCGCTGATGAAGTACATCGCACCAAGCCGAATCCTGGGCATCTATGGAGCGGCAAACGTCGTGTTGATCGGCATTGCGATCACCCACCCGAGCCTGATCGGTGCGTATGCCATTGTGGCGAGCAGCTTCTTCCTTTCCATCATGTTCCCAACTATCTTCGCGCTTGGCCTGAAGGGCCTGGGGGCGAACACCAAGCTCGCCGGGTCGTTCCTCGTGATGGCCATCGTTGGCGGAGCCATCTTCCCGCCGATCCTGGGCTGGATTGCCAAGGTTACGGGTAGTCTTGCCTACGGCTACATCGTCCCAGCGGTCGGTTTCGTCGGCGTGGCGGTCTACGGATTTCTGGCGGCGAAGTGGTCCGAGGAGCCCGCTTCCTTGGACGAAAGCGCAATCTAGACAGAATCTCAGCGGTGTCTATTCCGAACAGTGCGCGGCGCAAAGGCCCTATTCGGCTTTTAGTGGCCTGAAGACGTTCCAGTGCGCCATTGTGACTTACTCATCGCAATCTGCAAGAATGGCGGGGCAGCGCTGATTCACCGAAAGGCGTTGCCCTAAAACATGATGATGATCCCCACCCCCAGGATATTCGCCGCGACAGTTATCCTTGTCGCTGCCTCTGCCGCCGCACAGGAACCCGTTACCCAACGACCCAACGCCGGAGTCAACCCGGCGGAGCGCACCAGAGCCGCGCTTGGCATGGGAACGCGGCCGGACGCCGAGGCCGCCAAGCGCGGGGCTCCGGTGTATGCCTCCAACTGTTCGTTTTGCCACGGACCATCAGCCCGCGGAGCGGAAGGGCCAAGCCTGCTTACCTCCGACGTCGTGCTTGGCGACGACCACGGCGAGAAGCTGGTGTCATTTCTGCAGCAGGGCCGTCCGTCCAAGGGCATGCCTGCGTTCGAGCGGCTTCCGCCAACCGACCTGAAAGACGTTACGGAATTCCTGCATCAGCAGATCGAGAACTACACCAATCGCGGCGACTACAAGGTGGCCAACATCCTGGTGGGAGATCCCGCCAAAGGCAAGGCAGCATTCGATGCGAAGTGCAGCCAATGCCACTCCGTGAGTGGGGATCTGGCGCACGTCGGCGCTAAGTTTAAACCGCTGGACCTGCAGCGAAACTGGATCAGCCCACCTCGCAATAGCCCGACCCGCACTGTAACGGCAACAGCAACAAGCTCTACGGGCACGGTCTCCGGCACTCTCACCAGACTCGACGATTTCCGCGTCGATATCACGGATGCGGCCGGCAAGGTCGTACGCATCGACCGAACCGCCGGGACCAAGCTGACGATCAACGACCCGCTCGCTCGCCATATGGAGATGGTCCCCAGCCTGATGGACGACGACATCCACAACATGACCGCCTACCTGGAGAAGCAGAAATGACCGCGATTTCGAAGTGCCTGGCCGGGATCACGCTCACTCTTTCGCTCGCCGCATCTGGACTCAGCCAGGTTCCCGAATTCGGCGCGGCTCCAACGGATAGCTGGCCGACCTATAACGGCGACTTGTCTGGCCGCCGCTTCAGCGAATTGAAGCAGATTAATGCAGACACCCTCAAGAACCTGGAACTGAAGTGGAGCTACAGGATCGGGAAGTCCAGCACGGGCTCGAGAAACGAACTCGCGACGGCTTCGATCAAGAGCACACCGCTGGTAGTCAACGGGATTTTGTACTTTACCGTCCCGGACCACGTGTACGCGCTCGACTCCAAAACTGGCAAGGAGGTGTGGACGTTCTCTTGGTCGGACAAGGGTGGGCATCTGCTGGGTAATCGGGGGCTGGGCTTCTGGAACAACACGGTTTACTTCGTGGGCCCGGACGGCTGGCTGATTGCGCTGGACGCCGCAAACGGCAAAGAGCGCTGGCGAAAGGAACTCGTCGACGCTCGCAAGCAGTACTTTACGACGACAGCCCCGACGATCATCAAGAACCATCTGCTGGTAGGCGTCGGCGGCGATGCGATGGACTTGCAGGGCTTTCTGCTGGCCGTAAATCCGGAGAATGGCGAGCCGCAGTGGCGCTGGAACTCCACACCCCGGGCAGGTGAGCCGGAGTTGAAAACCTGGCCCAACGAGACCACGGCGCAGCACGGCGGCGGTATGACCTGGCTTCCGGGAACCTACGACGCCGAGTTGAACACGATTTACTGGGGCACGGGCAATACCAACCCCGTCTACGCCGGCACGGGACGCGCTGGCGACAATCTTTGGACGGCGGCTATCGTGGCGCTGGACGTCGATACCGGCAAGCTGAAGTGGTACTTCCAGACCTCGCCGCATGACACCCACGACTGGGACAACGTAGAAACGCCTGTTCTGATGGATGCTGCGATCGACGGTAAGCCGCGCAAGCTGCTCGCCCAGGCCGCGCGGAACGGTTACTTCGTGGTCCTTGACCGCGTGACCGGCAAGAACGTCGTCACTACGCCGTTTGTCCCGCTGAACTGGTCGAAGGGCCTGAACCAACGCGGCGAGCCGATTCCAAATCCTTCGAAAGAGCCGAGTATTGCGGGTTCGCTTTCGATCGGCAGCGCGACTAACTGGTTTCCGCCCAGCTACAGCTCAAAGGCCGGGCTGTTTTACGTCAATGGAGTCGAATCCTGGGAGATTTATTATCTGACTGACCTCGACCCAAAGCCAGCAGGCTACGCGGGAACAACCGCGTCAGTGGGTGAGGCCAAGCGCTTTCTCGATGCGATCGACTTGAAGGGCCACGTCGTGTGGCGACACACCTATCCGAATGCTCCGGGCAGTGGCGGCGGCGGTACGGGCGGCGTCCTCTCGACGGCAGGCGGCATCGTGGTCGGAGGCGATGCGCAGCATAATTTGATCGCCTTCAGAGACACGGACGGGACCATCCTGTGGCATGAGCCGCTGAAGGACAACGTCTCAAATGGGCCGATTACACTGACTCAGGAGGGCAAGCAATGGCTGATCGTGGGGGCGGGCGATACGATGTACGCCTACGCGATGAAGTAACAGCCTAGAGCGCGCCGAGCAGAAGATTTGTCGCGTAAATGGCGGCGGCTCCGGCGATCACGGCCAACATCAGCCACGACTGGCGGCCGGGGGGCAGTTCTGCGTCTGGGGCTGACCGGAGCTGGGGCAAAAAGTCGGCGGTCGCCATCTGGAGGAAGAAGGCGGCGGCAAGGGCAAGGAGCATCGTGGCGTGGCGGCTGGAGAGCAGCCACCAGACGGTCAGCAGGCCGCCCAGGAAGGGTGCGACGGCATCAAGCAGAAGGAACAGATAGTCGGAGCGGGCGGGGCGCTCACCTGCGGTGGTGAGGAGGACGGTGTTCATGCCGTCACCGAAGTCATGGGCCGTGATGCCGAGTGCGACGGCGAATCCGGCGGTGTGCGAGGCGGCAAAGGCGGCTCCAATGGCCATGCCGTCGCGGAAGCTGTGGAAGATGAGCAGACCACCGCCGATCCGGCCGAAGCGGCGGCGGTTGTGCTGGCCGTAGCCGAGGTGCGCGAGGACGGACTCCAACGCCGCGAAAAGCAGGAAGAAGAGGAGCGTGAGGCCGAGGATGTCTGCGGCAGAAAGTCCGTTCTGGGTGCCGAGCGCGATGGCCTCCGGGAGCAGGTCCAAGAAGGCGGCACCGAGGAGCAGGCCGGCTCCGAGACCGACCAGCACGGGGCGGAAGCGACGGAAGCGCATGGCGAGCAGGCCGCCGAGGAGTGTGGCCGCGACGGGCAAGGCAAGGAACAGGAGCGGCGTGTGCATCTTCAGCAAAATCCCCACCTTCGATGATACGCATGGGAGCAACGTGCTACGCTGCCCTCGGGGTTTGAAGATGATGACGCGCCGCGAGTTGATTGCAGGAACAGGTGCCTTGCTGGCTGCGAGGACACAGCCGTTGCCCTCGGCTCCGACGACGCGCCCGAATGTCGGGCAGATCGATCGCGAGCGGATTCTGCTTGCCGCGAAGGTAAGTCCAGTCGTTCCCACTGCTCGTATGGATGCCGCGAGTGCGGAGTTTCTGGCGTTTACGCTTAGTATCCCGGCATTGGCGGCGGCGGTGGTGATTGACACCGCGAATGGCGAGAAGTACAGGGCCCCTGCGGAGGCTCAGTTGCGAGCCTGGTTTGTTGCGGACGCGACGAAGCTGGATGCGACCCCGGTGCTGGGCGAGAGGCAGTTTGCTGAAGTGACCGAGATGTGTGCGCTGGGAGAGATGTGTGTTGCGCTGCCATTTCTGGGGCTTGAGAACGAAGCGCTCGATCCGGTCAAAGAATGGTTCAAGGCCCGGTTGAAGTGGCTCCTGGAAAATCGAACCGCATTGCTGGCGCGTGATGCGAAGGATCATGTTGGGGCGTCGTGGCTGTTGCAGACGGCGGCGGCGGCGAAACTGACCGCGAACGAGGCGGCGACCAGTGAGTGCAGGCACCGGTTCAAGACCTCGACGATCCGGGCGCAGATCAACGGCGAAGGATTGTTTCCGCATGAGTTGACGACGGAAAATCCGCTGCGGAATTCCCTGTTCACGCTGGATCTGCTGGCGGGGGTGTGCCAGTTGCTGTCGACTCAGTTTGAGAGCGTTTGGGACTACGAGTTGCAGGACGGGCCGGGGATGCGGACGGTGGTGGCAAAGCTTTCGTACTACATCCAGAACCGCTCGAAGTGGCCGTACCCGGCGGATGTTGCGCACTTCAAGCTGCTGCCGTATCGACGGCCGGCGCTGGTGTTTGCGGGTCGGGCTTATGGCAACGCCGAGTACGTGACGCTGTGGCGCGGACTGAATCCAGACCCGACCGAGCCAGATATTCTGCGGACGTTTCCGATTCGCCAGCCGGTGTTGTGGCTGCCGCAAACAAGAGCGGCACAAGACAAAGGCTGATTCTCGAGCTGTCAGCACTACATCTGTAAGCTTTGCGCTTGAAACAGGCAAGACCTTGTGTCTAAGCGGTTTGAAACCTCTGAACGATGGCGAGGTATTTGCGCGCGTTCTCGGTGATCTCAGCGGCGGGGGCTTTGGGGTTGACGAGGTCGGCTCCCACGCCGAGAGCAAAGGCTCCCGCTCTGAGGAAGTCTTCGGCGGTGGCCAGGGAGACGCCACCGGTTGGGATTAGTTCGACCTGGGGTAGTGGGGCTTTGATGCTTTTGAGGTAGGAGGCTCCGCCCATGGAACTTGCGGGGAAAACCTTGACCACATCGGCTCCGGCCTGCCAGGCGGTGACGATTTCTGTCGGGGTGAGCGCGCCGGGCAGAGCGGCGATGGAGTACCGGTGGCACATCTCGATCGTCTTGAGATTGAGGGCCGGAGAGACGACAAATTGCGCTCCTTCGAGGATGCACATGCGGGCGGTCTCGGGGTCGAGAACAGTGCCGGCGCCGATGAGGATGTCGGGGCGGGTCTCGGCGAGCTTGCGCATCACCTGGATCGCGCCGGGGACGGTCATGGTGACTTCGAGGACCGTGACGCCGCCGGCGGCGATGGCTTCGGCGAGGGCGAGGGCCTGGTCGACGGATTCGGCGCGGAGGACGGGGACGAGGCCGATTTTCTTGAGTTGGGCTAGGACTTGAGTTTTAGTCATGAGATTCCAAGGTGCTGCATTGATGTTAAGGCAAAAGCAACCGCAGATTCCTCCGCTGCGCTACGGAATGACAAACAAAGAGAAAGGATTACAAGTTAAGGCTACCGTTGTACCCCGGCACCGGCGCCGGCCATCAGGCGTTCGACTTCGGCGAGCGTGGCCATGCTTTGGTCGCCGGGGGTGGACATGACAAGGGCTCCGTGGGCGACGCCGCAGTCGATGCCGTACTGGGTTCCCTTGCCGTTGAGCAGGCCGTAGATCAGGCCGGAGGCGAAGCCGTCGCCGCCGCCAACGCGGTCGAAGATTTCGAGGTCCAGGTAGTCGGTGGAGCGATAGACCTGGCCGTCGGCCCATGCGAACGCGGCCCAGTCGTTGCGGTTGGCGGTTTTGGGGCGGCGCGTGGTGGTGGCGATCACCTTGATGTTGGGGAACTCCGCGGTGACGCGCAGCGCCATCTCGCGATAGCTCTTTTCGTCATGCCACGGCGGCCCGTAGGAGGCGGTGCCGATGGTCCTGGCGATGTCGCCCTCGTGGCCGAAGAGGACGTCGACATACGACATGAGGCTGCGGTTGACGGCGATGGAGCCTCCGCGGCCGCCTTGTTCCTTCCACAGAGAGGCGCGGTAATTGCAGTCGAAGCTGACGACCGTGCCGTGATTCTTGGCGGCCTGCATGGCTTCGCGGGCTACGGAGGGGGCGTCCGGCGAGAGCGCCGTCATGACGCCGCCGGTGTGGAACCAGCGGCTGCCTCCGACGCCGAATATGTTGGCCCAGTCTATGTCGCCGGGCTTGATCTGCGAGATGGGGGTGTTGGCACGGTCCATCATCCCCATAGAACCGCGGACACCAAAGCCGCGCTCGAGGAAGTAGATGCCGTTGCGGGCGGCGCGGCCGATGCCGTCGTACGGAACCCAGCGCAGGTGAGAGAGATCGACGCCGCCCTGTAGCATCAGGTCTTCGAGCAGGCGACCGACCGGGTTATCGGCAAGCGCCGTGACCACTGCGGCGCGGAGGCCGAAGCAGCGGCGGAGACTGCGTCCGACGTTATACTCGCCGCCCCCCTCCCAGACGCGGAAGTTACGCGTGTTGGTGATGCGGTCTTCGCCCGGATCAAAGCGAAGCATGACCTCGCCGAGGGAGACGAGGTCGTAACGGGCGGCGTCGGCCGGGCGGAAGGTCAGGCTCGCGGAGACTGTCGCCATCAGCGGAGGCCCGGGATTGTGGCGGGGTCCATGTCGGTGTATTCCTGGTTCTCGCCGCCCATGCCCCAGCAGAAGATGTAGCTGCTGGTGCCGACGCCGGCGTGGATGCTCCAACCCGGCGACACGACGACTTCGCGGTTGGTCATGACGATGTGCCGGGTCTCGTCCGGGGGGCCCATCAGGTGGACGACGCGGTGGGCAGGGTCGACGTCGAAGTAGAAATAAATCTCGCTGCGACGCATGTGCGTATGCGGCGGCATGGTGTTCCAGCTACTGCCGGGATCGAGAACCGTAAAGCCCATGACGAGCTGACAACTTTGGATGCCCTGCTTGTGGATAGCCTTGTAGATGGTGCGCTTGTTGCACGTCTCCTGCGAGCCGAGCTTGAGGCCTTCGAGGTCCGCGAACTTTGCCAGGACCGTCGGGTAGTCGGCATGGGCGAGGTAGCTGAGCAGGTAGAAGAAGGCGGGATTCTCGGGGTCCTTGCTGCTGAAGACAACCGACTTGCTGCCGCGGCCGACGTAGAGCACGTCGCACTTGGAGAGCTCGAAGCTGACGCCGTCAACCAGGATGGAGCCGTCGCCGCCGGAGTTGAGGACGCCGAGCTCGCGACGCTCGCAGAAGAATTCGGCGCGGAGTTCGGGTTGGGTCTCGAGCGTGAGCGGCGTGGTGGTGGGGACGGCGGAACCGATGACGGTGCGATCGAGGTCGACGTAGGCGAGGTCGAGTTGACCGGGCTGGAACATGCCCTCAAGGAGGAAGGTTTCGCGAAGTTCGGCGGTGGTCATCCGAGGGTAACGGACCGGGTCCGCCATCTGGTAAAGACGCATTGCTGGATTCTCCTGTTTGGTTCTATGACTATGCTACTTTGCTGCTGGCATCAAGCGGGCGGAGGGCTCCTCGACCTTGATGACGTAGTACACGAAGCTGCCATTGGGCGCGAGCATGGTTTGGTGCGGGGTGTTTGCAGCAACGTGGAGCGTGTCGCCTTTATGGAGCGTATAGGATTGGCCGCCTTCGACGCGGGTCCCGCGAATTTCGCCGGGAGCGGTTTCTTTGCCATCGACTACGCGCCCGCCCACCGTAACTGTGGCTTCGCCAGAGACAGCGACGAAGTTATCCTGCCAACGCTGATGGAGTTCGCCGACGCCACTGGCAGTGCGGCCAATCAGTTCGGTGAACGAGCCGGGATAGGTTTCAAAGCGCTGTTCGGCGATACCGTTCGATTTCGGGGCTGCGGCTAGCAGATCGGCACCCTTCTGTTCCAACGACTGGCCGGAATGGGCGTAGGCCGGAGCCTTGGACAGCGGGTTAACTTGGGCTGCCAAAACGATTGAAGCGGCGACGGCAAGGCAGCCGGCTCCCGCAAGTGAAATTCGCATGGGTGTACCTCTTCAGGTCACCCCACCATACGAGACCGTGAAATCGACGTCAATCACCGCGGCCTGCTGGGAAGCCGAAATGACGATGCGATAGGATGGTGGCCTATGGGACTTACTGGCGTTTCGGCACTCGATATGTTTCGGATGGACGGCAAGGTGGCGTTGGTAACGGGCTCGGCGAGCGGGCTGGGAGCGGCGATGGCGGTGGCTCTGGCGCAGGCGGGAGCGTCGGTGGCGACGCACGGAAATCGGCGGCCAGCGGATGAGACGACGGCGGAGATCGTGGCTTTGGGGCGGGATTCGGCGGCGTTCTCGGCGAATCTGGGCTCGGTCACCGGGGCGGAGGAATTGTTCTCGCAGGTGGTGGAGCGGTTTGGGCGGGTGGACGTGCTGATCAACAATGCGGGGACGATCCATCGCGACGCGGCCGAGGCTACGACGCTGGAAAGCTGGATGGAGGTGGTGCAGGTGAATTTGACCAGCGTGTTCCAGCTTTCTCAGCTACTGGCGAAGAATGTGTTTGGGCGGAATCCCAACGGTGGTGGCAAGGGCAAGATCGTGAATATTGCATCGCTGCTGAGCTTCCAGGGCGGGATTCGGGTGCCGGCTTATGCGTCGTCGAAGGGCGGCGTGGCACAGTTGACCAAGGCGCTGGCGAACGAGTGGGCGCCGAAAGGGATCCAGGTGAATGCGATTGCGCCGGGGTATTTTGCTACGACAAATACCGAGGCCCTGCGAGCGGATGAGACGCGCAATCGCCAGATCCTTGAGAGAATTCCGGCGGGGCGCTGGGGTCAGCCGGAAGACATTACCGGGGCCGCGCTATTTCTGAGTTCAGGGGCATCGGACTATGTGACCGGAACGATCATCACCGTCGACGGCGGGTGGATGGGACGCTAAGTGTTCTGAAGGACGCATGCCGGGCGAATCCGGCATCCAACAGGTCATAGGAGCCAACACCATGCCGCAATCGACACACGTACACGCCGCTGAACTTCACAATCTGGCCGCACACGCTCATGCGAAGGCCGCCGCCTCGCATAGCGAGAACGATCATCTGTCCGCGCACGAACTTTCGGCGCAGGCGTTCGAGAAGTCGCGCGAGGCACACCAGCATAGCCAGAATCTTGCCCATCAGGAACGTTTGGCCGAGGCCTCGAAGCCGTAGTTTCGGTGTGCAGGCCGGACATGCGAGACTGGGACGATCATGATGCGAGTTCCCTTCTCCGATCTCCACGCCGCGCTGCGGGCGATGCTGCTGACACTGGATTTTGAGCCGGGCCGCGCCGATGTATGTGCGCGGCTTTTTACCGAAGTGACCTGCGACGGCGTGTATACGCATGGGCTGGCGCGCTTTCCGCGGTTCGTAGCGACGATCAAACTGGGTGTGGTGAAACCGGCGGCGTCGCCTTCGCTGGTCGCGGGATTCGGGGCGATCGAACGGTGGGACGGAAATCTTGGCCCGGGGAATCTGAACGCGTATTCGTCGATGGCGCGGGCGATTGAGCTGGCGAAGTCGAATGGGATCGGCGCGGTCTTTTTAGCCAACTCGAATCACTGGATGCGCGGCGGGACCTACGGCTGGCAGGCGGCGGATGCAGGTTTGTTTGCGATGTGCTGGACCAATACGCTGCCGAACGTTCCGGCGTGGGGCGCGGTTGCGCCGACGGTCGGCAATAACCCGTTCGTGATGGCTGTGCCGCGACCCGGCGGCGAAAACGTGGTCATCGACATGGCGATGAGCCAGTACAGCTACGGGACCTTAAGCGCGTATGAGAAGCGTGGGGAGCAGCTGCCGTTTCCGGGTGGATTCGATAGCGATGGCAAGCTAACCACCGATCCGGCGGCGATCTCGAAGACGGAGCGGGCGCTTCCGATCGGGCTTTGGAAGGGCTCGGGCATGTCGATGGCGCTGGATCTATTTGGGGCGATGCTGTCGGGTGGACTTTCGGCACATCAGATTCCGCGGGATTCGCTGCGGGAGTCGGGGCTGTCGCAGGTTTTTCTCGCGATCGACCCGAAGGGGCTAAGCGTCGAGCAGATGGATGCTACGGCGGATGCGATGATTGCGAATCTGCATGCAGCGGAGCCTGTTGAGGCGGGCAAGACGGTACGGTATCCGGGCGAGAAGACGCTGCAAGTGCGGCAAGAGAATCTTGAGCTGGGTGTGCCGGTGGATGAGGAATTGTGGAAGCAATTGCTGGCTCAGCAGTATTAGGCCCGGAGCGAGATAAACTGGATGCATGGATGTCAAGGTTTACTCCGCAGCATGGTGCAGGGATTGTCGGGAAGCGAAGCGGTTTCTGGCGAAGCACAACATTCCGTTTGAAGAGATCGATATCGAACGCACGCCTGGGGCCGCTGACGAAGTGGAAGACAACGTCGGGAAACGGGCCATTCCGCAGTTTGTGATCGATGGCAAATGGGTTCAGCCTTACCGGCCGGGGCGGGGATTTTTGCACGAGGAGATGTCGGCGTTGTTTGGCGTGCCGCACCCGTAGTATGTGCCAGGGCTAAAGCCCTTTTTTCGCGAGCGGCAGTTCATAGGGCTAAAGCCCCATGCTTCCACCGAAGAGCAAGGCTAAGGAGATTCATTGATTAAGCGTTATACGCGGCCGGAGATGGGCCGGATCTGGTCCGATGAGAACAAGTACGCCTGCTGGTTGCGGGTCGAGGTTGCGGCGTCGCAGGCGCTGGCTGCGGCGGGTATGGTGCCGCAGGCGGCAGCGGATACGATTCGCGATAAGGGCGCGTTTACGGTGGCGCGGATTGACGAGATCGAGGCCGAGGTTCGGCATGATGTGATCGCGTTTACGACGACGGTGGCCGAGCATATCGGGGATCCGGATGCGTCGCGCTGGCTGCACTATGGGCTTACTTCGACGGACGTGGTCGACACGGCGCAGGCGCTGCAGTTAAAGGAAGCTTCGGCGATCATTCGCGCGGGCATTGTGCGGCTGGCGGAGGTGCTGAAGGCGCGGGCGCTGGAGTTCAAGCACACACCTTCGATCGGGCGGACGCACGGGGTTCACGCCGAACCGACGACGTTTGGGCTGAAGATGCTGCTTTGGTATGCGGAAGTGCAGCGGTCGCTGGTGCGGTTCGATGCGGCGGCTGAAGAGTTGCGCGTGGGCAAGCTTTCAGGAGCGGTCGGGACGTTCGGCCACCTGAAGCCGGAGCATGAAGAGGCGATCTGCGCCGCCCTTGGACTCACCCCGGTTCTCGTCGCTACGCAAGTAGTCCAGCGGGATCGTCATGCGAATTATGTGGCTACGCTGGCCGTGCTGGCTTCCACGCTCGACAAGATTGCGACCGAGGTACGGCACCTGCAGCGGACCGAGGTGCGAGAGGCGGAGGAGTTCTTTTCGGAGAAGCAGAAGGGCTCGTCGGCGATGCCGCATAAGCGCAATCCGATTACGTCCGAACAGGTCAGCGGGCTGGCTCGCGTGATTCGCTCGAACGCGCAGACGGCGTTTGAGAATGTGGCGTTGTGGCATGAGCGCGATATTTCGCACTCGTCGGCGGAGCGGGTGATTCTGCCCGACTCGACGATTCTGGCGGACTACCTGCTGCAGAAGACGGCGACGTTGATCGAGAAGCTGATGGTGTATCCGGCGCGGATGCTGAAGAATCTGGAGAGCACGGGCGGCCTGATTTTTTCGGGGCAGCTACTGCTGGATCTGGCCGAGTCGGGTATGAGCCGCGAGGACGCGTACCGGCTCGTACAGGGCCACGCGATGAATAGCTGGAAGAACGAGCTGGTCTTCCGGGATGAGGTGGCGAAGGAGCCGCTGATTACGAGCCGACTGGCACCGGAGAAACTGGCGCGGGCGTTTGATTATCGGCGGCAGTTGGCGAATGTGGATGCGATCTTTGCCCGGGTGTTGGGGAGCTAGTATGGTTCTTCCCAAACTCAGATTCGTTGCGGCTTTGCTTGTGTTGGGCGGCTCAGTATGTCCGGCACAAACGAAGCCTTGTCCTGGGATCGAGAGCAACATTGCCGACTCAAGGTTCAAGCCGGGGCAAGTGTGGACTTATTCCAGCCGTCCCAACGAAACCGGCTCTACGGTGACAATTCTCCAGGTCGACCACCTGAAACATATTGGAGTTGTAATACATGTGAGAGTCGATGGGTTGCGAATGAAAAACCCTAGGAACGAGCTTGTACCGTCGATTGAACACATGCCTTTCACACGAGACGCTATGTTACTCAGCACACTCCATATGCAACGCACAGTCAGGACCCTGCCAACGATGGACGGCTACGACAGGTGGCGGGCGGATTGCGGCGGTGTGTATAAGATTTCCGTCGCGGACGCTATTTCGATTGCAGAGAAGACATTCAACGCGCATTAACTCCTCCTTAGGCGACTATGTCAGAGACGCTGATCCAAATCGTCGATGCGACGCTGGCCTCGGCGGTTTCGCGGTCGGGCTCGCATCTTGCCTGCCGACCGGGCTGTTCGCAGTGCTGTCATGGGGTGTTTGAGATCTCCGCGCTGGATGCGGCTCGGTTGCACCAGGGACTTGCCGGCGCGGACCAAGCGGTGGCGGGGCGTGTGATTGCGCGGGTAGAAGCAGCGCGGGCCAGACTCAGGCCTTTCTTTCCTGGTGATGTATTGACGGGTACGCTGACTGGGACAGAGGAAGAAATCGAGCTATTTGAAGAGTGGGCGCATGGCGACGCATGTCCTGTCCTCGATCCAGAAACGCAGACTTGCGATCTCTATGAGCATCGACCGATTCTATGCCGCACGTTCGGGCCTCCGATTCTGAATGATCCCGGCGACCGCGACGCCGGCCTCGCCATCTGCGAGCTTTGCTTCACCGAGGCCACCGACGACGATATTGCCGCCGCGGAGATGGATTCCGGCTTTCGTGCGCTGCAAGAACGAGCCGAAGCCGAGTATGAGGCGAACAATCCGGCGTCCGGGCCGACGATCGTGGCGTTCGCGTTCAGCGCGAAGGACGATAATTGAAGGGTGATTGACACGGGCAAGACCTTTACAGTTGCGATTACCGGGGCGAGTGGCAGCATCTTTGCCATTGAGCTGCTGAGGTTGATGGCGGCCGATCAGCGGGTAAGCCATATCGACCTCGTGGTATCCGATGCGGCCCTGCGGGTGCTGGCCGAAGAGATGCAGGTAAGCGGCCGGAATGGGTTGGTGGAGAAGCTGGTGGGAGCTGGTGCCGCGGCGAAGATCCGCCAGCATACGGATGAGAATATTGGCGCCAACATTGCGAGCGGGTCTTACCCGAGCGACGGAATGATTGTGCTGCCGTGCTCGATGGGGACGCTGGCGGGGATTGCGCACGGGCTGGCGTCGTCGCTGGTGCAGCGGGCAGCGGATGTGACGTTGAAGGAGCGGCGACCGCTCGTCCTATGCGTGCGGGAGACGCCGTTCAACCTGATCCATCTGCGCAATATGACGTCGGCGGCGGAGGCTGGGGCAACGATCTATCCGGTGATGCCGACGCTGTATAACCATCCGCAGACGATGGAGGATATCGTGCGCGCCTTTGTGCATCGGGTGCTGGCGCATGTGGGGTTGCGGCAGGACGGGGCGTTTGAGTGGGGCGCGGAGTAGGCGAGTACAACCGCAGATCCCTCCGCAGTGCTACGGGATGACAAACAGAGTCATTCGTGTGTCGGCGGGGCTGCGGTGCCGTCGATGGCGAATTCGTGGGGCGCTGGTGGCGGGTCGGATTTCAGGAAGTCGGTAGTTGCCTTCAGTACCTGGACTGGGCACTCGGAGGGGGCGAGGTGGCCGCAGCCGGTGATCGCTACGAGGGATGAATTGGGGATGGCGTCGTGCATGCGCTGGCCGACCGAGAGCGGTATGAGCTGGTCGACAGAACCCCAGACGATGAGGGTTGGGACGCGGATAGAGTTGAGGCGGAAGTCCATCAGATCGCGGCCGTTTTCCATGGCATAGAAGCTGCGCTCAATAATCCATCCGTTGTGGTTCAGGAGCTGGACGGCTGACCTTGCAACGAACGCTGGGAAGGGCCTGTCGATTGGGCTTAGGACGTGCCGCAAGGCGGCCAGGCCGGCGGCATCTTTGGGGACGAAGAGGGACGCGTCGAACGTCGGCGGGAAGTAGATTCCGGCGGCATCGTAGACGACCAGGCGGTTGAGGCGGTCGGGATGATCGAGCGCCATGCGGAGGGCGATCCATCCGCCCATCGACCAGCCTCCGAGGTCCGCCTGACGGATGTGGAGGGCGTCCATGAAGTGTTGGACGGTCTTCTCCTCAAGCGAGATGGCGTAGTCGACGTCGGGTTGCGGGGAGCGGCCATAGCCGAGGAGGTCAGGAACGTAGACGTGGAATCCCTGCGCCGCGAGAGGCGCGATCATGGGTGCCCAATCTTCCCCGCGCGAGCCGATGCCGTGGATCAGGACGAGCGGAGTTCCGGGGCCTTGCGGGGGATGCGCTTCGAAGTAATGGATGCGGTAGCCGTCGACCTGCACATAGCTGCTGTCAACATGGAGACGCCAGAGCTTGTAGCGGATGATCTGGTCGTTCACCCAGAGGGGTTCGGTGTAGAAGGTGAGGCCGCCGGCGATGACCAGCAAAAGCAGGAAGGAAATGACGTAGTGCAGGATCGCCCTCGGTCTGGGACCAGAGGTTTTTGTCTCCTCAACGGTGCTTGCCGGTGTCACTTCCATTCGGGCAATGCTAACTCAATTTGAGGGCTTTGCCGTACTCTTCGCCAAAGACTGTGTGGTTGAGGCCAAATCTTCCGCCGTCGAACTTGTCCGCACCCTTGAGGTGGCCTACGGCGAGCAATGCGACGACCCAGTAGCTGAGCGGGAGGCGCAGGGCCTCATGGACCTTATCCTGCTCGAAGCCTTCCATGGGTGCGGTGTCGTAGCCGAGGGATTCAGCCATCAGCATCATGCTGGTGTACGCGAGCATGACCTGCTTGTTCAGCCAGAGTTTCATCTGGTCTGCGGTGAAGTTGGACATGTAACTGGAGACGCTGGAGCGGGCCTGCGCGGCGTAGCTTTCGGGCATTCCGCCCTCGAGGCCCATTTCAAGCATCTGGTCGAGGTCTTTGCGCCAGCCATCCATATCGCCGCACGCGACGATCATCACGGAGGCCTCTTCGACTTTGGGCTGGTTGTAGCTGGCGGCACGCAGCTTGCGTTTTTGCTCTGGGGCTTGCACGACGACGAAGCGCCAGGGCTGCATGTTGTATCCGCTGGGCGCATGTAGGCCGGCGTCAAGAATCTGGCGGAGGTCGGCAGGCGGGATCGGAGTGCCGTCGAAGCTGGGCGTGGCGCGCCGGTCGCGGATGACGTCGGTTAGATTCTTCATGCTCTCTACCATCCTTGCTGAGATTGACGCTCTTTCATTCTGATACAGGGGAGGCAGTCATGGGCCGTAGGTATTCGATGCCATCGTACGGATGGCGGGTGGAGCAGGTGGGAAATCAATACTGGAAGCCGAATCCCACGATAGCACTGGAATGCAGATCGTTGTCACAACACGGGTTGAAAAGACAAAGACTGACATTCTGGCTGAGCCAGTGTAACGACCTGCGAGTGAATGACGGTCTGTGATGCGTTATTTGATTTCGTTCATGGCGAGCGCGGTCGCATAGGGAGCCTGGCCAGGCGCGTCGGCAAAGACCCACACACCGTGGAAGGCTTTGCGGAGTTCGGGGTGGGCGGCGACGAGGGCCGAAATCGCGGCGACATTGAGCTTGCGGGTGGCGGCGTTGTCCGCGACGGAGTCGACCTTGATGTGGGCGGCTACGTCGATCTTGTCGCCGCCGCGATAATCCTCCACCGTGAGCGCGGTGAAGCGGAACTCGGTGCCGTCGGCGGATTTCACAACGAGGGGCGAATCAGCGCCGATACCGCCGGAGATGGCGGGCGGGACCGCGGCCCCAAGCTCGGCTTGCAGCTTGTCAAAGTGGCTGCTGGCGACAAAGTTTGCGGGCTGGAGCAGCGATTGCGCCTCCTGGTAGTAGAGCCACGCGTTCCACGGTTCTTTGGCTGCGCCGGTTCCGGTGGAGAGCGCGCGGGCCTGCTTCCAATACCAGAGGCCGTCGTGGCCCAGCGCGGTGAGCGGCTTGGGGTAGAGACCGGCGAGCAGCCACTGGGGCAGGCCGTTGATCACATCCTGGCGGAGGAGGAAGGAAATCCGCCAGGGAGTGGCAGAATCCATGCGGACCATGGCGAAGGCATATTTGCCGGGGGGAAGCTGCGGGATCAGGAACTGGGCCTCGGCGGGCGACTGGTTGAGCGAGCAGAAGAACTGCGCATCGGGATTGGCGCCGGCGGCAGTTTTGGCGAGGGTGCTGGCGTCGAGGATGTAGAGCTGCTCGACCTGGGCCTGCGCGCCGCTGAGCTTGGACGCAGTGGAGGCGATCTCGTTGGCCATACCGGTGAAGTCCTGCTGGAACTCGGCTATGGTGAGAGGCTTTACCGAGTTGGCGTCATTGGCCTGAATTTTCGACGCGAGGGAGGCGGCTGCCTGGGCCAGTGCGTCGCGCTCGGCCGGGTTCATCTGCGATTGCGTGATGCAGGTTTCGGCCGCGTAGGTGGCCGCCGGTGCAACTGCTAGTGCGGCGATCAGGAGCAGGGACTTCATAAGGAACCTCAGGGAACGACGAGCAATCAAAGTGTAGTACATCGGGGTACTTCGCAGATTGCGCTGATCCGTTAGACTGACCGAAGCGGTTGTTGGTCGTCTAACCCACAGCATGACGCGACTTTTCCCAATTCGGCAGACTTCCCTTTCCATGGCACTCGCCGTGATCGCGTTTGGAGGCGCAGGGGCGCAGGGTTTGCCTGCGACTCCGCCGACTTCACCTGCAGTGACGGCGGCTCCGACGGAGATCCAGACTCCGGCGCGTCAGTCACCGGAGCGGGCCCAGGTTCAACTCGATGGCCGGATGCTGACAGTGTCGGCCAACAATTCTTCGCTGAACCAAATTCTTCGGGAGATTTCGCGCGTGACGGGGATGAAGATCACCGGCGGCGTGACGGACGAGCGGGTGTATGGCAGCTACGGTCCGGCGGAGGCGTCGACCGTACTGACGGCGCTGCTGGGCGGAACTGGAAGCAACGTGTTGATTGTGCTGGATGACCGGCAGTCGCCCCAGGAGCTGGTGCTGACCCCGCGTGCAGGCGGAGCGACTCCGCCAAATCCCAACGCGAGCCGTGATCGCGGGGAGGAAGACCTGCCCCCGCAACGTACGCCTCGATACCCGCGTCAGGATGGGCAGGGCGTGACTTTTCCGCCGAACCAGGTAGCGCCGCCGCCGATGCCGTTCCCACAGGGACAACAGAATGCGGCACCACAGAACTTCCAGCCTCAACCAATTGTTGCTCCGCCGAGCGATACTACGACGCAGGAGTCTCCCAACGGCGTGAAGACACCGCAGCAGATTTATGACCAGTTGATGAAGATGCAGCAACAGCAACAACAAAAGCCGCCGGGTTAGGGCGGAGGAAACAGAAGCAGATCCCTGCGGGATGACAAAAAGGTTGGGTTTAGCTGCGCATTGCTTCCAGCCGCGAGGTTGCAGGCTTGGGAATTCGCGCGGCGGCAACCTGTCGTGCGTGGATGCGGAATATGGCGAACAACGCAACGCAAACACCGTGGGCGAGCAGAACTCCGACGGCGAGCGACGCCAGCACCGCACTGATCAACATGATCGAGGTAATCACACAAGCTCCCGTAAACCCTTATGACCCGGAGTGAGATTTTCACTCCCGGTACGTTGATATTGTCGCAAAGGTGGTGCGGCCCGCATGTTAATAAATGGATGCGTGTTGCTTAGGGTGGTACGGTCCGGCGAATCGAGTATTCTGAATATTGGTCGAAAAGGTCACCTGAAGCTGAATGAGTACAGTCCTCGAATCACCCGCGCCAGAGATAAATCCACCCACACGCCCCGGCAAGCGACCGGGGATCACGCACATTACCGTCCGCGGTGCGCGGCAGCACAACCTGCGCAATGTATCGGTTTCGATCCCGCGCAATACGTTGACGGTGGTGACCGGGCTGTCCGGCTCGGGCAAGTCTTCGCTAGCCTTCGACACGATCTACGCTGAGGGCCAGCGGCGTTATGTCGAGACGCTCTCGGCCTACGCGCGGCAGTTTTTGGACCAGATGGAGCGGCCCGACGTCGACGCAATCGACGGGCTGTCTCCGGCAATTTCGATCGAGCAGAAGACGACGTCGCGGAGCCCGCGCTCGACCGTCGGCACGATCACTGAGATCTACGATTACCTACGGCTGCTGTACGCGAGCGTTGGCCAGCCGCACTGCCCCAGCTGCGGCAGACCGATCTCGCGACAGACGGCAGAGCAAATTGTGGAACGCATCGTCCAGCTGGCGCCGGGCGAGCGGATTACGGTGTACGCCCCGATCGTCCGCGGTCGCAAGGGCGAGTTTCGCGAGGAGCTGGAAGCGCTGGATCAGCAGGGCTTCCGGGCACGGATCGACGGCGAGATGGTGGAGTTGACGGAAGGGATGCGGCTGGAAAAGCGCAAGAATCATACCGTTGAGGCGGTCGTCGACCGAATTATTTTGAAGTCGATGGCGGATGATCCCGCGAACGTCAATAGTGCTCTCGCCGGGGTGACGCGCTATGACACGCGACGCCTCGAAGCCTCGGTACTGAAGGCGCTGCAGATGGCGAATGGGCTGGTGCTGATCGGGATTCAATCGGCAAGTACGCGGCAGCAGGACGAGACACTGTACTCGTCAAGCATGGCTTGCCCGGATTGCGGGATTAACGTGCCGAGACTGGAGCCTCGCAGCTTCTCGTTCAATTCCAACTACGGAGCTTGCCCAGAGTGCCACGGCCTGGGGAGCATCTACGATTTCGACCCGGCTCGGACAATCACGGATTGGTCGAAGCCGCTGCTGGACGGAGCGATGGGACCCGGGTCGGGTAGTACTTATCTGCTGAACCTGATCAAGCTGGCCGCCGAGAAATACAAGATCAACCTGAAACTGCCGTTCGAGCAGTTGACCAAGTTGCAGCAGGACATTCTGCTGTACGGGCCACCTGCCGGCGAGTCGGGACGGACGGGCTTCCACGGGATTTTTGCGTATCTGCGCTCGAACCTCGAAGAGACGAAAAGCGAAGGCTACCGCGAGTACATGATGCAGTACATGTCCGCGACGAGCTGCCCGAAGTGCAAGGGGCGGCGGCTGCGGCCGGAGTCGCTTGCAGTGACGATTCCTATCCCGACGTCGCTCGGCGGAGAAGCGACCGCTGCGAGCATCGCGGACTACACGGCGCTGTCGCTAGAACGCGCGTTGATTGGCGCACGGGCGATGGTGTTTACCGGGCGCGAACGGCTGATCGCGGACCGGTTACAGCGAGAGATTATCGAACGCCTGGAGTTTCTGAACGCCGTCGGACTGGGCTATCTTTCGCTGGATCGGTCGGCGGCAACCATCTCCGGCGGTGAAGGCCAGCGGATTCGGCTTGCGACACAGATCGGCTCGCGGCTGCGAGGTGTGCTGTACGTATTGGACGAGCCATCCATCGGGTTGCATCAGCGCGACAATCAACGGCTGATCGCGGCGTTGATCGCGCTGCGCGACCTGGGCAATACGGTGCTAGTGGTGGAGCACGATGAAGATACGATCCGCAAGGCCGACTATGTGCTGGACCTCGGGCCGGGTGCGGGAAAGAACGGCGGCTACCTGATCGCGTCGGGAACGCCTGCGGAGATCATGGCGAATCCGGAGTCGGTGACCGGGCAGTATCTGGCGGGCAAGATCAACATTGTGACGCGGCCTTCGCGCACGCTGGAGGATGGCACGGTGGACCTTGGGCCTCGGCCGTTGACGGGGCGATGGATCACGGTCGAAAATGCCCACTCGCACAATCTCCAGAGCGTTACGGTTCACTTCCCTATCGGCGTGATGACGGTGGTGACCGGCGTTTCGGGGTCGGGTAAATCGACTCTTGTGAACGACATTCTTTACCGTGCGCTGGCGAAGGAACTCTACGGATCGCGGGAGGAGCCGGGGCAGCATGGAAAGATCGTCGGCTTCGATCAGCTGGATAAAGTGATTCAGATCGATCAGTCGCCGATCGGGCGGACGCCGCGGTCCAATCCGGCGACGTACACGGGCGTGTTCACCGCGATCCGTGACTTGTTTGCGATGCTGCCGGACTCGCGCGAGCGAGGCTACAAGCCGGGACGATTCTCGTTCAACGTGCAAGGCGGACGTTGCGAGGCGTGCCAGGGCGAGGGTCAGCGGCGGATCGAAATGAACTTCCTGCCGGATGTCTACGTGCTCTGCGAGGTATGTAACGGCCGCCGTTACAACCAAGAGACGCTGGCGGTGAAGTTCAACGGCTACTCCATTGCAGACCTGCTGGAGCTTTCGATTGCCGACGCGTTGCCGATCCTGAAGGACATACCGGCGGTGGGGATCAAGCTGCAGACGCTGGTGGATGTGGGGCTGGGGTATGTGCATCTTGGCCAGTCGGCGACGACGTTGTCGGGCGGCGAAGCGCAGCGGATGAAGCTGGCCAGGGAGCTCTCGAAACGGCAGACGGGTAGAACACTTTATCTGTTGGATGAGCCGACGACGGGCCTTCACTTCGACGATGTGCGGCGTCTACTGGATGTGCTGCATCGGCTGACGGATCTCGGCAATACGGTGATCATCATCGAACACAACCTCGACATTATTCGCAACGCCGACTACCTGATCGACATGGGGCCGGAGGGTGGCGAGGGTGGCGGCACGGTAGTGGGCCACGGGACGCCGGAGCAGTTGGCAACCGTGGCTGCGAGCTACACGGGACAGTTTCTGCGCCCGCATTTTCCCGGGCTGCAGGCGGTTTCGCCCAATCCGAATGCAGGTGCACAGCCTATGGTGGTGGCGGCCCCCGACGCGGTGAAGGTGGCGCGCGGAAAGTTTGTAGCTCCGGAGAAAAAGACCGGTCGGGCGACGACTACTCTTGGCGCGAAGACGTCCGCGAAGAAGGTATCAGCGAAAAAAGTTGTGGCGAAGAAGAAGGCGGCGAAGTAATGGACTCCGGGCCGACTTCGCGGATTCCGAATCTATTGCACTTTATGTCCTTTCTCGGCTTGACGGTCTTATCCTTTGCGCTGTCCGAGGCAGTGATCCTACTGGTCGCACACGGCTCGCCCGTGGAAGCGACGCTCAACAACGCGCGACTCCAACTCATCGTGAATGTGATGACCTATGTCATCGCATTGGCACTGGCGTACTTCGCGATGCCGATCTTTTGGAGTCGCCCATTTCTCGTCGGAATCGAGTGGAACTGGAGCCACGTCAAAGGGTGGTTCGGTCTCGCGGGGCTTGGGGCAGGATTTGCCGCGCAAGGCTTGACCGTTTTCATGCCGCACCCAAAGGATCTGCCGGTGGAGGAGATTTTTCGCAATCCCGCGCTGGTCTGGTTTCTGGTGGTCTTCGGAGTGGTTGTCGGCCCGTTGTTCGAAGAGGTGACGTTTCGGGGGTTTCTGCTACCGGCGATCGCCAACATGGTCGATTGGGTACGGATTCCACGCAGCTCCGATCCAGTGGTGTCTCTCGAAAACCTTCAACTCTGGCGGACGTCGAGTGGCTACTCGCAAGCGGCGCTGGTAACCGCGTCCATTGTCGCGAGCCTGTTCTTCGCT
The DNA here is from genome assembly GCA_025350865.1 of Rhodanobacteraceae bacterium. GTDB lineage: Bacteria > Acidobacteriota > Terriglobia > Terriglobales > Acidobacteriaceae > Edaphobacter. Next base: position 29,828 of record JANXWZ010000187.1, read on the forward strand.
CTCATCCATGGGCCGCAATTGGGATTCACCTTACCGGCGCTTGCGCTGCTATTCTGCGTTTCGTTGGGGCTCTGCTTTATACGAATTCGCACCGCATCCGTCGCTGCTTCGACCATCATGCACGGGTGCTACAACCTGTCGATATTCCTCTCGCTGTTCATCGGGTCCGGCGGATTCCGGCATCTAGACAAGGTGTAGCCAATAAGCACAGACTATGCACATGTGTGGTACAGTTCCCGCATGGCAGTTTCCCCGGCACCCTCAGAGCGCGCGACCTACCGGACAGTGGTCCTGTTGCGGCGCAGTGAAAAGCTGAAGCTGGAGCGGCTGGCGTCGCAGGAAAAGGTCTCATCGGCCGAGGTCATCCGCAGATTCATCCGCTCTGGAGAAGAGATGCTGAAGCTGCGCAAGGACGAAGAGGTCATCGGAGCGGCGCTGAAGATCATTCGGACGGCTGTCGCCGAAGCCAACGAATCGATGACCCGCACGATGGACAAAGTAGACGCCTTGCACCTCGAACTGCAGCAGCGGAAACTCCAATGAGCCTTGCGGACTCCTTTCTAAGTACAGCGAAGGATATCCTGATGATGTCCGAAAACATCAAGCGGATGGACTCACGCATCGATAAGATGACCGACGACATGCGTAGCCTGGATCGACGCGTGATGAAGATTGAATTGATGGTCGATCTTGCGAAAGACCAGACGCACCGAGATTCTCCGAAAAGGCTTAAATGAGCTCCTCGACGACCCGCGACGCACTGCTCGACCTGATCGCCACGCTCTCCTTCAAGCTGGGGAGCTTTACGCTGGCTTCAGGCCAGACCTCGGACTACTACATCGATTGCCGCATCACGACGCTGCATGCCGAAGGCGGGCGGTTAGCGGGGATTGTGCTGCTGGATTTGATCCGAAAGCATTGCCCGACCGCGGTTGCGGTGGGTGGGCTGACGATGGGAGCCGATCCCCTGGTTTCGAATACAGCGTCGGCGAGCGCATGGGAGTTGGCGGACTTTTTGGAGTTTCAGTCGCTTGCGCCGGATGAGGATCATGGCGATGAGCCTTCGCTGCTGCACGGTTTTCTGGTTCGCAAGGCGGAGAAGACGCATGGGACGGGCCGCCGTATCGAGGGCTTCCTGAAACCGGGAGCACAGGTAGTGATTGTGGATGACGTCTGCACGACCGGAGGGTCGACGATCACGGCGCTCGAAGCCGCTCGCGACGCCGGAATGAAGGTGGTGGGAGTGTTCTGCCTGGTGGATCGCGAGCAGGGTGGGACGTTGACGATCGAAAGGGCGCTGGCTGAAATACCGTCCGACGAGGATGTCCCCTTTGTGTCCGTCTATACGGCGGGCGACGTGCGGCGCGCGCATCTTTCGTTGACGATATAGCGTTGAGTAGACAGCGGAAATGGCTGATTGGACTATGCAGCGCGAGCCAAACAGTATGCTCTTTTGCTCATCCGAACAGCTTGGATATCAATTAACCCAAGCCTATTGAGGGATAGAGGGGAGCAACTATGCCGTCTACTGTTTCACTTTGCCGTAGCTGCGATTCGTCGGGTCATCACCTGTCGCATCTCCGTCCTTTCGACTGGCCGCTGTATGCTTTCGGGTTCATCCCGATTCGGTGCAAAAACTGTGGGAAGCGATCGTATCGCCACAAGCGTCAGAGTGAGTCGTTGGCTGGCGAGGCGGATACGGTTCGGGATGATCGTCTAAACTAGACGAGACATGATTCCTACACTTGAATGGCTGCCGGAAGGCGTCAACTTCCTCGATCAGACCAAGCTCCCCCTCGAAGAGACCTACGTTCTCGCCACGGATTACAAACAGGTTGCAACCGTCATTCGCGACATGATCGTGCGCGGTGCCATGGCTATCGGCGTCTCGGGCGCGATGGGCGTGGCGCTGGGCATTCAGCAGTCGAAAGCGGAGACGCTGTCGGAACTCAGCGCCGAGGTGGACGAGATCTGCGCGCATCTGGCGTCGACTCGACCCACTGCCGTCAACCTATTCTGGGGAATTGATCGCGTCCATGACCTCTACAATTCGCTCGCAGCGACGAAGACGCCGATCCCCGAGATCAAGGCCGCCGTGGTCGCACTCGCGCTTGAAATGTATGACGAGGATATCGCCAACTGCCGTCAGCTGGGAGCACATGGTGCCGAGTTGATGCCGCAGCAAGGCACTGTCCTGACCCACTGCAACGCCGGAGCTCTCGCGGCCTGCGGCTACGGTTCGGCACTCGGCGTGATCCGCGCCGCAATCGAGCGCGGGCACAAGATCGATGTCTTCGCCGACGAGACGCGTCCTTACCTGCAGGGCGCAAGGCTGACCGCGTGGGAACTGATGAAGGATGGGATTCCGACGACGGTGCTGTGCGACAACATGGCGGCACACCTGATGAAGAAGGGGCGGATTCAGGCGGTGATCGTAGGAGCGGATCGCATTGCGGCGAACGGCGATACAGCCAACAAGATTGGAACCTATGGTGTCTCGATTCTTGCGAAGGAACATGGGATTCCGTTCTACGTTGCCGCGCCCTGGGCGACGCTCGACCTGGCGACCGCACATGGGGACTTGATCCCGATCGAGCAACGCAACCCGCGCGAGCTGACCCACGTCAACGGTAAGCAGATGACGCCCGACGGCGTGTCGATCGAGAATCCAGCGTTTGACGTGACGCCCGCGAAGTACATTTCGGCGATTATTACGGAGCGTGGCATTCTGCGGGCTCCATTCGAGGAATCGATTGCCGCGATGGCGCTGGACAAGGTGATTGCCGCCGCTTAGGGTTCAAAGACGCCCGACCGGGTCACGTGACACCAAATCGGCTTCGCGCCTGAAAAGCGGGTCAGCACGCGACAGGCTTATCCTGAGAGTGTGACATCGAAGGGGCCCGCAGGTATGACTTCTCGCTCGCACCGCCCCGCCGTTCTGGACTTCCGTCGTCATTCTTTGTCGCGCGGAAACATTTTGGTACTGGTCAGTCTGGTTGTGGCTATTGGACTGGCAGACTTCCCGCATAACCATCCCACGCTTCTACTCCTGCTGCCCACACTTACGGCGATGGTGGGGACGGGTGAGACGGTCCGCTGTATGCGGCGGCGGTGGGACTACTATCATGCCGGCGTTATCCTGTGCATCTACATGGACCTGATGATCATTTGCATGATCCTCTTTTTCCTCATCTACCCGTACTGGCATTTCATGGCTGTGGCAAGCTAAGTCTTGCGGTCTCCGCCGTTTGCGATATACTCTCGGTCAGCCTTCCCTCTGCTTGACGATCGTTGCAACCTCAGGAGAACCAGATGATTAAGGGATTTCGTGACTTTTTGCTGCGTGGGAATGTAGTCGACCTGGCAGTCGCTGTGATCATTGGCGGAGCCTTTGGGGCTATCGTCACCTCGTTTGTGACCAACATCATCACACCGCTGATCGCTGCCATCGTCGGCAAGCCCGACTTTTCCGCGCTGGTGTTGAAGGTGAACGGCGGCGTCATCACCTACGGAACGTTCCTGAACTCGGCGATTGCGTTCGTGTTGATTGCAACCGTGGTGTACTTCATGATCGTGCTTCCCATGAACAGCGTCACTTCGAGGATGAACAAGCCGGTGGTTGAAGAAGTAACCACGAAAGCCTGCCCGCAGTGCCTTTCGGAGATTCCGATTGCCGCGACGCGGTGCAAGTTCTGCACGCAGGCAGTGTAGAGCATAGCACTGAAACAGATCCCTTCGGGATGACGAATAAATAGATCAGGTGGGGCTTCCCGATGGTTCGTTTAAGCGCTATGGCGCTGTTGCTGTTAGTGTCTGTTGGCTCGGCTGCAGCGCAGCAGGAACCGGCGTCGGTGTTTGGGTATCGGGATTTTACGCAGCAGGCAAAGTGGGACGCGGCGTTCCAGGCGGTTCCGGATGCGGCCTTGGCAGGACAGCATCTAAAGACCCTGACCAAGGCTCCGCATTGGGCAAGCTCGCCTGAAGACTACGACACTGCGCTGTACGTCGCCGAGAAGTTCAAGGCGGCAGGGCTTGAGACCACGATCGTCCCGTACAAGGTGCTGCTGAACAAGCCGGTGAAGATCCTCATCGAGGCGTTCGACGCGACCGGCAAAAAGCTGATGAGCGGGCCGACGCCCGAACACATAGACCCGAAAGTGGACGGCGGAGATCCATTCCAGGATGACCCGCGCGTGCTGCCGGCGTTTAATGGCGGTTCGCCCTCCGGCGATGTGACGGCGCGTGTGGTTTATGCGAACTACGGCTCCCCGGCGGACTTCAAAAAGCTAGCCGAATTGGGCGTGGACATCAAAGGCAAGATCGTCATCGTGCGTTACGGCCAGAACTATCGCGGCATCAAGGCTTACGACGCGCAATTGGCCGGAGCCACGGGAGTTTTGATCTACTCCGACCCGGCGGACGACGGCTACTATCAGGGTGACATGTATCCCAAGGGCGCGTACCGGCCGGAGTCGGCGGTGCAGCGGGGGGCGGTGCAGTTCCTGTCGATTTACCCCGGCGATGCGACGACACCGGGAGTGGCCTCGACGATGGAACTGCCCGACTCGCAGCGGGTACCAGCAGACAAGATTCAGGATGACTGGCCCAGTATTCCCGTCAATCCCATGTCTTACAAGGATGCGATGCCGATTCTGAAGGCAATGGGTGGCGCGGCCAGCCCGCGGCCCTGGCAGGGCGCCTTGCCGTTTACCTATCACCTGGGCGGGACGGCCAGCGTGACCGTCCACATGCATCTGGAGCAGGATACGAAGCTGCGCGTGATTTGGGATGTGATCGGGACGATTGACGGAACGGACCCGGTGGAGAAGGAAAACTGGGTGATCGCGGGCAATCATCGCGATGCGTGGGTGTATGGCGCGGTCGACCCGAACTCCGGCACTGCCGCGATGCTGGAGACGGTGCATGGGCTGGGCGTACTGCTGAAGCAGGGCTGGAAGCCGAAGCGGCGGATCGTCATGGGATCTTGGGACGCAGAGGAAGAGGGGCTGATCGGGTCGACCGAGTGGGTGGAGCAGCATGAGGAGCACCTCAAACACGCCGTCGCCTACTTCAATACCGATGTGGCGGTTTCGGGGCCAAACTTTACGGCTTCGGCGGTGCCATCGCTGAAGCAGTTCGTCCGGGAGGTGACGCGGGAGGTCGCGAGCCCCGCGGGCGGCAGCGTCTACGACCAGTGGCTGAAGGGCCAGAGTGGACGTCGCGATGTGGAGGAGGCGGACCCGGTGAATCCCGGGGCCAATGTATCGCTGGAGGCTCCGCGAGCGGCGCGGCGGAGCGACGCCAATCCAGTGAACGAGGTTCGTGTTGGAGAGTTGGGGTCGGGTTCGGATTTCACACCGTTCTTCCAGCACGTAGGCGTGCCTTCGACCGATATCGGTTCTGACGGCCCGTACGGCGTGTATCACTCGGTCTTCGACAACTACAACTGGTTCATCCGCAATGCGGATCCGAACTTCGCGTATGAGCAGCAGCAGGCTCGGGTGCTGGGGCTGGAGATTCTGCACATGGCCAATGCCGATGTGCTGCCGTACGACTACCGGGCCTATGGCGCGCAGGTTGTGGGGTATGTCCAGGGGGCGGAGCGACGTGCTCGGACTGCGGGCATGACGCTCGACTTCGGCGCACTTTCCGGCGCGGCGGCGAGATTCGCCGAGGCCGGATTGGCCATCCGGCAGAAACAGAATTCGGCGCCTGCCTCGTCGGCCGTTTTGAACACGGCACTGCGGGCGGCGGAGCAGGCTCTGCTGGAACCGGCGGGCCTGCCGAAGCGCGCGTGGTACAAGCACGAGATCTACGCGCCGGGCGAGTTTACGGGGTATGCGGCGGTGGTAATCCCCGGTGTAACCGAAGGTATCGATGCGGCGGATGTGGCCCGGACGCAGGGGCAGATTGCGCTGCTGGCCGCAGCCTTGAATCGTGCTTCGTCGGTGCTGGAAGTGGCTGCAAAATAGGGGCTTGCGGCGGGTGGCGAGTTAGATTCCCGTTGTAACACCTTCGGTGTATCGCTTTTGACCATCGGTGGGATGTTGAAACCGGGCGCGTCGTCGGATTCTAAGACCTCAAGAGACGGCGCAGTATTGCCGCCCGCAGGAGGTCCACCCATGGTTCACGATCTAGTCCTCGCACTGGTTTTCCTGTCGATGATCGTTGCGCCCGCTCTCATTGCGATGCGCGCCGACAACGGCGAACAGGACTTCTAAGGGATGACGAGTACCCTGCGCAATTCGCCGCGCCCGGCCCCGGGTTGATTCGCGATTGCGCCTGAAGTTGCTCTCCCCAACCGATGTTTTATCCGGGCCCCAGTACCATTCATGTGGCTGCATCATTTAGGGCCGCATTCTCCCGTGAGAATGCGGCCCATATTTATTTAAGTTCGGTGCCGGTTTACCGGCCTCGTCTTACGCATTCCGATTGCCGACCAGGGCGTTGCCGAGTAGCTGGTACGTGCCGACGGCAGGTCTGACGCCCGTGCGGAGTGTGATGGTTTGTGTAGATATGTCGATGGAGGCTCCGGGCACAAGGAGAGTTGGCACCGCATCAGCCAGCCAGACGCTGTGTCGGTATCGCTTTCTTCAAAAGCGGGTTCAAGGCCACAGCAGGCGACGTGTTCGATGGAAGCGACGTCGGCGGGCAGAATCATCCACTCGGACTTCTCGACCGGCACCACGTCGAGCCGATATTCGCCGCAGTCACTCGGAAGTGCACGCGACGTGTGATCGGCAAGAAACTTCGTTGGAGACAGGGTCGACGGTTGAATCGGCATGGGGAGCGATTATAGCTCCCATTGCACTGGTGTCATTTCAGCGGAAGGAGCAGAGCCCGTCCCGCCAGGCCTGTTGTTTTGTCCTGGATTTTCAGCGCGAGAGGGCGTGCGACGGGCGGAAGAGAGGTTAGGTAGGCGGCGAAATCCCAGGCGGCGTTGCGAGCTACACCGAGATCCCAGATCGCGAGCAGGCGGCCGATCTTACCGGTATCCTGCGCCAGCGTGCCCAGAATGCCCGTCGCCAGCACCTGGAGGGCGTTGGGCAAGACCAGCGCCAGAATGGTGTTAACGCGCTGGTAGTCACCGTGCTGAGGGCTGGTCAGACCCGGGTGCAGGTTCATCTGGCCGTTGGTGGCGTTGAGCGCCAGGGCCAGATCGTGATTAATGTGGGCGTTCATACCCGCCAGAGCGAACTGGATGCGGTCGATGTCAGGGCGAGTCCGGGCTTCAAGGAGCGCTCCCCACGAAGACGCCGTGGGACTGTTGTTCAGGAAACTGGCAATAGCCCGGAAATAGAAGCCGGCGAAGACGACCTCCAGGCCCGCAACCCACGCGGAATCGGACCACACAGTAGCTTGTGGCTGGCTATCGATCGCCTGGGTGACGAGCAGGTAGAGCTTATTGAACCACTTGAGCCCGTCGCCATTGGGCAGGAGAGCATCGATGCTCTCCATCATCTGAATAACTTCAGGGATGGTTGATGGCGGAGGGGCGGTTACGATCTGGAGTAGCAGCGAGTCGATTGGGTCGAGGCTGGGCATGGTGGAATTGTTGCACGAGGGAGCGAGAAAGGCGGTCGAGCTTACAAACTAGACCCCC
>JANXWZ010000208.1 GCA_025350865.1 Rhodanobacteraceae bacterium
TCGGGTGTGATGTAGGGGTTCGGACACTGCTCAAACGGCAGCTTGATGTTGAGTCCGATGGTCTTGGCTCCGGCTTCCCATGCCCCGCGGTTCGCGGCTTCCATGATTCCGGGGCCACCGCCTGAGGTGATGACGAAGCGGTGGCGTGGGCCGGGCAGGGCTTTGGCCCACGTGGAGATCAGGTAAGCCAGTTTGCGGGCGTCCTCGTAGTACGCGGCCATGTCAACGGCCGCCTCGGCAAGCGAAAGCCTCAGGGCCGACGCGTTCCCGGACGCTAAGTCGTCGGCGCTGGCCGGCTGCTCATGCTGCGGAGCAAGGGTGACGGAGCCGGTGTTTTCCAGCAGCTGAAGTTCGTGGTGCGCCTCGTCCAGGGCAAGAAAACGCGCCGAGCCAAAGAAGACAACGGTGTCGGCAATGCGCTCGCGCCGAAAGCGGACGAGCGGTTCCTGATACTCGGCGAGGATGCGGAAGAGGCGACCGTCGGGCGAATCGATGAACTCGTCGTTGTAGAAGGCGAGCGGGGCGCGATCCAGCGGTTCGGGCGAGCCAGGTTGTCTATCGGCAGCGTCGGGATGACATGGTGACTGGGACATCAGCGGGGACCCTTTGGTGATCAGTGTTGCGAAACAGAGGGCAGCGTCGTGTGCTCACGGTAGTGTACGGCCTCCGAGATGCCGATCCATACGTCGAGCAGACCCAGGCCGGAGATCACACCGCGCACCGGGCCAAGCTTCAAAATGGCCCAAAGTTGCGGATGAGTGGCGAAAAACATGTTCTTGTCCCAGAGGTATTTGGACCACGGGAGATACGTAACGAAGGCGCCTATATAGACGCAAAACAGCACCAGAATAAAGAGGGACAGGCGCTGCATCCAAATGGGAGGAGGCGCGGCGGTCTGGACAGGCGTCGGGGGAGCTGCGGCCGTCGCCGGGGCCGATGCAACTGGCGGAGTTTCGGGAATCAGATGTGGCTGCACGGTCATCCGGACGCGGAAGTTCTCCCTCCATCCAAGGTAGCAGAGTGGGGGGGCGGGTCGTGGCGCGGGAGATGCGAGGAGAGTGCTCTGGTCCGGGGCGGAATCCAAAAGTTGCGACGATCTGCGCATCAGACCCGCAAATCTTGATGCGGGACTAGTCTTGGTTGAGCTTTGCCTCAAGGGCGATCAATTGAGAGAACATTTCGTCCACGGAAACACTGATAGCAGTGCCTTCCACTGTCAACTCCCTTACCGGGATCAGTGCTCCACGATCGACCATAAACGCTTTTCGGCTTCGCGGATTGACCACCCAGATTGCTCCGACGCCCATTGCCATGTAGTCGTCGATCTTGTCCTGCACGTCAATCATGCGGTCGTTAGGCGACAAAATCTCGACGCAGAGAATAGGCGGGGTGCGAACAATTTCCTCGAAAGGAGAGTCGCCGCGCAGAACCAGAACATCCGGCACTCGAAAGTGGCTCTCCGAGACCTGGGTTCGTAGCTCTTGCGTCACGCGAATCTGCCACAAGGCCTCTCTGCTCCCAAAAAATTTAATGAAAAATGTCTGGATGAATGCGTGTGAACCCTCTCCCACAGAACGCTCCCTTACTTCTCCGTCGATCCACTCACAGTCGGGTTCGTAGGACGTGTGAAGGTATTCGCTGAGCGGAACCTGAACCGCAGTCGCCATCGCCATCACCTCGCTGACCTCATCGTAAACCTACCCGGCACCAATAGGCTCCTGCAGATGCGAGAATAGAGCAAATGCTACAACTTTCCGGTGCAGGTAAGCGGTTTGGAACCAAGCTGCTGTTTGAAGATGTGAACTGGCTGATTACGCCGGACGAGCGGACCGGTCTGGTCGGCGGCAATGGCACGGGCAAGTCCACCATGCTGAAGGTGTTGGCGGGCATGGAGTCGCTCGACTACGGGCAGGTAACGCGGCAGAAGGGCATGACGCTGGGCTACCTTCCCCAGGATGGCCTCGCGATGCGCGGCAAGACCGTCTTCGAGGAGTGCCTCAGCGTCTTCGACGAGCTGCGCGGCATGGAGACCGAAGCCGACGAACTGACCGGCAAGCTGAGCGATCACAAGCCTGGGTCGCCGGAGTACGAGGCGGCGGCGGATCGCTACTCGCACATTATGGATGTGCTCCACACGCACGACATCTACACGCTCGACTCGCAGGTAGGGACCGTGCTGGGCGGGCTTGGCTTCGCCAAGGAAGACTGGGAGCGCAAGACAGAGGAGTTCTCCGGCGGCTGGCAGATGCGGATCGCGCTGGCCAAGCTGCTGCTGGAGAAGCCGTCGCTGCTGTTGCTGGACGAGCCGACCAACCACCTGGACCTCGAAACGCGCAACTGGCTGGAAGACTATCTGCGCAATTACGAGAATGCGTTTGTGCTGATCTCGCACGACCGTTATTTTCTTGACGTGACGGTCGGCAAGACGGTCGAGCTGTGGAACAAGAACGCGCATTTCTACCACGGCGGTTATGAGAAGTACGTCGTGCAGAAGGAAGAGCGCAAGACGCAGTTGTTGAACGCTTATAAAAATCAGAAGGACCGGATCGAAGCTCTGGAAGCTTTCATCAATCGCTTCCGTGCGCAGGCCACGAAGGCGAAGCAGGTGCAATCGCGCATCAAGGAGCTGGAAAAGATCGAGCGCATCGTTGTGCCGGACGAAGAGGCGACTATCCACTTCACAATTCCGCAGCCGCCCGCTTCCGGCCGTACGGTGATTGAAGTCTCGCATCTGAGCAAGAACTATCCGACACCAGATGGCGGGATCAAGAAGGTGCTCGAAGATGTGAGCTTTCAGATCGATCGCGGCGACCGCATCGCGCTGGTAGGCGCAAACGGCGCTGGAAAGTCGACGCTGATCCGGATGCTTTCGGGTCTCGAAGGGCCGACCTCCGGAGCAATCAAGCTGGGCCACAATGTGCTTGCTGATTACTTCGCGCAGGATCAATACAAGGTTCTCGACGGCAATTCAAAGATGCTGGACGACATTGCGGGCATCGCGCCGAAGGTCCCGGTGGTTGAGCTGCGCAGTCTGCTTGGGTGCTTTATGTTCTCTGGCGACGACGTCTTCAAGACACTCGGCGTGCTGAGCGGTGGAGAGCGCAATCGCTACGCCATGGCCAAAATGCTCGTATCTCCTGCGAACATGTTGCTGCTGGATGAGCCCACAAACCATCTCGACTTACGCGCTAAAGACGTGCTGTTGGACGCAATACGTAACTTTTCCGGCACAGTTCTTTTCGTTTCACACGACCGTTACTTTATCGACGGGCTGGCGACACGGGTGTTCGAGGTCGAGGACCGGCGTGTGCATATCTACCCCGGAAATTATGAGGATTACCTGTGGAGAAAGCAGGGTGGGCCGGAAAAAGTAACCGCTTCGGTTGCGAGCTTTATTCCCGCGGCTCCAACTGTAACTGTTCCGGTTACGGAAGCTTCTACGGAAGATAAAAAGCCTGTGGTGAAGAAGTTGAACCCGATCAAGTTGAAGTTGTTACAGGATGAAGTCGAGGCAGCGGAAGAGGCAATTGCGGAGTGGGAGCGGCGGATTGCAGTGGCCGAAGAGAAGCTCGGGGTGTTTACCACGGCGGAAGATTCGCAGCGTGCGTCGGCAGACCTGAACCGGTTGCGGGAAGAACATGCCGAGTTGCTGGCGACGTGGGAAGATTTGGGGACGCAGTTGGAAGCGCAGCGGGATTGAAGCGTTCGGCCTACGGAACTAGAAAAGGGACCTGACGGCCGCCGTAGTAGATGTCGAGGATGATGACCTCCGTCTCACGAACCTCGAAGAGGATCGTGACATTGCGCTCGAAGCCCGTGGTCCTCACGCCGGGACGGATGTCATCTCGTCGTTGACCTTGCAAAGGTGCCGATCCTATTGAGAGGCATCGCATTGCGAGGCGACGGACGTACGCCTCCGATCGGGACGGGTAGAACCTGTCGGCCAAGTAGGTTTGCAGTGCTTCGAGGCGATCGTCGGCTTCAGGCGAGAAGGTTACTCTAAGAGGCATCAGGCAGACTTTTTGGTCGCGTAAGCTCTTTCTTCAATTCGTCTCAGGACCTCTTCGGAGGCGATACCTCGCGACGGGTCAGCCTTCATTCGGTCGTAGATCGGTCCGCCGACATTGTGTAGCCAGTATTCAATATCGGCATCGCGCTCCCGCATTACTTCAATTCCTGCGTTGACTAAGTCGTTTTCGTCGGCGAAAGCTCCCGACGATACCTTCGTCCGCACGAATTCCATAAGATCCTCGGAGAGGGTTACGTTTACTTGAATGGACTCTGACATGATGCCTCCACTACCCTAACCCGATACTATCAGCGAACGACGGTCACTCAACGCCCTTCGCGCAACCGCGCCGCCAGCCGCTCCGGCAACCCCGCCATGAGGATTCGGCCCTGGCTGGCTACCAGATCGTAGGGCACGCGGTGAAAGGTGATTGTCTGGCCTTCGTCGGTCTCGGGTTCGGAGTTGAAGATGGCGAAGGCGGCGCGCCAGTCGCGGTCGCGGGGCTGGCCGACGGAACCGGGGTTGAGCAGGTGACGTGTTCCGGGGGAAAGTGTCACGGTGTAGCTGACGGGCAGGTCGGGGTCGCCGGCGAAGGAGCCGGCTTCGCGACCGTTGGCTGGGTGGTTGTGCGGACGCAGCTCGTGCCAGTCATGGTCTTTTTGCGAGAACCCGCCCTGAATGTGGGTGTGGCCGAAGAAGGTAATCGGCGTCGACATCTGCTGCAGCGGGGCCCATGCGTCTCGCATCGTAAGGATGTAGCTGTCCTCGTCGAGCGGCGAGCCGTGGACGCAATTGACACCCGGCAGCATGGGGTGGATGGGGCCCTGCGCCATCTCGCGGAGCCAGGCCAGGTTTTCCGGGGAAAGCTGGGTGCGGGTCCAGTTGGCGGCGGTGCGGGCGGTGGGATTGAACGTATTTGGCGAGGTGAGGCCGCAGCAGACGCGATCGTGATTGCCGCGAACGACCAGCGTTTCCAGGGGGCGGATGATCTCAATCACCTGATTCGGGCTGGCGCCATATCCGACAAGGTCGCCGAGATTCCAGATCTCGTCCCATTGGCCCTCGGCGGCGGCAAGCACGGCTTGTAACGCTTCAAGGTTTGCGTGGATGTCGGAAAGGATGAGAGCGCGCATGGAACCAGCATGATTATCTCAGGGATGCCGCGCAAATGACGAACCAAATGGGTACGAAGGACATACCCCAACGTGTACCGCGGCGGTCAGGCAAGAGTTGCCAGAGGCATGGAACGGTTGGTGTGCATCGTTGGGGCAGACTTGAGGAGGCGTTGCGTGTAGGAATGTTTGGGCGCGTGGAAGAGCTCGGCCGCTGGCGCCTGCTCGACGATGCGGCCATGCTGGAGTACTGCGACCTGATCGGCGATCTGGCTGACGACTGCGAGATCGTGCGAGATGAACAGCATGGCCAGATTGTGGGTGCGGCGCAACTGGCTCAGCAGCGCAAGAATCTGCGCCTGGACCGTGACGTCGAGCGCTGTGGTGGGCTCGTCGGCGATGAGTAGTTGGGGGCGATTGATCAGGGCCATCGCAATGAGTATCCGCTGGCGCTGGCCACCGGAGAATTGGTGGGGGTAGTCGCGCAGGCGGGTTTCAGGTGCGGGCAGCGCGACCTCGTGCATGGCGGAAAGGACGCGAGCGCGGACCTCGCTGCGGGGGAGGTTTGGGTGATGCGCGAGCAGGCCTTCGGCGATCTGGTCGCCGATGCGCATGACGGGGTTCAGCGCGGTCATGGGCTCCTGAAAGATCATGGAGATGGCGGAGCCGCGCAGCTTGGCTATACCTGATTCTGGCAGTGGCTGGCCATCGAACAGGACGGAGCCGGAGACGCGGGCGTTGCGTGGGAGCAGGCGGAGCAGCGCGAGCGAGGTGGCTGACTTGCCGGAGCCGGACTCGCCGACCAGACCGAGCGTTTCTCCAGAAGCGATGGAGAAGGAAATGCCGTCGACCACGGTGCGCGGGCCGAAAGCGATGGTTAGGTTGTCGACCTGGAGCAGAGGCGTCACTGAGGTGAGCATAACGCAGGAGCTTCTGTTTCGAGGTGGCACAGATTCGCGGATTCAGCGTCTAATGATGTGATGATGCGACGGGTGGCAGTGGTTCTAGCGGCGTTTGCGATGTCGACGGCGGTTTGGGCGCAGACGCACGTCGTGAAGAAACCGGAGACGGTGGTGCGCGCGATCGGCATCTTTGAGTGGACGGGCGAAGAAGCCAAGCCTACCGCGAGCCGGTTAGTGCCGGTAACGGTCTTTATTAACGGGCAGTTGGAAGATGCGGGCAGCTATATGGTTCGGCCCGTGCCGTTTGCGCTGTCTACGGGCACGGTCTTTGAGGTGCAGAAGGCCGGCGTGGCGGAAGGTACGGTGGAACTGGCGTACGAACGGCATCTGGAAGGCAATTCTATCGTGCAGTTCGATAGCGGCTGGATGGGGTATGGCTTGTTCAAGCCTGCGGCGCAGGCTCCAGTGCTGGCCGCCAGGAAGAGCGGCCCGTTACCGCAGATTGTGGCCAGCGGTGGGAGCAAGCCGAAGCTGGGAAACAGGACCGGCGACTCGGACACGAAGGCCACAGGCACCGACACCAAGGCTGCTGATGACGCCGACCGCCCGACGATGCGCCGGCGGACGGACTCGACGGCTACGGCAGATTCTTCGGCTAAGCCTCCCGCCGACGATCCGGATCGGCCGACCATGAGGCGGCGTTCAGACCCGCCTGACACTTCGGCTGCGGATTCCACTCCGGCTGACTCTTCGGCTTCAGCGGATGATAAGAACAAGCCGACAATGCGGCGCAGAACTCCTGATTCCGATGCGGGCACGGTTTCTTCCACAGACTCCAGTGATGATGCCGATCGGCCCACGCTGAAGAAGCGCACGGCACCGCCCCAGGGCAAGGGCCAAAAGCGGCCCCAGGATCTTCCGTCGGTAGCGAACGCGGTTGGGTCGCTGAACGACGATCCGGACCGGCCGACGCTGCAGCGCGGCGCGCCTTCGAGCGGGGCAAATGTCAAAGGCATTCCGCCGCTAAGCGGTTTGCCTGCCGGTATGGCGCAGCGGGTAGCGGTCTCGGATGCCGCCGACCGGCCAGAGCACGACTTTAACCGTCAGTGGGACAGCGAAGCAGAACGTGTGGACATAATGGCCAAGCTGCAGCAGATTGCGCGGGTCCGGCTGGCGAAGTACGACATGCCAGGGCCGGTCATTGCGCCTGCCACGCCTGCTCCGGCTCCGGTGAAGCCTGCAGTTCGCGGGAAGAAGCCGGTGGCTCCTCCACCGCCTCCTCCTCCCGCTCCGGTTGCGTTGGCCGATGAGCAACTGCGCGGTTTCACGTTGAGCTACGGTGGTGCGGCTACGTTTGTTTACACGGCGACGTCGCCCGGTGTTGATGGGGCGACCCGGTATGTGTCGGTAGTAGCGCAGCGCGACGGGGCGGCGGAGCCCAAGGTTGCGCTGGCGAGCGTTACGGATTCGAAGCACCTGGACCGGGCGCCGTGGATGCGGCTGGTGGATGTGGTGGATGCGGAGGCGTCGAACCGGGCTTCGCTGCTGTTCGAGATGCGGGGCCAGAATTCCAGGCAATTTGCGCTGTACCGGGTGATTGGTGCGGTCGCGGAGCAGATCTTTCAGAGCGGGACTACGGAGTAGATCTGGCGCTGACCCCTCCCCCCTCCCCCCAAAAGTATGTAAAGTCCGGATAGATAGGGACTTAGATAGAGAAGTATGGGATCAAGTCTGAGATTCAGGGCTGGCTGTGCGAGAAAACGATTGATCAGCTATGAGTTTTTGAGCTGTCAGCTTTCAGCTAAGAACGAGGCGTCGGGCTGTCGCTGTGGCCGTTTTCAATCCTGTTCTTAGAATAGCAGGTTGGGCGGAGTGATCATGCAATCTATTTTATTGCATAAGTGGAATGGAATGAATAGCATACGGTGGCATGACAAACTATTTTGCTTGACAGCGGATTTGCTGGTGTTTTTGCAGGATTTTCCTTTAAGGGGTTGATTAAGTCTTTTGTTTTGATAACACTTTCGACGTATGGCGAGTTGCCTTGAGTGGACTATAAAGTACGGTTCGTTACACAAGTTATCGCGTGACGGATGCCGGAAGCTACCGTCTTAAACGCGAACGGGAAAGGGTCAGCGTGTCGCTGGCCCTTGTTTGTTTAAAGTGGAAACCCCACCTCAATCGCGATGGACCTGCAATTGAGATGGGGCACCCGGAGAGTTCGTGGGAGCATAGGGAAAACAAACGCAGATCCCTACGAGATGACAAACAAGAGAGCGTTAGAAAGTTTGGGACTTGAGCCAGGCGCGGAGGTCGGAGCCTAGTTTGGGGTGTTTCAGGCCGAGTTCGACGGTGGCGCGGAGGAAGCCCTGCTTGTCGCCGGCGTCGTGGCGCTTGCCGATGTAGCTGTAGCCGTAGACCTTCTCGTGCTGGAGCAGGGCCTTGATGGCGTCGGTAAGTTGGAGCTCGCCGCCGGCGCCGGGGGTGATGTTTTCGATCATCTCAAAGATGCGCGGGGTAAGGATGTAGCGGCCGATGATGGCGTTCTGCGAGGGCTGGGTGCCGGGTGCGGGCTTCTCGACCATGTTCTTGACTTCAAGCAGGCGCGGGTTCGAGGCGAGCGGGGTGCAGTCGAGACAGCCGTAGGCGGAGATGGCGTCGCCTTCGACGACTTCGGAGCCGAGGATGCTGCAGCCGGTTTCATTGAAGGCTTCGACCATCTGACGCATGCAGGCGATGTCAGCGTCTACGATGTCGTCGGGCAGAATGACGGCGAAGGGCTCGTTGCCGACGATCTCCTTTGCCATCAACACGGCGTGGCCGAGGCCGAGGGGCTCGGGCTGGCGGGTGACGGTGACCTTGGCAAGCCTGGAGACCGAGCGTGCAATTTCGAGAAGTGCGGTCTTGTTCTTGGCAAGCAGCGAGGCTTCGAGCTCGGGGTTGGAGTCGAAGTGGTCTTCCATGGTGGTCTTGCCGCGGGAGGAGATCAGGATGATCTCCGTGCAGCCGGCGGCTACGGCTTCTTCAACGCCGTACTGGATGAGCGGCTTGTCGACGAGGCAGAGCATCTCTTTAGGAGTGGCCTTGGTGGCGGGAAGGAAACGGGTTCCCATGCCGGCGGCGGGGAAGACTGCTTTGCGGATTTTCTGGTGTGCCATGGAGGAGATCTTCTTCTCGTGTAAAGGGAGTTAACTTCGTGGACTATGGTAACAAGCCGAGGTTACCGGACGAAGGACGAGTGGGGGATTTGGGGATGGCGATTTTGGGGGATGGGGCTATGGAGCCACAATGATCGATGCGAGATCGGGGGCCAACCGGCGGAAGTCTGCGACATCGAGAGTGAGAATTCGCGTGGCTCCGACCTTGCGGGCACACGCGAGGTGGACGCAGTCGAAGATAGCTCCGCCACTCTCGCCCGCCTCTGCGGCCGTGTGGACGGCAGCGAGGTACTCGTCCGCAGTCAGAGTGACGATCTTGAAGCGGCGACGGAAGGAGTCCGACATCTGGGCTGCGGCAAAAGGCGGAATCTTAAGCGGTCTCGGCCTTCCGGACATGACGGAGTAGAACTCAGCCAGGGAATGCGCGGAGCAGGCTCCGCCACCCTGGTCGACGGCTTGTAACGCTTGCAGGCAGGCCTGGTGACGATAATCGGATGGCGTAGATGCGCCTACCAATGTTGAGGTGTCGACGTATATCAATGGCTTCTATCCACGCCGACCGATGGAGTTCAAACGCTCTTCTCGGTCTCGCCTGATCCAGTCCACTGTGTTGGAGGGGGGAGCGGGGCCGGGATCGTATACCAGGGTTCCCCTGTCCATGTACAAGCCGCGCGCCTGAGGTTCGGCAGAGATCACAATGTCTTCGCCCTGACGTTTGATGGTGACCCGGGTTCCTGCCACAAGATGAAGCGACTCGCGGATCTTTTTAGGGATCACGAGGCGTCCGGCCTTGTCGATCTCCGTCGTGGTTTGGCTGCTTTCGAGCTGGTCGATTTCAGCGATGGCATTCATGAATGGTATTTTACCATTCTAAATGGCATTATTTGGGGTCATTGCGAGAGGATTCGCTTCGCGATCGCCCACTCATCGCGATGAGGCTGCGATGAATGGGGCACCCGGAGCATTGCAGCCGCTGCGGATGGAAGACCCGCGGCTAAAGCCCCTTTGATTTCATGGCTGTATTCGTGGGGCTAAAGCCCCACGCTAATCCCGAAGAACCAACGATCAAGTGCAGAAGCAAATCCCTAACGGGATGACAAACAAAAGGGCTACAGCGTTGGCGAGTCGTCGTGGAGCATGGCTTTGCGGATCAGCTTCAGCGGCATGGGGCCTTGTTTGAGGAAGGTGTCGTGGAACTGCTGGAGCGAGAAGGCGGCGCCTTGCTTCTTCTTGAGGTCGTCGCGAAGCTTCATGATCTGGAGCTTGCCGACGGTGTAGTAGAGGTACGTGGCGTCGGCGGTGCCGCGCTTAGTTTCGACAAGGCCGGTTTCGTGGGGCTGGTAGCCTTCGGTGACGAAGAAGTCCACGGCCTGGTCGAAGGTGAGTTGGCCTGTGTGGAGCTTGATGGCGACGACGAAGCGGGCGTCGCGGAGCAGCGCGTCCTGGAGCTGGCCGAGGTGGATGAGGCGAGCCTGCTTGACCTGGTCAGGGGTGGCGTCGGGTGGCGCAGCTGCGTAGCCAGCTTCGATCATCATCTGTTCGCAGTAATGGGCCCAGCCCTCGATGTTGGTGTTGGCACCGATCAGCTTGCGGATTTTGGAGGGGAAGACCGTGCTGTAGAGGAACTGGACATAGTGGCCGGGGAAGGCCTCGTGGACGGACGTCGAGACGATGGTGCCGACGTTGAAGGCGGTCATGTAGTCGGCGGTTTTGGCAGCGGGCCAGTCTTTTTCGGGCAGCGTTACGTTGAAGTAGGCCTTGGTGCTATGGGTCTCGAAGGGGCCGGGCGAATCCATGGAGGCGAAGGTGGTGGCGCGCTCGAAGGGCGGCGTCTCTTCAAGGACTGGTTGGACGTTCGAGGGGATGGTGATGATGTGATGGTCGCGGATAAACGACGTGAGCGAGTTGAAGGTCTGCTGGAAGGTGTTAAGCAGCTGGTCGGGCGCGGGGTGGAGGGCGCCTAGTTCGGCGAGGACTTGCTGCGGGGTTTTGGCGGGGTCGACCTCTTTGGCGATGCGGGCGAAGTCGGCCTGATTCTTGTGGAGGTCGGTATAGGCGACTTCGAGCAGATGGTCGAGCGGGATGTCGACCATCTCGTCGTAGAGGAGCTTTTTGGCGTAGGTGTCGGCGCCTAGTTTGTAGTCGCCGTTGGAGCGAGGGAGCAGGTCGGATTTCAGCCAGGCGGCGTAGTCTTTGAGGGCCTGGATAACCGCGGCGTTGGTGCGGGCGAAGTCGGCTTTGGCCTTGTCGTCGGTGGCGGATGTGAAGGCGGCAGGGACATCGTTCTGGAAGAAGCTGATGTCGCCGTCGACCTGCTGGAGCGCGATTTCGGTGTAGATGCGTGGTGGGTTCTTGAGGTTCTTGCGGGCGTCGAGCAGGACCTGCGGCATCTTCTGTTCGCGGCTGACGACGGAGCGGAGGCGGATGTTGGCGGAGGCGTACTCGCGCTCCATGATGGTAAACGCCGCGTTGGTGATGCCGGTGGAGTAGGTGTCGGGATTCTTCTCCCAGAGACGGATGGTTTCGAGCGAGAGCAGTTGGGAGTGGATGCTGTTGACTAGAATCTGGAGGTCGGCGGCGTCCGCGGCATCGAGCGCCTTGGGGTCGATCGGCGCGAGCTTCTTATCGACGGAGTGAAGCCAGGCGACCTGATTGGCGATGCTGGCGGCACTAAAGTCATCGAGCTCAACGTCGTAGCGGTGGAAGCCGGCGGCGGTTCCGGCGGTGGGGTTGAAGCCGAAGTACTCGTCGAAGTATTGCTCGGTCAGAAAGTGGAAGGTCTGGGGTGCGCCGTCGGCGGTGAGGTGCTGGGCGGGAGTGGGGAGCGCGAGGGCTGCGAGGAAGAGAGAGGCCAGGATTCGAGTCGCCATGTGGGTGTGACGATTCTAAGGCAGGAATGGGGAGTTAGGGCGTCGTATTGGGCGGGACTCGCATCATCGGGGTGCTTCAACTTCGCTCGGGATGACAGTCGGCTTTAGTATTTTTCTCTGTCGCGGCCGAAGGTGACGCCGATGGTGACGGCGGACAGAATCGGGTGGCCCTCTTTCAAGGCGGGGGCGAAGCGGTAGTGGTTGCCGGCGGCGACGGTCTGCTGATCGAAACACTTGTTGCCGCTGGACTTGGTGATATGGACGTGTTGGGGATTGCCTTTGACGTCCACCGTGATGGCCATGGTCGCGGCTAATTTGAAAGGTGGCACGAGATTGCAGACGCTCACCTCCGGCTGGACCGAATAGCGCACCTCTGGCTGCTTGAGGACCGCATACTTCGGCACCTCATGGGTGAACTGGGCGAGCAGGAAGGCGAGCGCGAGCAAAGACGTCATGGCGGTACTCTACGCTGTCCGGAGGTAAAAGTCAGCGATTAGACAGTGGGCTCCCATCCCTTTTCGTAGTCGCGTCCCCACAGCTTCATGGCTTCGGGATCGTTGAGGATGTGGCCGGTTTTGTTGTCGAGGTGAAGCTCGCGGCCGACGCGCCAGGCGATGTTGGAGTGCTGCACCATGGTGACGGAGACGTTGGCGACTTCGATGGGCGAGTGGAGCGCTTCGCCGGTGCGGATAGCTGCGATCATGTTGGCGAAGTGGGCGTCGGTCATGGAATCGCGCCCGACGGTGTCCGCGCTGCTGCTGGACTTGCCGACTTTATACTCATCCTTCATCTTGCCGTTGAGGTCGTAGATCTCGTAGCCGCCGCGATCGATGAGGACGGTTCCGGTTGTGCCGTGGACGGTGACTCCGCGCTCGCG
>JANXWZ010000033.1 GCA_025350865.1 Rhodanobacteraceae bacterium
CAGAGACAACGCCCCCGAACCCGTCTACCTGATCGCCCTTGGTGTGCCTTACCGTAGCTTGCGAACCGTCAACGAGGCGAGTAGCAAATTGGAGGAAATGGACGTTCGCGGATCGGTTCAAATCCCGTCGCCCCGACTCTTTGTAACATCAAATCCGGTCGTTGGTTGCGGAAGTAACTGACGACGGGATCTAGTCTTTTCGGTTCGGTTGACATCGTCCAGGCTTCTACGTTGGCAGTACTTCAATGTGGAGGCCACACTGAGCCAGCGAACTATTCCGTTCCAGCGGGAGCAATAAGCTGTCCGCTGGAACGGGTTGTTAGCCGACCGTTTTTCGCCTCCGATCAGTGACTATAAAAGTCGTTGATGCGAAGATTAGGCAAGGTCGAACCGATCGAGATTCATTACTTTATTCCAAGCCGCGACAAAGTCGTGGACGAACTTCTTCTCCGCGTCAGAACTTCCATAGAGTTCCGCCAGGGCGCGGAGCTGGGAGTTTGAACCGAAGACGAGGTCGATTCGCGTGCCGGTCCATTTGAGTTCACCCGTTTTGCGATCGCGGCCCTCAAACAAGTCCGTGTCTTTTGAAACCGGCTTCCACTCCGTGCTCATGTCGAGCAGGTGCACGAAGTAGTCGTTCGTGAGCGCCTCCGGTCTCTTGGTGAAGACACCGTGCTGCGTCCCTCCGAAGTTGGTCTTCAGGACGCGCATGCCTCCCACGAGCACCGTCATTTCGGGTGCGGTCAGGGTCAGTAATTGTGCTTTATCAACCAGCAGAGCTTCGGCTGACACGCTGTACTTGCCCTTGAGATAATTGCGGAAGCCGTCTGCGATGGGTTCGAGCATGGCGAAGGAGGCCGCATCGGTTTGCTCCTGCGAGGCATCCATGCGTCCCGGCGTGAAGGGAATCGCAACCTCGTGACCGGCATTTTTCGCAGCCTTCTCGACGCCTGCGCAACCGGCCAATACGATCACGTCGGCCAGAGAGACTTTCTTGCCAACGGACTGGGCTCCGTTGAATGCACGTTGGATGTCCTTCAGAGTCTTCAGCGCGTTTGCGAGTTGGGCAGGCTGATTGGCTTCCCAATCCTTCTGCGGTGCCAGGCGAATACGGGCCCCGTTTGCACCGCCGCGCTTGTCGGAACCACGGAACGTGGACGCCGAAGCCCAAGCGGTGGAAACCAGCTCCGAGACGGACAGACCGGAACTCAGGATTTTACCCTTCAAGGAAGCGATGTCCTGCGTGTCAATCAAGGGATGATTCACCTCGGGAATGGGGTCCTGCCAGAGGAGCACTTCCTCAGGAACCTCAGGCCCGAGATACCGCGTACGCGGTCCCATGTCACGATGCGTCAGCTTGAACCACGCCCTGGCAAACGCGTCGGCCAACTGTTCCGGATGCTCCAGGAATCGCAGCGAGATCTTCGCGTACTCCGGGTCGAGCCGAAGTGCAAGGTCGGTGGTCAGCATCGTCGGCACGTGACGCTTCGCCGGGTCATGGGCGTCCGGTATCATGTTAACGCCAGCGCCATTCTTCGGTTTCCATTGTTGCGCGCCGGCCGGGCTCTTCGTCAGTTCCCATTCAAAGCCAAACAAGTTTTCAAGGTAGTTGTTACTCCACTTCGTGGGCGTGGTAGTCCAAGTGACTTCCAGCCCGCTGGTGATTGTGTCGCCGCCTTTGCCCGTGCCGAAGCTGTTCTTCCAGCCGAAACCCTGGGCTTCGAGGCCAGCCGCTTCCGGCTCGACACCCACATTCGACGCCGGGGCAGCCCCGTGGGTCTTGCCGAAGCTATGACCGCCCACGATCAGCGCCACGGTTTCCTCATCGTTCATGGCCATGCGGCCGAAGGTTTCGCGGATGTCGTTTGCCGACGCGACCGGATCGGGATTGCCGTCAGGCCCTTCGGGGTTGACGTAAATCAGGCCCATCTGCACCGCAGCCAGCGGATTCTCGAGCTTGCGACTGTGCATGTCCCCATCCGCATCGTCGTCGGACACGAGCACGCCACCCCCCTTGACAACGCCCTCTGAACCGTGCTTGTAGCGAATGTCGCCGCCGAGCCACGTATTTTCGGCACCCCAATAGATGTCACGATCGGGTTCCCACACGTCCGCGCGACCTCCGCCAAAGCCGAACGTCTTAAATCCCATCGTTTCGAGGGCGACGTTGCCGGTCAGGACTATCAGGTCGGCCCAGGAAATCTTTCGGCCATACTTCTGCTTGATTGGCCAGAGAAGCCTACGCGCCTTGTCCAGATTGACGTTGTCCGGCCAACTGTTGAGCGGGGCGAAACGCTGCTGACTCCGACCCGCGCCCCCGCGACCGTCACCCGTGCGGTAAGTGCCGGCACTGTGCCAGGCCATGCGAATGAATAACGGACCGTAGTGGCCGAAGTCTGCTGGCCACCAATCCTGTGAGTCGGTCATGAGCGCGGCCAGATCTTTCTCCACCGCCGCCAGATCGAGGCTTTTGAACTCCTCCGCGTAATTGAAGTCCTCGCTCATCGGATTGGACTTAGAGGAATGCTGGTGCAGGAGTTCGAGCTTCAACTCGTTCGGCCACCAGTCTCGGTTCGACGTGCCGCCGCCAGCGGCGTGGCGGAAGGGGCATTTCGCTTCAGTGGACATATGCGTTTTCCTTAGGGTTGATCTGAAAGTTGTTTGCTCTAATTTCGAGGTATTGCTTTGTTGGTGTTTAGTCTTGGGCTGATCCCCGACTTGTCGCGAGACATTCCGGACATGTGCCCCAGAAGATCACTTCCGCCTCATCGATCTGATAACCTGAAGTGTCGGCAGGGGTCAGGCATGGAGCGTCGCCGACCGAGCAGTCGACGTCGACGGTTTTTCCGCAGGCGCGACAAATCAAGTGGTGGTGGTTGTCGCCTACACGGTCCTCGTAAAGAGCCGGCGAACGGGCGGGCTGAATCCGCCGGATGATGCCCTTCTCGGCCAGGATTCCCAATGCGTCGTACACCGCCTGTCGCGAGATGGCACCAATTTCGGTGCGAATCTGCTTGGCAATGTCGTCCGCCGTGCAATGGGGTCGCCCCGCCACTGCCCGTAGCACCGCTAAGCGATGAGCCGTGATATGGACACCGTGTTTGTGAAGGATTTCAACTGAATTGTTGTTCATTTCACTATCTTAGGGGCGACATTGGACTCTGTCAAGAAATAGATTGACTCCAGCTGGTTTGGGAAGGGGACTCAATAGTTTAGGCTACGATTATTCACGGAGAAACAATTCGCTGAGGCGACTCAATTTGACGTAACATCTATCCATCGCATGTTTTCAGTCGTCCACCAGTGTTGCTAATCCTTTGCTCCACGCATGCAGGCCAGTCAAGAAAAGTTCTAACGCCGTCCTGTCGCCCCGACT